>JAFDBP010000108.1 GCA_019313245.1 Deltaproteobacteria bacterium
CCCCGCTTCAAGTAGCGCCCATTGCGCCACCGCGCTCGGCACGCGCGGCCAACCGGCGCCCAGCTCGGCTCGAATTGCCCGCCGGACCACTTTAGCGGGGTTGTCGGCCGGTCGATGGGGGTTGAGCGAAGCGGCATCGAGCCCGCCTACAGGAGTGAACTGGTGGAAGAATCCCGGCATCACCGAAATTCGATCTTCTCGCAGAGACTCGATCGAACGACGTTCACCGCGTACTTCCTGGGCGCCGTGGTTCCCCTGCTCGCTCTCGGATTCATCGTAGAGCGCTACGTGATACCCACGAT
Source organism: Deltaproteobacteria bacterium (assembly GCA_019313245.1). Lineage (GTDB taxonomy): Bacteria > Myxococcota_A > UBA9160 > UBA9160 > SMWR01 > JACZVU01. Next base: position 303 of record JAFDBP010000108.1, read on the forward strand.
TCCCGACAAGGGGCATATCGTCGGGATGATCGCGTTCGTCTGTTCGATTGCGGTCTTGTCGCTGCTGTCGTTTCTGGTGCTGCGCAAGACGACCCACTCGACCCTCGCGCGCATCGACCGCGACAACCAGCGCCTGTCGGCGCTGCTGGGCGCTTCCAGCAGCTTGACGGCCTCCGAATACGCGAGCGACATCGCGGCCACCTCGGTGGCCTGTGCGGTGGAACTCACGGGCGCGCAGGCCGCCTACCTGTTGGTTCGCAGCAAGCATCCCGAAGAGCCCGCCGAACTCTTCGAGTCCGCCGGCCCGGACGCCGAGAAACTCTTTCAAACCATCGGCGACCGCATCGCAGAACTCGCGGAACTCGCGATGAACAGCGGCAGGCCCGCGATCAAGAACGGCAGCGGCAACCGGGGAGGCCTCGTGGTCTTGCCGCTCTCGGGCGAGTCGAGTTGGCTCGGCGTGCTCGCGATCGTCCACGCGAGATCGGCGAGCGAATTCGAAGGCAGCAAGATGGATGCCCTCAATACACTCGCGGGATTGACTTCGGTGGCGATGCGCAACGCCGACCTCCGCGACTCGCAGCGCAACTTCTTCTCCCACATGACGGAGATCCTGGTCACTGCGCTCGACGTCCACCTCGACTACAACAATGGCCACGGCACCAGGGTCGCCCAGACTGCAAACCGCGTGGGCAGAGCCCTGAACCTCGACGACAAGCAGTTGCAAAACCTCCACTTCGCATCCCTGCTCCACGACATCGGGATGCTCAAGTTCGACAGATCCGTGCCCAAAGGCGACAAGGTCTGCCAGAAGCACGCCGAGATCGGCTACCGGATGCTCGCGCGGATTCGCCTCTGGGAAGACGTCGCGCCGATCGTCCACAGCCATCACGAGCGCTATGACGGGACCGGCTACCCACAAGGGCTCGCCGGAGAGGAGATCTCGCTCGAGGCGCGCATCATCACGCTATGCGATGCGTTCGACGCGATGACCAGCAACTCGAGCTACAAGGCCGCAATGTCGTTCGAGGAGGCGATCGAGGAAATTCGCAGCTGCACGGGGACCCAATTCGATCCGCGGGTTTCCGAAGCGTTCCTCGACCTCGTCGCCCAGGGCGCGATTTCGGGCCAGTAGAAATCGGCGCCCCACCCCAAACTGCAATTCATCGAGAGCGCTAACCTCGGGCCAAATTCCGTCGCCGGAGGTTCAGATGCCGATCGATCGAGACGAAGCGCTCCGCTACGAATTTCCCAAGGGCGAGGGCGGCTGGAGCCGCGACGACGCCATCCTGTACCACCTGGGCGTGGGGGCCGGTGTTCCCGCTACGGATCCGGGCGAACTCGAGTACACCTACGAGAAGAACCTGAAGGTGCTGCCGAGCTTCTCGACCGTGGCCAATGTCGGAACCCTTCCGAATCTGCTGGCCGTACCGGGGATGGATTTCAACGTGGCCCTGATGCTGCACGGAGAAGAGGAAATCGAACTCCACCAACCCCTACCGCCCGAAGCGAAGCTCGCAAGCGAAACCCGCATCGCCGAGGTCTACGACAAGGGCAAGGCGGCACTGCTGATTCTCGAAGTGAACACGGTCGACGCCGAGGGATCCCCGCTCTTCACCAACCGGATGTCGCTCTTCTTGCGCGGCGAGGGCGGATTTGGCGGACCGCCGAGTCCCAAAGCGCGAAACCACGCGCCGGAGCGCGAGCCCGATGGAATCGTCGAATCGAAGACGCTTCCCCAACAGGCGCTGCTGTATCGCTTGAACGGCGACAAGAACCCGCTCCACTGCGACCCGGACTTCGCAAAGCTCGCGGGCTTCGACACTCCGATCATTCACGGGCTCTGTTCCTACGGCATCGCCTGCAAGGCCGTGGTGGACGACGCGCTCGGCGGGGACGTCACCCAGGTGGCGCGCTACAGCGCGCGCTTCGCGGGAATCGGTTTTCCGGGAGAGACCTTCGTCACCCGCTACTGGCGCGAGAACGGCTCCATCCTGATCGAGTGTCACGCGAAGGAGCGCGACGCGATCGTCATCTCGAACGCCGCAATCCAGCTGCGAAGCTGACGCGCCGCGCGCAGATCCGCAGGATTCGCCAGCTACGGAAACAGCAGTGTCCCGACCACGAGGCTGAGATAGCCGATGTGGTAGAGCAGGAGCAGGTAGTAGACCAGAAACGCCGCGAAGATCCCGACCACGGCGAGCGGTCGAGCCCGATAGCGCCAGAGCAGGAACGACCCGCCCGCGACGAGGCCCAGCTTGACGATCGCAAAAGCGACCGGGTGATCTCGGACGATCTCCGCGAGCAGCGGATTGGCTTCGCGCGCGAGTCCGGCGTTGATCCAGAGCAAGGTGAAGATCGCATCCAGCAGGTTGAGCCCGAGGATCACCTTGACGAGTCCGAGCAGCCAACGGTACTGCTCGGGGGTGCCGATCCTGGGGTCGAGCGGAGTCTTGGACGGCATCGCACGCCTACGCGAGACTGAGCCCGATCGTCAGCGGCTCGCCGTCGATGCTGACCTCGCTGCGGTGGTCTCCCGGCTTCGGGGGCGCATCGAGGGTCACCTCGACGGCCAGCGCTTCGCGGCTGAGTTCGTCGAGGCGCGGGCGAACGGCATCCAGCAACGCGGGTGCTGCGGCCAGCGTCAAGCGGATGCGACCGGTGTACTCGAGGTCGAGTTCCTTGCGGAAGGTCTGGATCCGATTCAGGACTTCGCGGAACAAACCCTCCGCGATCAACTCGTCGGTGAGCGTCGTGCTCAATACGACCACACCCGAAGACCCAGAAGCGGCCGCAAAACCGGGCCTCGCGCGCAACGAAACGCCGATCTCATCCGGACCCAGCGACAGCTCCTCGCCGTCGATCTCGATCGCCACGCGACCCTCCGACTCCAACTGCGCGAGCAGGGTCGCGCCATCCGCTTCGGCCAGTGCCTGCTTCAACGCGGGCATGCGCTTGCCGACACGGGGCCCGAGCGCGCGGAAATTTGGCGCGACGTTGTAGGTCACGTAGTCGTCCGCGTTCGGAACGAAGTGCACCTCCCGCACATTGAGCTCGTCGCGAATCAGGTCGAGGTGATCTCGCAGCGCCGGCTCGAGATCCGACTCCGCGAGGACCAGCTCGGCGTCCGCGAGGGGTTGCCGAACCCGGAGCTTCTGGGCCGTGCGCACCTGCAAACCGAGCGAAACCAGATCTCGCACCGCGCCCATCGAGCGCGAGAGCGGCCGATCGATCGCCTCGCCGTCGGGCTCGGGGTAGTCGCAGAGGTGCACGCTCTCCGCTTCCGAATTCGGGAACGGCCGGCGGACGATGTTCTGCCACATCTCCTCGGTCGCGTAGGGCAGGAACGGAGCGAGCAGCTTGGCGAGTGCGACCAGACACTCGTAGAGCGTCCAGTGGACGTCGAGCTTGTCGGCGTCCAGACCCGCGGCCCAGAACCGACTGCGGCAGCGCCGCACGTACCAATTGGACAGCGCGTCGACGAAAGCGGTGAGCGCGACCGTCGCGTCGTAGACGCGGAATTCGTCCATCTTCTGGATCACTTCGGTGTTGGTCAGCGCGAGTTCCGAGAGGATCCAGCGGTCGATCAGCGCGCGCTCGCGCGGCGGACGGCGGCCGGCTGCACAGACTTCGCTCGAGGGATCGAAGCCGTCGATGTCGGCGTAGATCGTGAAGAACGCGTAGACGTTGCGCAGCTTCAGCGGCAGCTCGCGCTGCTGGGCGCGCACGCCGCTGAGTGAATGGCGCGTGGGATTCCAGGGCGGATTCGAGGCGTAGAAGAACCAGCGGAAGGCGTCCGCGCCGGGTGCAGACGAGTTCGGGTCCTCGATCCAGAGCTTGTTGACCGCGGGCAGACGCGGCACCTCGCGGGGCATGATCTCGTGGTTGTTCGAGCCGAGTTCTACGCCCAGCGCGGATCGATCGGCTTCGCCGAGTGCGATGACGCGCCGGGGCAGCTTCGCCGGGCGCAGCGTGAGATCGAGCGCCGTATCGGGTGTGTCACCGCGGTAGGCGCGCACGACCGTCGACTCTCCGCGCAGATCGAGGCCGTCGTAGTCCTCGCGCGCGATCAACGCGCACCCGCACTCGAGCCGGTCGGCGGGCTCCACCACCGCGAACTCCAGCCGGATGCGATCGAGAATCACCTCGGGCGGCGTGTAATTGCCCTTGCTCTTCGACTCCTTCTTGCCCTCACGGTCCGCGACGTGCCCGAGCACCACGCAGGTCCGGTACGGGCGGGGCAGCGGTCGATCCGGAAAGAGCAACGTCGAAATCCAGATCAGCGAGTTGAACCAGCCGCGGGTCTGATCGATCGCCTCGGAGATGAAGTCGGCGGGGAAGTTCGCCTCGAATCCCTCCACGCCGCGATGGGGGTAACCCCACTGCGCGAACGGCATCGATCCGGAGTCGAACCAGGCGTCGATGACCTCCGGCACGCGCCGGTAGACCCCCGGCTCGCCGGGCCTGGTCCAGGTCACGGCGTCCAGCCAGGGCTTGTGGACGCGGAGGTGGGGCGACAGATCGGGATCCTTCGCCTGCGCGGCCTCGAAGGCCGCGAACGCCGCGGGGTTGCGCTCGAGGATCTCCGCGACCGAAGCCGGCGCGTCGAGGGCGCCCGTCTCGTCGTTGACCCAGATGTTGAGCGGCGTCCCCCAGAAGCGCTCGCGCGAGAGCGCCCAGTCGACGTTGTTGCGCAGGAAGTCGCCGAAGCGCCCATCGCGAATCGTCTCGGGCAGCCAATTGATCTTCGCGTTGTTGGCGAGCACCTCTTCGATGTGGTCCGAGGTGCGGATGTACCAGGCCGGCCGCGCGTACTGGATCAGCGGGTCCTCGTCGGAGCGCACGCAGAACGGGTACTCGTGGCGAATCTGCTCGGCGTGCCACAGCAGCTCGCGCTCCTTCAGCTCGCGGCTCAGGCGGCGATCGCAGTCCTTCACCCAGTGGCCCGCGTAGGCTTTCGGCGCGATCTCGGGGTCGAAGCTCCCGTCCGGCCGAACCGCGCACAGCAGCGGCAGCTCGGGATTCTCGCGCTGCTCGGCGCGCAGGATGTCGAAGTCGATCTCGCCGAACGCGGGCGCGATGTGGACGACACCGGTTCCGGCGTCGAGCTCCACGAAGTCCGCGCCGACCACGCGCCAGTAGTCGAGCGACGGCTTTTCGCGTTCGAACCAATCGAACGGCGGCACGTAGCGCTTGCCCACGAGTTCTGCGCCGCGCAGGGTTCGCTCGACGGGCAGGTCGCGGTCGACCTTTTCGCGCAGCGAGGGCAACAGCGCCTCCGCGAGGATCAAGCGCTGGTTTCC
>JAFDBP010000109.1 GCA_019313245.1 Deltaproteobacteria bacterium
AGGTCGAACTCACCTACAACTGGGATCCGGAACCCTATCCGTGTGGCCGCAACTTCGGCCACCTCGCCTACGCGGTCGACGACATCTACGCGATCTGTCAGCGGCTGATGGACGCGGGTGTGACCATCAACCGCCCGCCGCGAGACGGCCACATGGCATTCGTGCGCTCGCCGGACGACATTTCGATCGAGTTGCTGCAGAGCGGCGATCCGCTGCCCGAGCGGGAACCTTGGCGATCGATGCCGAACACCGGAGAGTGGTAGCCTCGCTTCGCGCCACCGATCGGCGCTGATCTGCGGAAGTCTCGGAGAAGAACGCGATGCAGGAAGATGGAAGCCGCCGCGCGATCGTGGCCGCATTCCTCGCAAACCTCGGGATCGCCGGCGCGAAATTCGCAGCCTTCCTCGTCACCGGTGCCGCTTCGATGCTCGCCGAGGCCGTCCACTCGCTGGCCGACACCGGCAACCAGGGACTGCTGATCCTCGGAACCGCGCGTGCGAAACGCGAAGCGACGCGCGAGCACCCGTTCGGATACGGCAGGGAGCGCTACTTCTGGGCGTTCGTCGTCGCGATGGTGCTGTTCGTGCTGGGTTCGATCTTCGCGATCTACGAGGGCGTCGAGAAGCTCCGGCATCCCCACGAACTCGCGTCGCCCGCGATCGCGATCGGCGTCCTCGTCGTTGCGATCGCGCTCGAGAGCTGGTCGTTTCGCACCGCGATCGTCGCCGCGCAGCCGCTGCGCGGCAGCAAGAACTGGTGGTCCTTCATCCGCCGCTCGAAGAGCCCGGAGTTGCCCGTCGTCCTGCTGGAAGACCTCGGCGCCCTGCTCGGCCTGGTGTTCGCACTGATCGGTGTCAGCTTGGCGGCGGCACTCGGCGAGCCCCGCTTCGACGCGATCGGCAGCATCGCAATCGGCGCGCTGCTCGGCGTCATCGCGGTCGTGCTGTCGATCGAAATGAAGAGCCTGCTGATCGGCGAATCCGCCCAGGCGGAGGTCCGAGACGCGATCCGAAGCGCGATCGAAGCATCCCCCTCGGTTCGCGAATTGATCCACATGCGAACGCTTCACCTGGGCCCGGACGAATTGCTCGTGGCCGTCAAGGTGGATTTCGACGCCGGCCTCGACCTGCGGGGTCTCGCCTCGGCGATCGACGAACTCGAGTCCGCGATCCGCAATCGGGCGCCGATCGCCCGCGTGATCTACGTCGAACCCGACATCGCGCGCAGCGCGTCCGCCTGAAGCGGTTTGCCCGCTCAGTCCTCGGGCAGCGTGACCTGTCGCACCTTGACGCCGGCCTCGCGCAGCAGGTCGAGCGAGATCTCACCGAGCGGATAGCTGGCGTTGTAGACGACTTCGGTGATCCCTGAGTTGATGATCATCTTCGTGCACATCAGGCACGGCGAGAAGGTGGTGTAGATCGTGGCGCCTCGAATCGCCGAGCCGTGATAGGCGACCTGGGTGATCGCGTTCTCCTCGCCGTGCGAACACAGGCATTCGTCGAGGCGCTTGCCGCCCTCCGCGAAGCCGTTACAGCGCGGGCAGCCGCCCTCGTTGCAGTTGCGCGTGCCGCGCGGGGTGCCGTTGTAGCCCGTGGAGACGATCCGCTTGTCGAGGGTGATGACCGCCGCCACCTTGCGCTTCACGCAATTGCTGCGCGATGCGACGACCCGCGCGATCGACATGAAGTACTCGTCCCAGTCGGGCCGCTCAAAAAAAAAGCTCTGCTCGAGCAGGTCCTGGACCTTCTTCAACAGCTCTTCGAGGCTGCCGTTGTTCTCGATTCGGTCGTCGGCGAGGTCGCGAACCGCCAACAACTGCTGTGCGGCCGGATTCTCGCTGCCGAGCTCGCGACCCTCGAGCTGCCGCAACTCCTCCAGCGAGGTCGGATCGCCGACCCGCCCGCGCTCGACGATCCGCTTCAAGCGCACGTCCTCGTCCGCATCGATCCAGAGCAGCCGGAAGTGCCCGGTTCGCGCGCGCAGCGCCTCGACTTCGGCCGGGTGGCGAATCGAGTCGATCACGTAGTTGCGGTCGGCCACCAGCGATTCCGCGAGCCGATGCGCGAGACCGCCGAGGCCCTCGGTCGCGCGGATCTCGTTGCCGACCTCGATCATGCGCTAGCGGGTCGGCTCGAGCCCGCGGCTGCTCAACTCCTCGCGAATCACATCGGACAGCGAGTAGGGGTAGAAACTGCGCGCCTCCAGATACTGGACGGCCTCGCCCTTCCCCGCTCCGTAGAGACCCGAAATTCCGAGGATCATCTCGCCTCCCGTCAAATGCCGGCCCGCTCGAATAGATATCACCGATCCCCGCCGGGCGCCCAGCATCGCCCAAAATCCGCGATCGCCCCAATCCGGGCCGGCCCTCTAGCAGAGCGTTGTCGAGTCTGGCAGTCTGCGGCCGGTGCGGGTTTTCGTCACGGGAGCGCGGGGCTTCGTCGGTGGGCATCTGGTCCCGCGGCTCGTCGATGAGGGCTTCGAGGTCACGGCCACGGATCTCGACCTCGACGTCACGGATGCCACAGCCGTCGCGGGCAGGCTGAAACTCGCGCAGCCCGAAGCCATCATCCACCTCGCTTCACAGAGTTCGGTCGCTGCGTCGGCCGTCGATCCCGAATCCACCCACAGCGTCAACTACGGCGGAGCGCGTTCGGTGCTGGAGGGAGCCCTGCGCTGCGGCAGCCGGCCGCGAATCCTGCTGATCGGCTCCGCCGAAGAGTACGGCAGCTCCAGCCCCGACTCGCCGCCGCTCACCGAGGATGCGCCGCTCGCGCCCGCGTCCGCGTACGCGCGCAGCAAGGCCGAAGCCGAAGCGTTGGGAACCGAATTCGCCGAACAGGGCCTCGACGTCGTCCGTGTTCGCGCGTTCGGCCACACCGGTCCGGGCCAGTCGGACACCTTCGTGCTTTCGAACTTCGCGCGGCAGACCGCCGAGATCGAAGCGGGCCGGCGCGCACCCGTGCTGCGGGTGGGCAACCTCGCTTCGGTACGCGACTTCCTGGATGTCGACGACGTCGTCGAAGCCTACCTGCGCTTGCTCGACCCCGACGTGCCGGCCGACATCTACAACGTCGCCAGCGGAGTCGGCACCCCGCTGCGCGAGCTGCTCGATGCGCTGCTCGGTCTCGCCAAGCAACGGCCGCTGATCGAATGCGACCCCGAGCGCGTGCGCCCCGCGGATTACCTGGTCGGCGATGCCAGCCGACTGCGAACGGCGACGGGCTGGGCGCCGAGCGTGCCCATCGAGCGCATGCTCGAGCGCGTACTCGACGATTGGCGGCGGAAGATCAGCGAATCGTGAGAAGCGCCGACCACGAATCCCCGTTCGCATCCTCGCAGCTGCGCACGCCGCGCTCGCGCAGGCCCACCGCGCGCAACGCCTCGGCGACGGCTTCGCGCTCGCTCTCGAGCAGACCCGAGAACACCGCGAACCCGCCCGCGCGGACCCGCGCCGCAATCCCGTCGAGCAGCGGCAGCATTTCCGTCCTCAGCAGATTCGCGACCACCAGGTCGAATGCGACCGCTCCGATCGCGTCGAGCCCTCCGGTGTACAACCGCAACCGCTCGGCGAGGCCGTTGGCCCGGGCGTTGTCGCGCGCGGCCGCGGTGGCGAGCGGATCGGTGTCGAATGCGAAGATCTCCGCGGGGCCGAGCTTTGCCGCCGCGAGCGCGAGGATTCCGCTTCCGGTGCCGACGTCGAGAACGCGCGCGCCCGGCTTCAGCGTCGGCGCGATTTCGTCGATCCAATCCAGCGCGAGGTGGGTCGAAGGATGTCCGCCGGTGCCGAAGGCCTGACCCGGATCGATCACGATTTCGGCCTGGCCGGGATCCAGCGCGACCGACACGAAAGACGGTCGAATCAACAGGTGAGGTGAAATGATCGTCGCAGTCAGACCGATTCTCCACTGCTCGGACCAATTCGTTTCGGGAACTTCGATCGGGGGATCGACGCGCGCCTCGGGCGCGGCCTCTGCAATCGCGTCGCAAACCGCCCGCGCCGCGCCGGTCGGCGCGTAGAGGATCAGGGTGATTTCGTCTTCGCTTTCGCGCTCCTCGAGTCCCGTCGCCCCCGCCGCGTACGCTTCCGCGGCCAGGCGCTCGGCTTGCTCGGCGTCGACGGCCCGCACCGCGATCTGGCAGAAACTCACCTGTGGGGTGCTGCTCGCCATTTCCGTGGGCCTCTCCGGTTGTTACTACAGCCACGTCGCGATGGGCCAGAACCGCCTGCTGCGCGCGCGAAAGCCGATCGAAGCGGTTCTCGTCGACCCCGAGACGCCCCGCGAGATCCGCGAGCAACTCCTGCTCGTACTCCAGGTTCGCGAGTTCGCGATCGAACTCGGCCTCGACGTCGGCAAACAATATACGAGTTTCGCCGAGTGGCCCGGCGACCGGGTCGTCACGACGGTCGTGGCGACGCGACCGGGTAGCGTCACGCCCGCGGGCTTCCGCTTCCCACTGCTCGGCCAGCTGCCCTACAAGGGGTTCTTCGACCGCGAGCGCGCGAGCCGCGAGGCCGAGGCGCTGCGAGCCGATGGCTTGAACGTCTGCGAATCCGGCGTGAGCGCGTATTCGACGCTCGGGTGGATGGACGACCCGGTCACCGAGCCGATGTTGCGCCAACCGCCGGGTCTACTCGTAGAGGTGATCCTGCACGAGCTCGTACACGCCACCGTTTACCTGAAGGATCACGCCGACTTCAACGAGAGCGTCGCGAGTTTCATCGGCGAAGAGGGCAGCGTGCGCTTCTTCGAATCCAGTCTGCAACCCGAGCGCGCCCACCGCCGGCGCCTGGAGATCGAAGACGACCGGCGAATAAACGCCGAACTCCTGCGCTTCCGCGAAGAAGTATCGGCGCTCTACGCATCCCGGGGCGAGGGGAGCGACCGCGACGAGATCCGCCAGCACCTCGAAGAGCGCGCGCGAACGCGCATCCGCAACCTGCCGCTCGGAACGCGCGATCCGGGCGAACTTGCCGATGTGTTGCGCATGAATGACGCCTGCCTCGCGCTGACCGGCACCTACGCGTCCGAACTCGAGCGGTACGCAGAGCTGTTTGCGCGGCTCGACGGCGACCTCGTCGCGTTGATCGCCCGGCTCAGAAGTGTCGAGGATGCAGAGGACCCGCTGCAAGCCCTGCTCGCCGACTGAGGGCGGACGACCCGCCCGCCCGCTGCCGCGCAAAATCGGCGCTAGAGGGGCGTTCGCCTCAGGCGCGCGACGAGATGAGCCGAAGAGCCCTGCGTGCCCAACGAATCTCCGCCGCCGCCTACCGACGACGCCGCACCCGCTCGCTTCGACGCCGAGCAGGCCGAAATCCTCATCACGAGGATCCGCCAGAACATCGAACGGGCGCTTCGGGGCAAGCCCGAAGTCGTGCGCCGCGCGGTCGAAACCCTGCTCGCGGGCGGGCATCTGCTGCTGGAAGACGTGCCCGGGGTCGGCAAGACGACGCTCGCGCAGGCGCTGGCCCGCAGCATCGACGGCAGCTTCAGCCGCATCCAATTCACCAGCGACCTGCTGCCGAGCGACGTGCTCGGGGCTTCGATTCCCGAGGCGCGCGACGGCGTGCCCACCGGTGAATTCGCCTTCCAACCCGGGCCGATCTTCGCCAACGTCGTGCTCGCGGACGAAGTCAATCGCGCGAGCCCGAAGACGCAGTCGGCGCTGCTGGAGGCGATGGCCGAATCCGGCGTCACCATCGACGGTGTCACCCACCCGCTGCCTGAACCCCACTTCGTCGTCGCGACGCAGAATCCCCTGGAGCACCACGGCGCCCACCCGCTGCCCGAATCCCAGCTCGACCGCTTCCTCGTGCGCACCGGAATCGGCTACCCGGATCCCGCCGACGAGGCGGCCGTGCTGCGCGAGGATCCGGCCGCCACCGAACTGCCGCGCCTGCAACCCGCGGTGACCATCGACGAGCTGCGCGAACTGCAACGCGCCGCAGAGACGATCAAGTTCGACGAGGCGTTGGTCGGCTACCTGCTCGCGATCGTCAAGGAAACCCGCGAGCACGAAGCGCTCGAAATCGGCATTTCGCCGCGCGGCGCCGTCGCGATGCGGCGCGCCGCACAGGCGCGCGCGCTCGTCGACGGCCGCGACTTCTGCATTCCCGAAGACGTGCGAGACCTCGCGGTCGACGTATTCGCCCATCGCATCACCGTCGATCCGCGCTCCCATCACTCCCGCGACGGCGAGGAAACCGCGTGGATCGTCCGAGAAATCCTCGAAGCCCTGCCCATCCCGCTCTGAGGCAGCGGATCGCCCGCTGGCTGCGGCCGCCGCGCGCGCTGCGCCCCACCCGAGCGGGTTGGCTGTTCTTCGCGATCACGCTCGGGGTGGGCTTCGCGGCGCTCAATACCGGCAACAACCTGATGTACCTGGTGCTCTCGCTGATGCTCGGCTTCCTGCTGCTCTCGGGCGTGCTCTCGGAATCCTCGCTGCGCGGCATCCGCGTGCGCCGGCGCCTGCCCCGCGAACTCTACGCGAATTTCGACAACAAGATCGTGCTCGAAATCTCGAACACGCAGCGCCGCATCGCGGCCTTCGCGGTGGTCGTCGAAGATCGCCGCGCGACACGCGAAAAGGACGCCTCCGACCGGCCCCGCGCGTTCGCGCTGCGGATCGGCGCGGGCGAGACGCTGCGCCGCGCCTACAACTTCCGGCCCGGTTCCAGAGGCCGCGTCGAATTCGCTGAATTTCGGGTGTTTACGCGCTTTCCCTTCGGGCTCTTTTCGAAGTCTCTGACGTTGCCCGCGAACCAGAACGCGCTCGTCTACCCCGCACTCGAACCCGTGCGCCGCCTGCGCGACTTCGGCAGCCCGCGCGATGCGGGCGAGCGGGTTCCCGCGCCCTCGGGCAGCGGCGCCGACGCGATCGGCCTGCGCGACTACGCGCCCGGCGATCAACTGCGGCGAATCCACTGGCGGGCCGGGTTGTCGCGGCGTTTGACGAGCATGACGGAGGTCGGCGCGGAGCGCGCG
>JAFDBP010000110.1 GCA_019313245.1 Deltaproteobacteria bacterium
AGTCATGGGCGAGGGCTGGTCGATGGGCCCGGCAGTGGCGTGGTAGAGCTGCGCGATGGATGCGCCGGAGCCCTCGTCGAGCGAGGTTGGATACCCGGCAGGTCCGCGAAAAGATGCAGTAGACTGACGATCCCATTGAGGAGCCCGAAATGTCGACCACGATGACCCGCGAAGAGCGGGAGGCCTTTTTGTCCGGTGTGCACGTAGGCGTCTTGAGTATCCACGAGGAGGGGCGCGGTCCGCTGACGGCCCCGGTCTGGTACGCCTATGAGCCGGGCGGCGAAGTGCAAATCGTCACCGAGCGAGATTCGCGCAAGGGAAAGCTGCTGAAAGAGGGGATGCGCGTGAGTCTCTGCGCGCAAGACGAGGCGGCACCCTACAAGTACGCGAGCGTCGAGGGCCCCGTGGTTCGGATCGAGCCCTCGGATGTGGAGCGCAACGAGCGCGTGCTCGCGCATCGCTACCTCGGCCCCGAGGCCGGCGATCGCTACATCGCGAGCGCGAGCGAGGGTCGAGACGACGACCTGATGATCCTGGTCCGGATTCGCCCCGAGCGCTGGCTCACGGCCGATTACTCGAAGGAAGACGTCGGTCTGTAGCGCGGGCCGCGCGCGGCCCGGACGCGTTGCGGTGTTTCGCGAGAAATTGGCTTGCGCGCGCTGCGGCGCCAAATCCTCTGCCTAGAAGGTCACCTGAAGCGCGGCGCCGCCCGCGGTCGGGACGACCGACCAGTGGAAGCGGCTCGCGGTCTTCATGCCGAAGCGCGTCTCGTAATCCTCCAGATCCTGTATGCCGCGCTTGGGCGCGGTGAGGATCTGGAGCGTTCCGACCCCGACGCCCAGGCCCATCGATTCCCAGGCGTCCGATTTGCGACCGAAACCGAAGATGAACGCGCCGCCGGCGAGGTTCAGCCCGACGTTTCCCGCGTGGGATCTCCAATCCGTGCGCCGTTTCGCCTGCTTGGCGACTGCCTGCAGCACCTCCGCGCCCCTGGCGAGGCGCGCGAGCCTGGCTTCGCGCGAATCGCCCTCGATGGCCCGCATCGCGTCGGCGCCGTGCCGGCCCGGATGGCGATTGAGCAGCATCCGAGAGGTGCCGATCACGCCCTTTGCCGCGGTGACGATGTGTTTGGTGCGCCCCTTGTGCCGGGTATTCCCGCTCACCGAATGGTCGCGTCCGGATTTTCGGGTCGAACAACACGTGATGGCTTCTGCGGTTCCGATGACGATGCCGAGGCTGTAGCCGGCGGTCCAACCCCATTGCCAGTTTCTCGCATAGACCTTGCCGTCGTCGAGGCGCTCCTCCAGAAATCTGAGGCGCGCGTCGAGTTCAGCATCGCTGAGTCCGGACGGGTTGCGGGTGAGGCCGCCCGGTTTCGGCGACGAGCCATCGTCGAGGATCGTGGGGCCGTCTTCACCCGCCGCCGGCGCGGCGGCAATCGCAAACGAGAAGATGGTGACGAGTAAGCGGATTCCAGTTCGCAACAAAGTCTCCTTCCGACGCAGTTTCGAGAAACCTGGGGCCGTCGTGCGGTTGATACCACGTTTGTCGAGTGTTTGTGGCGATCCGGCGCCAGAAACACTCATTGGAATCGATAGAGCGCCTGTGGATGACGCGCGGGCGGCAGCGTCGCACGATTGCCGGTCGTGCGAGACCTGCCGGAAGGCCCTTGCTGCGCCGCCGGACGCGCGGTCGATCAGCGACTCTGTTTGCGAATCGCAGCGAGCGCCTGCCGCGCCGACCCGCTGATCCGAAAGTCGCGATCCCATTGCAGCTCCGAAAGTCGCGGCAGCGCACCTTGTGCGGCGGCGCCGATTTCTCCGAGCGCAACGGCCGCGTAGACCCGAGGCAGGGGATACGGATCGTCGAGCAGCGCGATCAACTGGGGAACTGCAACTGCTGCGGCGCTCTCGAATAGGCTCAGCGCGTAGGCGGCACCCGAGCGCGCGCTCGGTCGAGGGTCCGCGAGCATCTCGATCAGGTCCCGCACAATCGGGCTGGGATCGCCCTCGACTGCGGCCGCCAACGCGCGTCCCGCAGCCTGCTGTGTCTGGAGGTCTGGTTCGGCCAGCAGTTCGAACAGCCTGGGTGTCTCGCTTTGCGCGGCCGCACCCATGCGTTCGAGTCCGCGCAGCGCGTGAAGCCTGGTTGCGGAATCGCCGTGATCGAGATTGGCTGCGAGGGCGCGGCGGGCCTCGGTGGACGCTCCGCCGATCGCCCCGAGGGTTTCCGCGGCCATCGAACGCATGCGGGGGTCGGGATCTTCGAGCAGCCGTTCGAATTCGGGGATCGCCTCCGCGGCAGCAGGTCCCAGCTTGGCGAGTGCCCGAGCGGCGGCGAAGCGCTGGGGCTCAGCGGGCCGGACCATCAGTCTCGTCAGTTGAGGGACGACAGTGGGGAAGCGCGTTCCAATTCGCGCGAGTTCGTCGGCTGCAGCGCGGTGGATCCTGGAGTCCTCGTCGGCGAGCAGCGCGTAGAGCGGAACCAGTGCGCGTTGCCCGCTCGGGTCGATCGCAATCAGCGCATCGACGGCCAGGCGTCGCACGCCCGAGTCGCTGTCGCTCAATCGAGTGCTGAGCGCACCGCTCGCGGGTGCTGCCGCGGCTCCAAATGCGACGAGCGCCTGTGCGGCCGCGCGGCGAACCGAGACTTCCGGATCCGCGAGGTGTGCCGCGATCGCTTCGACCCATGCGGGATCTCGAATTTCGATGGCGCCCAACATGCGGATGGCGTCGGCGCGCACGTCGACGTCCGAGAGTTGAGACGAGATCGCCCGCGCGACCCGGTCTTCGCTCGAACCGGTCGCACCGAGCGCCCGAACTGCGGCGATCACGATGCGCCGATCGTCGTCTTCGAGCAACCCGATCAGATCGTCGATCGCGGGCCGTGCAGCCGGACCCATCAGCCCGAGTAGCTCGACTCCCTCGAGGCGCTGTGCGGGATCATCGGAGCGAACGCGAGCGAGAACCAACGGCAGCAGCGGCCCCGCGTCTTCGCGGAGCTTCCGCACGCCCGCGCCGAGATCGATTCTGCCGAGCGCCGTGCGGGCCGCGCCGCGCACGTGCGAATTCTCGCCGGGATCGTCGCGCACGGCTTCGAGCCGCGCGCGCGCGGGCTCCGCATACGGACCGATGTTTCCGAGCGCGACCGCCGCAAATTTCCTTACCTCGTCGTCTTCGTCGTCGAGCAGCTCGATCAATTCGGGCACGGCCTCGCGGCCCGCGTGCGCGAGTTCCTGCAGCGCGTAGGACGCGGTGCGGCGCACCTGGGGGTGGGGGTCGTCGAGTAGCGCCGCGATCGGGCGCGCGGCGCGC
>JAFDBP010000111.1 GCA_019313245.1 Deltaproteobacteria bacterium
AGCGACGGCGTGACGCTCGACGATTTCGCGAACGCGACGGATCGATTGCTCCAGGGGGGCGCCGCAATCGGCGAACTCAACTCGGTGCGCAAGCATCTGAGTCGCCTCTCGGGCGGCCGCCTCGCGGCCCACGCGGCGAGCAGGCGAATCGAGGTGCTCGCGATTTCCGACGTTCCGGGCGACCGCTTGGACGTGATCGGGTCGGGCCCGCTCGCCGCAGATCCGACGACGTACCGCGATGCGCTCGATACGGTCGATCGCATCGGCGGTGAATTTCCCGAGCGGGTGAGGGCGCACCTCGAGGCCGGCGCTCGGGGCGAGTTTCCCGACACGCCGTCTCCCGGCGCGGCGGTGTTCGAGCGCGTTCGCAGCACGCTGCTCGCTTCGAATACCAACGCGGTCGAGGCGGCCTGCCTCGCCGCCGAGGCGCGCGGGATGCGCGCGATCGCGCTGCCCGGTGGCCTCGCGGGAGAGGCGCGGGTTGCGGGTCGGCGTCTGGCCGCGCTCGGCGTTTCGCTGGCCGCCAGCCAGCCGGTCTGTGCGATCGCGGGTGGCGAAACCGCGGTGGTGGTTCGCGGTACCGGCCGGGGAGGGCGCAACCAGGAACTCGCGCTCGCGGCCGCGGTCGAACTCGCGGGAAACCGCAAGGTGGCAGTGCTCGCGGCCGGCACCGATGGAATCGACGGCCCGACCGATGCGGCGGGCGCCTACGCGGATGGCGAAACCCTCGCGCACGGAAACGAACTCGGCGTCGATGCGCGCGCTGCGCTGGCCGCCAACGATTCTCACGGATTCTTCGACCGCGAGGGAGGCGTACTGCGCACCGGACCGACGGGCACCAACGTGATGGACCTGGCTTTTCTCTACGTCGACCCCTGATCTTCTCGCCCGCGTCGCGGCGCGAGTTCGCGGTCGCCTCTGGAGTGTGAACTTGTCGTTTTCTACAGCCGATTTGAAGAACGCCTTCGCGCGCCGCGCCACCGGCGTCACGGTCGTGACCGCGCGCGCGGGTGAGCGGATCCACGGCATGACGGTCTCGGCGTTCGCCGAAGTCTCGCTCGAGCCGCCGTTGGTCCTGATCTGCATCGACCAGTCGGCGAAGACGCACGCCCTGATCGAGGAGGGTGGCGTCTTCGCGGTGAACATCCTGGCTCGCGGCCAGGAGGCGCTAGCGGATCGCTTCGCGACCCGGGAAGAAGAGGCGCGCTTCTCGGATCTCGAATGCGAATCCGCTGCGACCGGCGCACCGCTGCTGGCCGGCTGCGTCGCGCAGCTGGATTGCCGGCTCGCGTCGGCCCACGAGTCGGGCGATCACACCATCTTCGTCGGTGAGGTCGTCGGCGTGCGGCTCTCCGATGGAGAGCCGCTGGTCTTCTACGACCGGAACTATCGCGGCCTGAGCGACTGACTCGGTTCGTGGCCCCGCGAGTGGCCGGCCCGCGTCAGGCGCCGCTCTCCATGGCCTCCGTGTAGCTGCCGGTGCGCGCAGCGCCGTTGCACTTCGCGCGGTGCAGGTACGCCTTCTGGGCCGCCGGCAGGTTGGCCGGGTTGCCCGCCCAGGCCTTGAGCGGCGCCGCCTGCAGCGCGCGCCCGTAGGAGAAACTCAGCTCCCAGGGACCGCCACCGAGCTTGTTCATCTCGTTGAGGTGCGCCGTCGCCAGCTCGTCGCTCTGGCCACCCGACAGGAAGACGATCCCGGGCATCTCTTCGGGCACCGTCTTCCGGAAACACGCGAGTGTCGCCTCTGCGACTTCTCGAACACTCGCCTGCGTCGGGCAGGTGGTCCCCGAAAGCACCATGTTCGGCTTGAGGATCATCTCGTTCAGCGGTACGCGCTGTTCGCGGAGTTCGGCGAAGACGGCCGTGAGCGTATTTTCGGTCACCTCGTGACAGCGTTCGAGGGTGTGCGAACCGTCCATGATCACTTCGGGCTCGACGATCGGAACCAGGTCGCCCTCGACGCAGAGTGCCGCATAGCGGGCCAGGGCGTGGGCGTTGGCGCGGATGCAGGCGTCGCTCGGAATGCCGTCGCCGATGTTGATGACGGCGCGCCATTTGGCGAAACGCGCGCCGAGCTGTCGGTATTCGGCGACGCGCTCACGCAGCCCGTCCAGGCCCTCGGTCACTTTCTCGCCCGGGAAGAGCGGCAGGTCCTTCGCCCCCTTGTCGACCTTGATCCCCGGCAGGATTCCCTTGCTGCTGAGCAATTCTGGGACGCTGGCTCCGCTCGAGGTCTTCTGTCGAATGGTTTCGTCGAACAGGATCACACCGCTGATGAACTCTTCGGCGCCCTCGGTGGTGAAGAGCATCTCGCGGTAGGAGAGTCGATTTTCTTCGGTGGATTCGACGCCAATCGAATCGAAGCGCTTCTTGATGGTCGGCGAGCTTTCGTCAGCTGCGAGAATTCCCTTGCCGGGGGCCACCATGGCCCGCGCGATATTGGCTAGTTCAGACACGGCTTCTTCCTTTCGCTGCTGTGCCCGGTCACTCCTCGACCCATCGGCGGGGCGTCTGGAATCTCGAGACCGGGCTTCTCCGAATCATGGATGCCGGAGGCCCAGCGTTTGGGCTGGGCGACCTCCGGTCTGGGTGGTGCGGCAGAGAGGATTCGAACCTCCACGAGGTTGCCCCCGCCAGCCCCTCAAGCTGGTGCGTCTACCAATTCCGCCACTGCCGCGTGAGACGAGCGCGCTGAGAATACCGAACGCTGGAGTTGCGACCAATTCAGGGGGTCGAGTCGGGTTTGTTGGCGTCTTCTTCGATGAATTCGTCGAGGGCCGCGCCGCTGCCGGTCGCGTCCACCGGGTCGGCTTGCGGAGCCTGTGCGTCGGCCTCTTCGGGCATCACGGCGCCCAGGTCCTCGAAGGGGGCCGCCTCGCTGGTCTCGACTTCTTCATCGAACAGACGCTCGCCGGCTTGTTCGGTCAAGAGATAAGAGAGCGACAGGCTGGTCAGCATGAAGACCGTCGCGCAGATCTTGGTGAGCAGCGTGAGGAAATTGCCCGCGCCGCGGCTTCCAAACACCGTCGAACTCGCGCCGCCGCCGAACACGGCGCCCATTTCGGCGCCCTTGCCGCGCTGCAGCAGGACCACGGCGATCAGGAAGAGACAAACGATGACGTGCAGGACGGTCAGGGCTGAAATCATGGGTTCCTCTGGTTCTGATACAGCACGATGCGCGAGAAGGCTTCGGGATCGAGGCTGGCGCCTCCCACCAGGGCGCCATCGATATCCGGCTGGTTCATCAGATCATAGACGGTTTCTGGCTTGACGGAGCCCCCGTATTGGATCCGGATGCGATTTCCGGCCTCCCCGAACTGGGCCGAAAGCTGCTTGCGGATGTGCGCGTGGACTTCCTGGGCGATCTCCGGCGTCGCGGTGCGGCCGGTTCCGATGGCCCAGACCGGCTCGTAGGCGACGACGACCTGCTCGGCCTGCTCGCCGGGGATCTCCGCCAGGCTCTCGCGGAGCTGCGTTTCGACCACCTCGAGCGCCCGGCCCGCGTCGCGCTGCTGGAGCGTCTCGCCCACGCAGACGATCGGGCGGATCTCGCAGCGGAGCAGGGCGCTGGCCTTCTTGGCGACGAACGCGCTGGATTCGCCGAACAGCGCGCGTCGCTCGCTGTGGCCCACGATCGCATAGGCGCAGCCCATGTCCGCGAGCATTGCGGCGGCGATTTCTCCGGTAAATGCGCCGCTCTCCTCGGGGTGGACGTTCTGGCCCGCCGCTTGGATCGCGGTTCCGGCGAGTTCGTTCGCGAGGCGGTCGAGCAGCGTGAAGGGCGCGGCGATCACAATGTCGACGTCCTTGGCGTCTGCGACGAGCGGAATGAAGCGGTTGGTGTACGCGCTGACGTCGGCCGAGGTCAGGTTCATCTTCCAGTTGGCAGCGAGAATCGGTCTGCGCATGGGTCATCGCTCCAGTGCGGCGACGCCGGGTAGCGTCAGGCCCTGAACGAACTCGAGCGAGGCGCCGCCGCCGGTTGAAAGGTGATCGATTCGATCGGCCAGTCCGAGCTGGTGAATCGCGGCGAGGGAATCCCCACCGCCCACGACGCTGGTCGCGGGCGAATCGCCGACCGCGGCGGCGACGGTGCGGGTGCCCGCCGCGAACGCCTCCATCTCGAAGACCCCCATCGGGCCGTTCCAGAAGATCGTCCGGGCGTTCCGGGCTTCCGCGGCGTAGCGCTTCGCCGTTTCGGGGCCGATGTCGAGGCCGAGAGCGCCGTCGGGGATTTCGGCGACCACCCGCGCCGGCGCGTCGGCTTCGAATCGATCGGCGACGACGTGGTCGCTGGGTAGCAGCAGGCGTCGGCCGGCGTCGCGAGCGGCGCGCTGCACCGCCAAGGCAGCGTCGAATCGATCCGGCTCGACGAGGGATTTGCCGGTGGCTCCGCCGTTTGCCGCGATGAACGTGTACGCCATGGCGCCGCCGATCGCGAGCACGTCGGCGTGGGGCGCGAGGGCCTCGAGCACCGAGAGCTTGTCGGAAACCTTCGCGCCGCCGAGGATGACGAGCAGCGGTCGGTTGGGCTCGCGAATCACCTGCAGGTGCCGCAACTCGGAGTTCAGCAGATCGCCCGCGGCGACGCGGTCGAAGTGGGCGGTCATCCCCTCGGTCGAGGCGTGGGCGCGGTGCGCGGTTCCGAACGCGTCGTTGACGTAGACGTCCGCGAGCGCCGCGAGGGCCTTGGCGAAATCCGGATCGTTGCGCTCTTCGCCCGCGTAGAAGCGCAGATTTTCGAGCAGCAGCAGCCGTCCGGCGCCGAGTTCGTCGATCGCCGCGCGGGGTTGCTCGCCCACGCACTCGTCGCAAAACGCGACACCCGCACCCAGCAGTTGGGCGAGTCGCGCCGCGACCGGCCGCAGCGAGAGGGTCGCGACGCGCTCTCCCTTGGGCCGGCCGAGGTGGGAAGCGACGATCACCCGGGCGCCCGCCTCGCAGAGTCTGCGAAGCGTGGGCAGCGACGCGCACAGGCGCGAATCGTCCGCAACGGCTCCGTCGCGCAGCGGCACATTGAGATCGGATCGGACGAAGACGCGCTGCCCGCGCACGCCGCGCGCGAGCAGGTCGTCTAGGGTCTGTACGCCCATCGCGTGTCTCAGCGACCCATCAGCAGCGCCAGGTCGACCACGCGGGACGAGTAGCCCCACTCGTTGTCGTACCACGCCAGCAGCTTCGCGAAGTTGCCGTCCATCACCCGGGTGTTCAGTGCGTCGAGGATCGACGAGTGCCGGTTGCCCACGAAGTCGACCGAGACGAGCGGTTCGTCGCAGTACTCGAGGATGCCCTTGAGAGGCCCGATTGCGGCGGCCTGCATGGCCGCGTTGATGGATTCCGCGTCGGTCGTCTTGCCGAGCTTGACGCTGAGGTCGACCACGGAGACGTCGGCGGT
Source organism: Deltaproteobacteria bacterium (assembly GCA_019313245.1). GTDB lineage: Bacteria > Myxococcota_A > UBA9160 > UBA9160 > SMWR01 > JACZVU01. The sequence goes on from JAFDBP010000111.1 coordinate 5,396, forward strand.
GGGAACCCGCATCGCGTAGCCATCGAGCTTGCCCTTGAGCTGGGGCATCACGAGACCGATCGCCTTCGCGGCGCCGGTCCCGGTCGGGATCATCGAAATCGCGCCGGCCCGCGCGCGTCGCAGGTCCTTGTGCGGCGCATCCTGCAAGCCCTGGTCGTTGGTGTAGGCGTGGATGGTGGTCATCCAGCCGTTTTCGATGCCGTACTCGTCGTCCAGCACCTTCGCGACGGGGCCGAGGCAGTTGGTGGTGCACGACGCGTTCGACACGATCCGATGCGCGGCGGGATCGTAGTCTTCGGTGTTGACGCCGAGCACGAGCGTGACGTCGGGTTCCTTGGCGGGCGCGCTGATGATGACCCGCTCGGCCCCCGCCTTCAGGTGTTTGCTGGCATTCTCCCGATCGACGAAGAGGCCCGTCGATTCGACGACGATCGCGGCCCCTAGTTTGCCCCAGGGCAGATTGGCTGGATCGCGCTCGGTGCTGATCGGGATCGTCACGCCATCCACGACGATGGCGTTGTCTCCCGCCTCGACCGAGCCCGGGTAATGGCCGTGGACGGAATCGTATTTGAGCAGATGAGCCAACGTCTTGGCGTCGGTCAGGTCGTTGATGCCGACGATTTCGATGTCCTGGCCGCGCGCCGCCCTGAACACCAACCTGCCGATGCGCCCAAAACCGTTGATGCCAACTCGGATTGCCATGGTTCGCTCCCAAAGTTTGAACGAGGGGCGGGCAAGGTACCGACCCCGCGGAAATGGCGCCAGAAATCGGCCCGCTCGATCGCCCGATTTGCCTCGCCGAGGCGCCCATGGGTGGGCGGCGCTCTCGACCCCGCGCATTGCCGCTAAGCTCGGAGTCGAGTCGAAGGAGGGGGTCGGATGATCGTCGGCAGTGGAATCGACGTCATCGAGATTGCTCGCGTCGAGAGTGCTCTGCGCCGGTCCGGAGAGCGCTTCGAGCGCCGGGTCTTCGCCAAATCGGAAATTGTCGATTGTCGTTCGCGGCGTCGCGCGGGGCTGCACTACGCGGTGCGGTTTGCAGTCAAGGAGGCCGTGATGAAGGCAATCGGAACCGGCTGGGCGAGAGGGGTGCGTTGGGTGGATATCGAGACGGTGTCCGATCCGAGCGGCAATCCGGATCTAATGTCGCTGCGACTGCACGGCCGGGTCGCGGAGCTGGTCGAGGCGCGCAACGCGCTCCCCCACCTCGCGGTCAGCCGCACCCGCAGCCATGCGATGGCCTTCGTGCTCTTCGAGAATTGCGACCGGTGAGTGCGAATCTCCAAGCAGAGGGCGCCGGCAGCTCTCGACTCGGGCGGCGAGGGGCCGCGCTACTCGCGCTTGCCCTGCTGCTGGCGATCGGGATGTACGTGGAGAAGTTGCGAGATGGCGCGGAGGCCCGCGCCGCGTTTCCACTCGAAGCCGGGCGGAGTGCGGTCGCGGGCATTGCGGCGCCCGTCGAGATCTACCGCGATGCTCGCGGCATCCCGCACATTCAGGCGTCCAGCGATCTGGACGCCTACTTCGGCTGGGGATTTGCGCACGCCCAGGATCGCCTGGCGCAAATGCTCTGGCTGCTGATGAGTGCGCGGGGGCGAACGGCGGAAATCGTCGGGACCGCGGGTCTGGAAGCCGATCGCTGGGCTCGGACGCTGGATTGGGGAGGGCTCGCCGATCGCCAGTACGAGCGGCTCGACGCCGATTCGCAAGCACTGCTGATCGCCTACGCGGCGGGAGTCAACGCGCGATTGGAACGAATTCGCAGCGGCAGGGTTGCCCTTCCGATCGGGTTGCAGGGCGCGGCGCTCCCGGCCGATTTGTGGCAGCCGTCCGACTCGCTCGCGATTGCGAAGTTCTACAGCTGGGCGCTCGCAGATAGCGTCGCCGCCAGCCTGGTGCTCCGAGACATCACCGCCTACCTGGGGAGCCGGGCCGCGCGGCCGTTCTTTCCATCGGTCGGAGAGGATCCACCGAGCCCGTTTCCGGGCGTGTTGGCGAGCGGCGGGCCGCGCGGTCGATTCGCGTCCACGCCGATTGCCGGGCTCGAGCGCCTGCGCCGGGTGCTCGGCCTGAACGGTCGCGCCGTGGGCAGCAGCGCCTGGGTGCTGGGCGGCAACCACACCGAGAGCGGCTATCCGATCCTCGCCGCGGACTCGCACCTGGAGGTCACGGTGCCGCCGCTGCTGCACGTCGTGCACGTGCGCGGCTCCGAATTCGATGTCGCCGGAACGGCCGTGCCGGGGCTTCCCGTGGTCTGGACGGGCCACAACCAACGCGTCGCCTGGGCTTCGACCAGCGCGCGGGTGGCGACCATCGATCTGTACAACGAAACGCTTGGAGAGTCGAATTCAAATCGCTATCACGACGGCAAGGGCTGGCGAGATCTCGAGCAGCGCGTCGAGGTGATCGCGGTCGACGGGCGCGCCGACGAAGAGTTGACGGTCCGCTCGACCGGTCACGGCCCCCTGGTGGAAGGCCTGATCGCCGGAGAGACGGAGCCGTTGTCGCTCGCCTGGGTCGGCGCGCGCGAGGACGTCAACAGCGCGTTCAGCTCGATGTCGCAGCTGGCGCGGGCGCGCGACGCGGGCGAACTACAACGGGCCTTGAAAGGGCACCACGAGCCACCGATCGCGGTCGCCTACGCCGACCGGGGCGGGGCGGGTGGCGTGCAGGTCGCCGCCTGGGTTCCGGTTCGCGCGCTTCCCACCGACCTGGTGCCGTTGCCGGGTCGCGCGCGCTGGTACGACTGGCAGGGAAGACTCGATTTCGAACAACTTCCCGCCCAGCAGCTTCGTTCCGGCCGGGATTGGGTGATTGCGGCCGACAACCCGCTGCCTCGACAACATTCGGGAGAGAAGATCGACTGGTTGTGGCGAACGGGTGTTCGGGCTCGGCGCATTCACGCTCTGCTCGAATCGCAGGCGAAGCTCGGGAAGATCGATCTGCGCGGAATGTCGCAGCTGCAGTCGGACGTGGGTTCGCAATCTGCGCTGCCGGCGGTTGCGCTGGGGCTCGAATTGGCGGGCCCCGTCGAAGACTTGTCGGTCGAGTCCCAGGAAATCGCGCGCCTGCTCGCCGCCTGGGACGGGGGGTCGGAGCCCGAAAGTGTCGGCGCCGCGGCCTATCACGTGTTCGTCGAGCAGCTGGCGAGCGCGGTATTCGACCTCTTGCTGGGCGAGGAGTTGGCCAATCGCTACCGCGCGCTGCCACAGGTCGACACTTCGAGCGTCGCGTTCGCATTGATACGGTCCGCCATCGAAGACGATCCGGCGGCTGCGCTCGAACTGGACAACCTGCGGGAGGTGGTTCGAGACAGCCTTCGCGAGACCTGGTTGCGCCTTTCGTTCGAGCTGGGTGCGAATCGCGAAAAATGGCGCTGGGGCCTGCTGCATCGGCTCTCGTTTCGGCCATTCGGCGATTCGCGCATCGGATCGAATCTCGTCGATTTGACCGGGATTCCGTACGGCGGCAGCGGTGACACCGTCAACACCGCAGAGTTTGCCAAGCCCGGCGACTTCGTGGTGCGCGTGGCTTCGGTGTTTCGGATGGTGGTGGATGCCGGTTCGCTCGATCAATCGCTGACGGCGATTGCGCCGGGGCAGAGCGAACACCCGCAACATCCGCACTTCAGCGACGGGCTCGGGGATTGGTTGGCGGGCAATTCCGCCCTGCTCGTCACGGATCGCCTGCTGGTGAGGGAGTCCGGCGACCGCCAGCTCGTGCTCGAGCCGCTCCCATGAGCCGAGTCATCCTATTCGCCGAGGTTCCGCATTTCTACGCGGCGGTAGAGCGCGCCGACGAACCGTCGCTCGCCGATCGTCCCATCATCGTCGGTGGCGATCCGCGCAAACGCGGCCTCGTTCAGGGGGCGAGCGCAGAGGCCCTGGCCGCCGGCGTGATGTTGGATCAGCCGGTTCACGAGGCCCTCAAGTTGTGCCCCGAAGCCCGCGCCGTGCGAACCAACATGAAGCGGTATCGGGAGGTGTCGGGTCGGCTGTTCGTCTGTCTGCGCCGCGGCTTCGATCGGCTGGAGCCGTTCGGGCTCGGCGCCGCCTATCTCGATGTGACGAGCAGCCCGGATCCGCCCGAGGAGATCGCCAGTCGACTGCGGCGATTCGTCGCCGAAGAAATCGGTCTCGAACTTCGGGCGGGGATCGCCGCCGGCAAATTTCACGCGCGCCTCGCCGCGGAAGAGGCGGGTGCATCCGGTTGCTATCGCGTCGATCCCGAGCGACAGACGGCGTTCCTGAGCCCGCTCCCCGTGACTCGGCTCGAGGGCGTCGGCGCCAAGACCGCGGCGGCCTTGGCGGAACTCGGTGCCCAACGGATCGGCCAGCTCCTCGAAATCGGACCCGAACGCTTGCAGCAGGCGTTGGGGACCCACGGTTTGCGAATCCACGCCTACGCGGCCGGTCGCGATGACCGGCCGGTTCGCGCCGCGCGCCACCCCCAGAGTCTGAGTCGGGAGACGACCCTGGAAGAGTCGCGAGATTTCGCGGTGCTGACCGCCACGATCGAAGAGCTCGCCAGGAGACTCGAGGGCGATTTGCGCGCGCAGGGACTCACTGCGGGGCGCCTGGCGCTGAAGATCCGCTTTTCCGATCGATCGACGAATTCGCGCAGCCAGACGCTGGCGACTCCGATCTCGTTTTCGGCGGAGATCCAGGAATTGGTGGTGGGGCTTTTGGCCCACGTCGATACCGGATCGCGCCCCGTACGGGGGGTCGGCATTCAGCTCGGGCGCCTCCAGCGGTCGGAGGAGAGCGACAGGCAACTCGATCTCTTCACCGGCCAGCGTCGGCGGGCCTAAACCAACACTCAAGGGGCGAGCGACAAAGGACGAAACGGGGCGTGTAGTCAACGATCCCCGTGAGGTCCGCTGTCGTAATGGGAAATCCTACTGGCGAAGAGCGACGCAAGTATCGAAGAATCGGGACGGACCAGGTGATCTCCTTCGCGCCGGTCGACACGCGAGATCTGCTGGGCGTGAGCCGCGATGTGTCGAGCGGCGGGATCCGATTCGAGGCCGTCGGCTGCGAGATCGAGATGGGCGAGGTCCTCCGGGTGACCTTCAGCGTGGGTGACCAGACCGTCGTCGCGATCGGGCGCGTGGCCTGGTCGACGGAACTCGATCCGATGACGCTCGATGTCGGTCTCGAGTTCGTCGAAATCGACCCCATGGCGATCGAACTGCTCGACGAGGTGACCGCAGTCGAAGCCGTCTGATCGCGTCGAATCCGAGCGATCGGCCTCGCACTCCCTCGCGCTGGAACCAGCGCTATCGAGCTGAGATCGATTCCGCGACCGAAACGCCCCGTCCGCCGCGCAGCGCTCCGCTTGACACGACTGCGGAGCGAGTGCGAGTGTCCGCACTCATGGCCGATTTTCACCAGAGCGGTTCGATTACCACGCTGCACCGACTCGGCAGGCCGGACGTCGAGCGGCTGGAGGCCGAATTGCTGCGGCACTCCCGCGTGCGACCCGTCGCCCTGGTGCTGCCGTGCCTGTTCTCGGAGCTGCGCGGGCCGGCCCTCAAGGGGATCGTCGACGCGCTTCGGGGTGTCCGCTACTTGAGCGAAATCATCGTGAGCATCTCGGGGGCCGCGGAGCGGACCGACTACGAAGAAATGCGCTCCCTCTTCGACGGTGTTGCGACGCTGAGCGGCGAGCCGCCGGTCTTGCTGTGGAACAGCGGAAAACGCGTCCAGGCATTGCTCGAAACCCTGCGCGAGGAAGGCCTCGAGCCCGGCGACGACGGCAAGGGGCGGAGCACTTGGCTCGCCTGCGGCTATGTGCTCGCGACGAATCGATCCCGGGTGATCGCCATCCACGACTGCGACATCCTCGACTATCGCCGCGAACTGTTGGCTCGCCTGTGTTACCCCACCGTGAATCCCAATCTCCACTACGAATTCGCCAAGGGCTATTACGGCCGCGTCACCGACCGTCTCAACGGGCGCGTCACCCGTCTATTCGTCGGGCCGCTGCTGCGATCCCTGACGGCGGTGCTGGGCACCCACCCGCTGCTCGAGTATCTCGAGTCCTTTCGCTATCCGCTCGCCGGGGAATGCTCGATGACGACCGAACTCGCGCGCATCAACCGGATTCCGAGCGATTGGGGACTCGAGATCGGGATGCTCACGGAGGTGTATCGCAACTGTTCGCTCAAGCGAATCTGTCAGGTCGAGATCGTGGAGAACTACGACCACAAGCATCGCGAGTTGTCGGAGTCCGACGCGAGTCGCGGTCTGCATCGGATGGTGTATGACATCGCGTCCTCTTCGATCCGGAACCTCGCCTCCTACGGCGTGGAATTCGATGCGGGCTTTCTCAACACGCTGACGGCCGCCTACACCCGAACGGCCCAGGATGCGATCGCCTCCTACAGCGCGGACGCGGCGCTCAATGGTCTCGCCTTCGATCGGCACGAGGAAGAGGTGTCGGTCGAGACTTTCTCGCGCGCCTTGAGGGCGGCGGGGTTGGGATTCGTGCGCGATCCGATGGAACTGCCCCAGATTCCGAACTGGAATCGGGTGACCTCTGCGCTGCCAAACTTCCTCGCGGAGCTCGCCGAGGCGGTCGACGCCGACGCGCTCGAGTCCCACTAGCGGTCCGCGCGGCGGCGAAGACCGGGCGGGGCGAGCTGCGGTCGAGAAGCCGCTCGCCGCTCAGGACGGATTTTCGAGCGCCTGCTCGAGAACTTCTTCGATGGTGTCGACCAGTCGCAGTTCGATCTCGCTGCGCACTTCGTCGGGGACTTCGACGAGATCCTTCTCGTTTCGCCGCGGCAGGATTACGGTTTCGATGCCCGCTCGAGACGCGGCGAGGATCTTGTCCTTGATTCCGCCGACGGGCAGTACGCGTCCGCGCAGCGAAATTTCGCCGGTCATGGCGATCTTTCCAATCGCCTTGCGTCCGGTCAGCGCCGAGACGAGTGCGGTGACCAGTGTGATGCCCGCAGACGGTCCGTCCTTGGGAACGGCTCCCGCGGGCACGTGGAGGTGGATTTCGCAGGAGTCGAAGATCTCGGGCGCGACGCCGATGGTCTTGGCGTTCGCCCGCACCCACGAGAGTGCCGCCTCTGCCGATTCGCGCATCACATCTCCGAGTTGACCGGTCAAACGCAGCCGCACGCCTTCACCTGCGCGGGTCACCGTCGCCTCGATGAAGAGGATGTCGCCGCCGTGGCTCGTGTGGGCGAGGCCGACGACGACACCGGGTATCTCGGTTCGCTCCGCGGCTTCGGGCAGGTGGGGCGGCGCTCCGAGCGCATCGGCGGTGAAATCGGCGTCGATTTCGATGGTGGGCGCCTCGCTCTGTCCGGCGGTGCGGCGCGCGGCCTTGCGCATCAAGGTGGCGATGAAGCGGTCGAGATTTCGGACGCCGGCCTCGCGGGTGTACTCGCGGACGACCTTGTCGAGCGCATCGTCACCGACGCGGACCCGTTCGGGGTCGAGTCCGTGCGCTTCGATCTGCTTCGGAACCAGATGGCGGCGCGCGATGACGAGCTTGTCCCGCTCGGTGTAGCCCGGCAGTTCGATGACCTCCATTCGATCCAGCAGCGCGGGCGGGACCGTCGACAGCGTGTTCGCGGTGGCGATGAAGAGCACGCGCGACAGATCGAAGGCGATCTCGATGTAGTGGTCGCTGAACGAGTGGTTCTGCTCGGGATCGAGTACCTCGAGCAGAGCAGACGACGGATCGCCGCGAAAGTCGCTGCCGAGCTTGTCGATTTCGTCGAGCAGGAAGATCGGATTGCGGGTGCCCGCGCGCCTGAGGCTCTGGATGATCCGGCCCGGCATGGCGCCCACATAGGTGCGCCGGTGACCGCGAATCTCGGCTTCGTCGCGAACGCCGCCGAGCGAAGCCCGCACGAAGGTGCGCCCCATGGTGCGCGCGATCGAGCGGCCCAGCGAGGTCTTGCCCACACCCGGTGGGCCGACGAAGCAGAGGATCGGGCTCTTTGCGGCGGGCGCCAGCTTGCGCACCGCGAGGAATTCGAGGATTCGATCCTTGACCTTCTCGAGGTCGTGGTGATCGGCGTCGAGGATCTCGCGCGCCGCGGGCAGGTCGAGCTTGTCTTCCGACTCTTCGGACCAGGGGAGATCGGCCATCCATTCGATGTAGGTTCGAATCAAGTGGCGATCGGGTGCGAGCTGGGGCAGGGCGGCCAGGCGTTTGAGTTCCCGTTCCGCCTGTTCGCGCGCGTCCTCGGGCAGATTGGCCTCGTCGATTCGCTCTCGGAGTTCTTCCGCTTCGCGAATGCTCGGGTCCGCGTCGCCGAGTTCCTTTTCGAGTTCCCGCATGCGGCGCCGCAGCAAGCGCTCCCGGCGATCCGGCTCCATGTCGATCGAATCGGAATCCTCGTTCAACGCGCGCTGGGTCTCCGCGATCGTGACTTCGCGCTCGAGGTGAGCGGCGACCCGCTCGAGCCGCCGCGTCGGATCGACCTCTGCGAGGAGCAGGGCCTTCTCGTCCGGGGGCAGGGGAAGCGTGGAGGCGACCACGTCGGCGAGCAGGCCGGCCCCGGGAATCCCCGAGACGAAGGTCTTCCAATCGTCGGGGTAATCGTCGTGCAGATCGATGACGCGATGCGCGAGTGCGACCACCTTCTTCCAGATGGGATCGATCTCGCTCGGGTCCGGATCGACATCCTCGAGCACGTCGATCCGCATGCGCACGGCGGGTGAATCGGCGACCGGTGGGCTGAGTCGGGTGCGCACGACGCCGACCACGATGGCCTGTTTGCCGTGGCCGCGCGCGTCGATGATGCGGATCACGCGCACCACGCATCCGACCGGATGCAGCTGATCGAATTCGGGATCTTCGGTGGCCGGGTCGTGCTGGCTGGCCACGATCAAGAAGCCGCTCTCGCTGGCTTCCTCGAGCGCGGCGAGCGACTTCTCGCGTCCCACCGCGAGTGGCACCGTCACACCCGGAAACACCACGACGTCGCGAACCGGCAGTACGGGTAGAACCGCCGGAATCTCCACGGACTCCTGGCCCGCTACGAGGTGCGTCTGGGTCTCGCTGTCGCTGTCGGCCACGCGGCTCCCGGGGCTGGGGAATTGCGCAAAGCTAAGCGCCCCCCGGGCCGGGTCAAGGGCCGAGAAGCCCGTTCGTCGCGCGCAGCCCGGCGCGAGTGTGGAACTCGAAAGGGGGAGCGGGGCCCGCGGCCCGCCCCCTTGCGCTCAAGCTCGAAGCTTCTCGTTCTTGGGATCGTAGGGCGGGATCTCGACCGTCACGGCGGCCCGCCGCTCACCCAGAATGGCGATTTCCAGCTTGCTGCCGGGTTTGGCCGCTTCGGCGTCGATGTAACCCATGGCCAGCGACTTGCCGAGGTGGTGGCCATAGCCGCCCGAGGAGACGCGCCCGACGATCTCGTCGCCGATGTAGACCGGTTCGTCGCCGATGCAGTCCGCGTCATCGGCCTCGACGACCATCAGCGCCAGTCGATCTTTGATGCCGGCCTCCTTCTGGTTCAGCAGGGCCTGGCGCCCGATGAAGTCGCCCTTGTCGAAGTCGACGAAGCGGTCCTGGCCGGCCTCGAGCGGCGTTCGCTCGCTGGTGATCTCGCCGCCCACCACCAGGTAGCCCTTTTCGAGCCGCAGCGAGTTGAGCGCGCGCAGGCCGTAGTTGCCGATGCCGAATTCCTCGCCGGCCTCCATCAGGGCCTGATAGATCGGCCTGACGCTTTCGATCGGGCAGTGGATCTCCCAGCCGAGTTCGCCGACGAAGCCGATGCGCAGCGCCCTGGTTTCACACAGGCCGATGACGATGTTCTGCATCGTGAGGAAGGGAAACCCCTCGTTGGACAGATCCGTGTCGGTCAGCTTGGCCAGCACGTCCCTCGAGCGGGGTCCCGACAGCACCAGGCCGCCGTAGCGGGAGGTGACGTTGTCGATCGTCACGCTGCCATCCCGCGGCATCCGCTTGCACATCCAGTCCAGGTCGTGGCTCTCGGCGGCGGCGGCGCTGACCACGTAGTAGCGGTCGTCGGCGAGCTTGGTGATGGTCACGTCGCACTTGAAGCCGCCCCGGTGATCGAGCATCGCGCTCACCCGGATCTGGCCGGTCTTCTTCGGCAGCGAATTGGCGGTGAGGAAGTTCAGGAAGGCCGTCGCGCCGGGCCCGTGGACTTCGAATTTGGCAAAGCCCGACAGGTCGAGAATGGCGGCGCGTTCGCGAACGGCCTGACATTCCCCGCCGACGGCCGCGTGCCAGTTGGTCCGCATGTGGGAGTTGACGTCGAGGCGGTCTTCGCCCTCGGCGGCAAACCAGTTGACCCGCTCCCAGCCGTAGGTGTTGCCGAAGCTCGCGCCCTGCTGATCCAGCAGATCGTAGATCGGCGAGGTTTTGACCATGCGGGCGGCCGGGCGGACCTCGTTGGGATATTCGATCGCGTACATCATCCGATAGGTCTCTTTGACCTTCTCGTCGCGGAACTTCTTGTTCGCGTACGGCCCATAGCGCCTCGGATCGGCGAAGCTCAGGTCGATGCTCGATTCGCCTTCCACGACCCACTCGGCGCAGTGGCGGCCGTAGGCGGCGCATTCGGTGATGCCGAAACAGTGGGCGGCGTTGAGGAAGTAATTCGGCACGCCGAAAACGGGGCCGACCATGGAGCCTCCGTCGGGCGAATAGGTGATCGGACCGTTGACCTCGTGCTGGATGCCGACCTGCTGCAGGGTCGGGACGCGGTCGATCGCGGCCATCAGAATCTTGTTGATGCGGTCCAGATCGGAGGGCAGCGCCGTCGCGGCCCAGTTGTCGGGCACACCGTCGGGGCACCAGGGTGTGGCTTGCGGCTCGTAGGGCCCGATGAGCAGCCCGGAGATTTCCTGGCGCATGTAGTACGACGTGTCGGGGTCTCTGAGTAGCGGCAGTTTGAGCCCGGTGTCCTTCAACTCGGGCACGTCGCCGAACAGGATGTGGTGGTGCTCCATCGCCAGAATGGGCAGGTTCAGCCCGACCATGGCGCCGAGTTTGGCGGCCCAGAGGCCGCCGCAGTTGACGATGATTTCGCAGGTGATGTCGCCGTTCTGGGTGTGGACGATCCACTCGCCGGAGGGGGTTCGGGTGGTGTCCGTGACGGGGTTGAAGCGGTAGATCTCGGCGCCGCGCATCCGGGCGCCCTTGGCCAGCGCCTGGGTGACGCCGGCCGGGTCGACCTGACCGTCGTCGGGGTCCAACAAGCCGCCCAGCACGCCCTTGGTGTCGATCAGGGGGTAGATGTCCTTCATCTCGTCGGGTGTGACCAGGCGGGAGTTGATGCCCAGCGTCTTGTCCTTTTCGACGACGTGCTTGTATTCGATCAGCCGCTGTTTTTCCATCGCGATGCGGAGGCTGCCGCAGGCGAGCCAACCGGTGTCCTGCCCGGTTTCTTCTTGCAGCGTGGGATAGAGCTCGACCGGATAGTTGTGAATCCTCGTGCCGTCGTAGGACTTGGAGTACTGGGGCACGTTTCCCGCGGCCAGCCAGGTCGAACCCGAAGTGAGTTCGTCCTTGTCGACCAACACCACATCCGACCAGCCCAATTTGGTGAGATGGTAGAGGGTGCTGCATCCAGCGATGCCGCCGCCGATGACCACTACGCGCGCATGAGTTTTCATGACCAACCTCTTTGTTGGGGCCGGCGTTCGGGTTTTCCGGCCGAGGGCTGAATGTCCGTGCCGCTCTCCGACAATCCGCTCGAAATACCTGTTTGCTTCGGCGTTCCATCCAACCGCATCTAAACGGCGGAACGGCGGATTTCGTTCGTGATTGCGATGGCCAAACCGTTCGCGACGGCCATCCATTCGCTTTGATTTAGGTGGGTGACTATATCACAGCGGCTGTTGGGAATCGGCGAACAGATCGCGGAAATGCCCTCGAATTGCGAGGGCTGCTAGGCGAAACGGACCGCGGCGAATCCGAAACCTGCGCAGTTCCGAATCCGGTTTGCCGCCATCAATATGATCGAGGGTGATGTGTGGCGATGTGGTGCCCGGGACTGGAGTCGAACCAGCACGAGGTTGCCCCCACTAGGTCCTGAACCTAGCGCGTCTACCAATTCCGCCACCCGGGCGAGGAGCGGATCCTAAGCCGCGCGCCGGGCGCCGTCAATCAGCCGCGAAAAACGCCCGATCGCTCAGTCGAGCGCGCTCAGGAGTCGGTCGATTTCGGCTTCGGAATTGTAGAAGTGGGGCGAGGCGCGGACGCCGCCGCGGCGTTCGATCGTGAAGATCTTCTCGGCGCGCAGCTTCCTCACGGTTTCAGCGGGGGGTTGGCCCGGGATCTCGAACGAGACGATGCCGGAGGCTTCGCCCGGCTCGCGCGGGCTCTTGATTTCGGCGCCCCGGGCGCGCAGTCCGTCCACCAGGCGGTCGGTGAGCGCGAGGACCCGCTCCCCGATTGCGGCCAGATCGAGTTCGAGCAAGAGGTCGATTGCGGCGCCGAGCGCAAAGATCCCGGGCGTGTTGGGTGTGCCCTCTTCGAAGCGGCCCGCGCTGTCCTGGAGGTCGGTGTGGTAGGTGTCGAAGTCGAGGTTGTTCCGCACGCTGCGCCAGCCGACAATCCGGGGCGTGACGAGATCCTGCACGCGCTTCGAGCAGAAGAAGATTCCGCAACCCTCGACCGAGAGCATCCATTTGTGGCCGTCGGCAGCCAGGAAGTCGACCCCGCAATGCTCCACGTCGATCGGAAAACATCCGACGCTCTGGATCGCATCGACGCAGAACAAGACGCCGCGTTCCCGGCACAGACCGCCGAGCGCCTCGAGGTCATTGCGCGCACCGCTTCCGAACTCCACCGATGACAGCGCGAGCAAGCGCACCCGGGGGTTTCGCAGGGCTTCTTCGACGACGGCGAATGGCAGCCGCCCGTCGCGACCGCGCAGCATCAGCGTCTCGACCCCGCGGTCGCGCAGGCTCCACCACGGATAGACGTTGGAGGGGTATTCGAGGTCGCAGCTCACGACCTGGTCTCCGTGCCGCCAGTCGAGGCCCGCCGCGACGATGCCGAGGCCTTCGGTCGTATTCTTGACGAACGCGATTTCGTCGGCACTCGCGTTGAGCAGCAGTGCCGCGCGAGCGCGCACGCGCTCGATTTCGGCGTCGAAGGCGCGCGGATAATGGAACGCGCCCATGCGGGTGGCCTCGCCCGCAAAGCGCCGAAGCGCTTCGTCGACGCGGGTCGAGACCGGGCCGACGCCGGCGTTGTTGAAATAGACGATTTCCCGCGTCACGGGAAACAGGCTGCGGGTTCGCTCCCAGCTCATGCTCGAGGTCGGCCGTTTCGGCATGGGGATTCCATCAACCGCCCGTGCGCGGTGCAGTCGGTCGGTTCACCGCAGCGCTCGACGGCTCGCGTCGGGATCGGCTGCGCGCGCGCGGTCGACCGGCTCGTTCTCGCGGTTTTACAGGGTGCGCGTGGGCGCGCTCGACGAGTTCCGGGATGTGCCACGGCGCGGGCAGCCGAACCCGATCGCCGCGCTTGGTGCGAAAACAGAGGTGCCCGTGTTCGCCGGCGTGCGCGAGGAGATCGACCAGCAGTTGGACGTCCTGTCTGCAGTATTTCTCGATTTCATCCACGCGGCCTTCCTTCCACCAGGCGAGCGATTGCAGACCGTCGGCGCCTTTGCTCGCTCCGAGAGTTTCTTCGGCCAGGTGGCCGAGCGCAAGGCGATAGCCCAGGCGTTCGTGGATCGCGGCCAACATGTCGAAGGTGGGAAGCGCCGACAGATCGGCGTCCGTGTAACCGCGTAGCACCGCGTAGTCGAAGCTGACGACGTTGAATCCGACGACGAGGTCGGCCTCGCCCAGGCGCTCGATCAGTCGGTGCACGTCGCTTTCGAAAAAGGTCTCGAATTGCTCTGTCTGGCTGTCGTAGATCACGGCCAGCGCCACCCGCATCAAGTGCGCGTTGTGCCAACCGCCGACTTCCGCCGCGCTGCGCTGGGTTTCGAGGTCGAAGAAGA
>JAFDBP010000112.1 GCA_019313245.1 Deltaproteobacteria bacterium
AGTCCTTTCGAGTTCCCCGACGATCAGATCGGCCCAGTGATTCAACAGCCTTCGGGTGTCATCCGAGCCGGCGCTGATCGACGCAATCTCGATGTCTCCGATGTGATTGATCTGTTCGCGATCGACTGCTCGAGCGAGGATTTCACTGGATTCGGCGTCGTACAATTCGACGTAGAGTATTGCGCTGCCGGTGGAGGCCTTGAACGCAATCCCATTCTCTTCGGACTGAGTGACCGGCTCAAGGACTTCGAGATCGATCAGGGCGGGGCGCACGAGCAGCACATTCTTCTTCGCGGCCGTGGCAATCTGGTAGCCGTTTCTCCAGAGTTCCGAGCTGATTATCGCGCGAAGCTCCGCAGTGAGCCAATTCCTGACCTTATACATGTCGGCTGCGCGCAGATCCGGGTGGTTCAAGCGCCAGCTCTTCTTGAACGCAACGTAACAGTCGAGCACGCCGATCATGTCGTATTGGCTGAAGTCCTCGCCGGGCTTCACCCAGGCGTGCTGCATCTTGGAGTCGGGAACGAGCCGAAGCCCTTCGTGTGTCGCCTCTGGAGGGCTGCTGCCAGTTGCACACGCGTTGCAGAGGGCGACCGCGAACACGGCGGCTATGATCGTCCGAAGTCTCGAATTAGCATTCATCGGTTGGCTTCAGCCGCCTCGCTTGCCCTGGACTTCTTCGAGTTTCGCGACGAGTATGTTTGCCCACTGCCGCAAGATCCTTCGGGCGGCGTCTCGGTTGGTGCCGCGCGTCGTCCACCGGAGATTGCCGACGTTGCGAGCCGTTCTGCGATCGATCGCGCGGGCGAGGATTTCGTTCGACACCGAGTCGTAGAATTCGATCACGAGCGTCATTTTTCCGGGTGACGTCGTGAAGCTATCGGAGCGACCGGCGGACATCGTGTCGGGCGCGGCGATATCGAGATCGATGATCGCGGGGCGAATCAGGAGTACGTGTTCGTCGGGCGCATCGACGACCGGGAACCCGCCGTTTTCGAGTTCTTCGGTAAACACGCTGCGGAACTCGTTGGCGAGATCGGCCTTGATCCTCTCCATGTCGCGCGTGCGCACGTCCGGATGATTCATGCGCCAGTTTCGCCGGAACGCGACCTCGCAGTCGAGCAGGCCGACGTGGGTGTAGGGGCTGAAATCCGCATCGGGCTTCACCCAGGCGAGCGCCACCCTGGAGCTCGCGACGCGCTCGAGTCCGTCGTGCGTCACGTCGGGCACGCGGCTCTCCGTCGCACAAGCCGCGCAGAGCGCAGCCACCAGTGCGGCCGCTGAGATCCTTCGAAGTCCGAATCCGGCGATCATCGGGCATCTCCTCGTTTCAATGGGGGTTCGCTTGGCACAAAACCATGCCCGAAGGGGCTGTGATGCGCTAGGGATCCGGGCGAAATGGGCGAGCGAAGCTGCAATCGGACGCGTCGGGTCGCGCGCCTGGGAGCGCTGTGCGTGTGGGCCGCACTGGTGCTGAGTTCCGGGTCGGCGTTCGGAGCCGAGCCTCGCCTGGGCGTCGTCTACGGCGACTCCGAGGCGACGCTCGATTTCTTGCCCGCATTTCCCGGCGGGCGCGCGCCCAAACGCGCGCCGCTTCTGGCTTTCGTCGCCGGGCGTTTTTGGGGGATCGAAGGCGCCAGTTCGCTTCCGCTCGCAGAACTGGTGGCGGCCCCACTGCGCGCCGAGGGGATTTCCGTCGCGCTGATCCGCCACCGGCCCGCGCCCGACCACACCCATCCGGCCTTTGCGGAGGATGCGGCTGCGGCGATCGCGTGGCTCGTCGCCCATGCGCGAGAACTCGGCGTGGATCCGGCGCGGATCTTCCTCGCCGGCCACGCTTCGGGTGCGCAGGTCGCGGCATTGGTCGCGCTCGACCCCCGCTATCTCGCCGCGCGGGATCTCGACGCGAGCGTGCTGGCGGGCGTGATCCCGATCAGCGGCATCTACGATCTGGAGCGAACGCAGGCCGGCGTGGAGGAACTCTACGACTACTACCGGCGGGCCTTTCCGACGGTTTCGCTCCAGCGCGAAGCCTCTCCCGCGCGCCATCTCCGCGCCGATGCGCCGCCGTTTCTGGTACTCGCCGCGCAAGAGGACATTCCGGGCTTCGTCGCGGCGGCGGCCGGATTCAGCGATTCGCTGCGCCGAGCGGGACATCCCAACGCCGAGACCTTCATCTCGGTCGGACGGGACCACCAGTCCGTGCTGGACATGAACTCGAAGAACAATCCCGCGCGGCGGCATCTGATGGGATTCATCGGCGTCGGCGAGGATGCAAAAGCGTTTCAGGACACCCTCGCCGCGCGGAGCCATTGGCGAAACCCGAGCACTTCGACCGAGCCTTTCTGGGCCTACACCGAACTGATCGAACACCACCCGGAGGATCCGCGCCTGACCGCGGAGGTGCGCGCCTTCTTCGCATCGGGCGGGGGCCGCGGTATTCCGATCGCCATACCGCGCTACGACGCAATCGATCTGTTCGCGCTGCTCGACGCGATGGGCAGCGAGCGCGTCGGCAGCGGCCGTTGGCTCGTGCTGACCAATCTGCGCGGCGAACGCGCCGCGCTCGACCTCGAAGCGCTGCGCCCCTACGAGCCGCGCGTGGTGATCGGACTGGACGGCGAGCGAAATCTGTTTCGGGTCGTCGATTTCTACCAGACCCGGCGTCGCTATACCTGGCGCGAATCGAAGCCCGAACCCTGGATCCTCGCGAGGGCGCTGGGCGCGTTCATCTACTTCGCCCTGCCGCCGCCGGCCGGCGTGGCGCCGCATGCGTCCGGGCTCTACGGGCTCACGCCCGAGAGTTTTCAGCGCAGCGACAGCGATCCGCTCGGCGTCCTGTCCGAGCTGGAAGAATCGGAGCGGAATTTTCTGGTGCGCGAAAAGGCCTGCGTGAGCTGCCATCAGTTTCGCGGCGTCGGTGCGCGCGCGGGCCACATCCGGGCGAGCGACGGCGTGTTGGTGGGTGGGTTCGCGCTGCCGCTCGAGGAATATCCGCCCGAGGCCTGGCGCCGCTACTGCTTCGAGCAGACCGCGGTGGCGGCCGAATTGGGCGCGAGCGATGTCGAGCTCTCGACCGAATGGCAGCAGCGCCTGTTCGAGTTGGTGGTGCGCGAGCGCGACGGCGCGACCGACCGCTGATGCTGGAGAAGCCCGCGCTCAAGGGATAGATTCGGCGCTGGCCGGCGGCCGGCAAGGGGAGCGAAATGGCAGACATGGTTCGTCTCGCGATCGACTTCGAGAACCCGAGCCCGGAGTGGTGGGACGCTGGCGGGCGCGACCTCTGGGATGCGCTGATCGAGGGCTTCGACAACAACGACGCGCTGGTCGATCGATCGATCGCCGACTCGTGGCTCGCCGAAGCCGCCAAGATCCCCGGCTGGCACGGCGGCCCGGAATTCTCTCCACACCCGATCTGCGTCAAGGAAATCGACGAAGACGAAGAGTTGTGACGACGCCCCCACGAAGGGGTTTGTGGATCGTTGCGTCGGTTTGCGGAGACCGTGCAGATCGCGCTGAGGTCTTTTGCGGGAGTCTGTGCCTGGGTGGGGCGCCAGATGCGCTGGTCTTGCTCGATGCGTCGGCAACCCATTCGTTGGGGAGTCGGGGGAAGGGGTATGACCGACATGGGGTCGGAGGGAATGCCCCTTCCCCCGACTCCCCAACGCGCGTCGCCCGCGCGCTGCAGTCGCGTCATCCAATGGGAATGCAATAAAAAAAGTGCCGTGACCGCTTTTGTCACGCCGTGGGCTCACAGTGGCTCTGATTCTTTCAGAGGAGGGGTGAGCGGTGGCGACGAGGCGAGAAGTGTTTAGAAAACGGGGCGTTGGTGGTCTGGCGAGGTGGGCGCGGTTTGGGCGCGAGATGGCGCTGTCGTTCGGGATCGTCGCGGGTTTCGTCGCCGCAGGTGTGGGCTGGGCGGCGGTCGAGGCCGAACTGCGGCAGCCGGACGAAGTGTGCGGGCCGATCGTCTACGCTGCTTTGCCGATGAGCTGTCGCGAACCCACGATCTGGCTGGTGGACGGATACAACGTGCTCCACGCGGCCGTGCTCGGCGGCAAGGACCGCTCCGAGTGGTGGACCCATTCGCGGCGACGCGAATTGCTCGAGCGGGCAGCTGGCTTCGACGCCGACGCCGAGGTCTGGATCGTCTTCGACGGCCCGGACGATTCCGGGGCGACGGCCGAGTCCGGCGGGCCGCACTGTGTCTTTGCGGACTCCGCGGACGACTGGCTCGTCGATCGCGTTAGGCGCGCCGACGATCCGGCCGAGATCGCGGTGGTCACGGCGGATCGACAGGTGGCGGGCCGAGCGCGCGGAAGGGGCGCCCAGGTCGTTTCCCCGAGAGATTTCCTGGCTCGCTGCTCGACCTAGGAGCGTGACCCAAGACTGTCGCGCCGGCCGAACGCCGCCACATCAACGCTGGCTTCGCCCGCGAGGTCGGAGCGGCCGCGTCGTTGACTCTCCGGCTCTGCGCGGGCACTCTCCGTGGCCCATGCCGTACCAACCCAAGGCGATCGAACCGAAGTGGCAGGCCTATTGGCGCGAGAAAGGGGTCTTTGCCGCGAAGATCGACCCGAGCAAGCCCAAGTTCTACGCGCTCGACATGTTCCCCTATCCGTCCGGCGCGGGCCTGCACGTGGGTCATCCCAAGGGCTACATCGCGACGGACGTGCTCTCGCGCTACAAGCGGATGCGCGGCTTCAATGTGCTGCACCCGATGGGCTGGGATGCGTTCGGGCTGCCCGCCGAGCAGTACGCGATCGAGACCGGCACCCACCCCCGCGAAACGACCGCGCGCAACGTCGAGAATTTTCGCCGCCAACTTCAATCGCTCGGCGGGGATTACGACTGGGAGCGCGAGATCGACACCACCGATCCGCGCTACCTGCGCTGGACCCAGTGGATCTTTCGCAAGCTCTACGAGCGCGATCTCGCCTACCTCGCCGAAGTGCCCGTCAACTGGTGTCCGGCGCTGGGCACCGTGCTCGCCAACGAGGAAGTCATCGACGGGCGCAGCGAGCGCGGCGGCCACCCGGTCGTCCGCACCGCGATGCGGCAGTGGATGCTGCGGATCACCGCCTACGCGGACCGGCTGATCGACGACCTCGACGAGGTCGACTGGCCCGAGCCGATCAAGAAGATGCAGCGCGACTGGGTGGGCCGCTCGGTCGGCGCGCGGATCCAGTTCGCGCTCGTCGGCGTTGCCGACGAGAGCATCGAAGTCTTCACCACGCGCCCGGACACGCTCTTCGGTGCGACCTACATGGTGCTCGCACCCGAACACCCGCTGGTCGAGAAGATCACCGCGCCCGAGCGGCGCGCCGAAGTCGAGCGCTACGTTGAAGCCGCGGCCCGGCGCAGCGAGCGCGCGCGCATCGCGGACGTGCGGGAGAAGACCGGCGTCTTCACGGGCGCGATGGCCGAGCACCCGGTGACCGGCGAGCCGCTGCCGATCTGGATCGCCGACTACGTGCTCGCGACCTACGGCACCGGCGCGGTGATGGCGGTGCCGGGACACGACCAGCGCGACTACGAATTTGCCCAGCGCTTCGAGCTTCCGATCGTCGAGGTGGTGGCCGGCGGCGATCTCTCCGAGGCCGCATTCGTCGACGACGGAGTCGGCGTCAATTCCGATTTTCTCGACGGGCTGCCGACCGCCGAAGCCGTGCAGCGCATGACCGCTTGGCTCGAAGAGCACGGCAAGGGCGGCCGCGCGGTCAGCTACAAGCTGCGCGACTGGCTGTTTAGTCGGCAGCGCTATTGGGGCGAGCCGTTCCCGGTCATCCACCTCGAGGACGGCGGCACCGCGCTGATCGACGAGAGCGAGCTGCCGCTGCTGCTGCCCGAACTCGACGACTTCAGGCCCTCCGGCGAGTTCGAGCCGCCGCTCGCGCGCTCGCGCGAGTGGCTCGAGACGACGGATCCCGCGACCGGCGCGCCCGCGCTGCGCGACACCAACACGATGCCGCAGTGGGCGGGCAGCTGTTGGTACTTCCTGCGCTTCTGCGACCCGAAGAACGACGAGGAGGCGTGGTCGCAAGAGGCCGAGCAGTACTGGATGCCCGTCGACCTCTACGTGGGCGGCGCCGAGCACGCGGTGCTCCACCTGCTCTACGCGCGCTTCTGGCACAAGGTCTTCTACGACATCGGCCTCGTGCACACCGTCGAGCCGTTTCAGAAGTTGCTGAACCCCGGCATGATCCTCGGCTACAGCTACCGCTACTACGACGACAATCTCTCGGACGACGAGAGCGCGGAGCCGAACGTCTACGCGTTCTCGCAGGTTCGCATCGACGGCGAGACGGCGGTTGCGATCGACGGCGGCGCCGAACTGAAGGAGCGCTGGGTGCGCGCGGAAGACGTCGCGCGCGACGCCCACGGTGTGCCGATCCACCCCGACATCCCGGGCCTCGCGCTCGAAGAGGTCACGGAGAAGATGTCGAAGAGCCGCGGCAACGTCGTCAGCCCCGACGACGTGATCGAGCGCTACGGCACGGACGCGATGCGCCTCTACGAGATGTTCATGGGGCCGCTCGACAAGGGCGCGCCCTGGTCGGACGACGCGATCCCGGGGGTCTTCCGCTTCCTGCAGCGCACCTACCGACTGTTCGTGGAAGACACCGACGCCGGCGAGCGCCCGGTGGAACTCGCGGACGGCCCCGGGACGCCCGAACAGCAGCGGCTGGCCGCCCGGGCGATCGACGCTGTCACCGAAGATGTCGAGGCGATGCGCTTCAACACCGCGATCTCGAAGCTGATGGTGTTCAGCCGCGAGGTCGTGCGCGACGACGCACTGCCGCGCGAAATCGGCGAGACCTTCGTGCTGCTGCTCTCGCCGTTCGCACCCCACCTCGCCGAGGAGCTCTGGCAGCGGCTCGGACACGCGCAGAGCCTCGCCTGCGAGCCCTGGCCGACGGCCGACCCCGCGCTGCTCGAGGAGTCGATGCTGACGCTCGCGGTTCAGGTCAACGGCAAGCGCCGCGACGAGATCGAAGTGCCCGCAGACGCGGACGAAGACACCATCCGCCGCGCCGCACTCGCGAGCCCGGGCGTCGCGCGCCAACTCGGCGACCGCGAACCCAAGCGCGTCATCATCGTTCCCGGCCGCCTCGTCAACGTCGTCGGCTGACGCCGCCTTCGATCGATTCGATTCAATGCGGGCCGCTTGCCGGTTGGGCTTTTATTTGCGCCGGCTGTGCTCGTTGGGGAGTCGGGGGGAAGGGGCGCTCCCTCCGACCCCATGTCGGTCGCACCCCTTCCCCCCGACTCCCCAGCGGCGTGGGTTGCCGGCGCGTGAAGCAAAACCCCTGCACTTGGCTCCCCAATCCAAAGGCGATGTCACTTGGGGGCCGGAAGGCGGAGCAGCCCGGCTAACTGGGCCCCGGCCAGTGAAGCTCTGGTCAAATTGGTCATGGTCTGTCCGGGCTTGGTGGCATCCCCTCACCCCACCCGAGCACCACTCCCGCAAAGCAGTTCGACGCGCGCGGCGATTGGTCGCGTTGAAGATCGCGTTGGAGTTATCCCTCGTTCTCTGGGCGGCGATTTTGGGGTGGAAAATTTGGGTTTTGAGCCGGAAGCGGGGGCGTTTGGGGCACTGAAATGGGGTTGCGCGGCAAATTTGAATTTTGGGTTGCGACATATATACGGTGTGCTATAATCTTCAGGTTGCATCGAAAAAAGCTCGCCGACCGGCGGGCTTCATTTTTATTCAGCATTTTCGCTTTAGCTTCGCCTTTTTCGGCGCGCTTATCAAAAATTTCACTGGAACCGAGTCGCCCTTCGACCGATCCATACGGGTGAAGTTCATGGGGGGATCTACCCCCGCTCCTAGAGGAACGCGACAGGGAGGCCTTCGGCATGGGTCAACGAGGCAAGGGCACCGCGAGAAATCTCGACGCGCAGCCGATGCAGATCGAAGGCGAGCGGCTCAAGCCCATTCGCAAGGTGATGCGCGAACTCGAGCGCCCCGACGGCACGATCCTTCGGATCAAGGTGCCCGTCTATCCGCCCTTCAAGCTCAAGGATCGGAGCAAGGCCAAAGGCTGAGCCCCGCGCGCCTCGGAGATCCGGCCGATTCGGAGAAGCCGGGAGTAGAGGGCCCGGCTCGCTAGCTCAGGATCATTCGGTCGAGCAGCATCGCGAGGAACAGCCCGAACAGGAAGAGCAGCGAGACGTGGAACATGCTGCGCGCGGCTGCTTCCGTGCGCTCGCGCAGTACGCGGACCGCCAGCCAGACGAACCAGGCGTCGAGCGGTAGCGCGGCGGCCAGGTAGATCCAGCCCAGCAGGTCGAGCAGCACCGGGGCGAGCGTGACCGGGACGAGCGCGAGCGAGTAGAAGAGCATGCGCCAGCGCGTCGGTTGGTCGCCCACCACGCTCGGCATCATCGGTATCCCCGCGCGCTCGTAGTCGGCCTTGCGAAACAGCGCGATCGCCCAGACGTGCGGCGGTTGCCAGAAGAACACGATCGCAAACAGCAACCAGCCGGCCGCACCGACGTGGCCATTGACGGCGGCGTCGGCGATCAGCGGAGCGGCCGCACCCGCGGCGCCGCCGATCACGGCGTTCAGCGCGCTGCGCGGCTTGATCCAGATCGTGTAGACGAAGACGTAGAACAGGATGCTCGCGACGCCGAGCGCGGCCGCCACGCTGCCCGCGACGAAGTACAGCACCGCGGTCGACGTCACGCCGAGCGCGAGTGCGAAGATCAGGGCCGCGAGCGGAGAGATCTGCTTGGAGGGCAGGGGGCGCCGACGGGTCCGATCCATCAGCAGGTCGCGGTCGCGCTCCAGGAAACAATTGAGTGTATTGGCGGCGCCCGCCGCCAACGCAATTCCGAGCAGCGTCACCGCGGCGAACGGGAAGCCCGGCCAGCCTTCTCTCGCCATCGCCATCACGGGCAGCCCCGTGAAGATCACGAGCAGCAGCACCCTCGGTTTGGTGAGTTCGACGTAGGCGCGCAGGGTCTGGGTGGGCGGCGGGTTCATCGCTCTACTCGTACTCGATGGGCAGCTGGGATCGCCGCGGTGCGGAACGCACCTCTGCGGCCTGGGCTGAAACTGCGCAATGGGTACCACAGCGACTTCGGCGGGTCGACGGGAGCCGGCGGGCCGGCTGCGCGGCGGGCTCCTGCGGGGCGCCGCTCAGCGGCGCTGGAGCGTCTTGTCTACCAGGGTCTGGAGCCAGGGGCCGATGTCGGGGTGCTCGAGCAGCCCGGCGGCCCGCAAGCGGGCCGCTCCGATCCGGTGCACCTCGGCCGCGGTCCCGACCTCCTGGGCGGCGCGCACATCCGCTTCGAGATCGCCGAAATCGAGTTCGCGAATGATCTCCTTCACCAGCGGCACGGCGCTCGGAGCACTCGAGAGTTCCTGGATGCCGAGGCCGACGAGCAGCGGCACCGCGAGCGGATTGCTCGCCATCTCGCCGCAGACCGAAATCGGGATGTCGGCCCGGGACGCCGCGCGCACGCTCGCGTCGATCAGCGAGAGCACGGCCGGGTGCAGCGGGTCGTAGATGTGGGCCACGTGTTCGTTGCCGCGATCGACCGCGAGCGTGTACTGGGTCAGGTCGTTGGTGCCGATGCTGAAGAAGTCGCACTCGCGCGCGAGCGTCTCGGCGGTGATCGCCGCCGAAGGAACCTCGATCATCAGACCCAGCGGAACGTTCTCGTCGTAGGGGATGCCGGCCCGCTTGAGTTCTTCGAGCACCTCTGCGATCAACACCTTCGCACTTCGGAGTTCGTCGACGGAGGTGATCATCGGCAGCATCAGCCGCACGTTCCCGGCCGCGCTCGCGCGATAGATCGCGCGCAATTGCGCCTTGAAGATGCCCTGGTTGGCGAGGCTCAGCCGGATCGAGCGACAGCCGAGCTGCGGATTGTCTTCGAGTCTCAAGCTGATGTCCGGCATCTCCTTGTCGCCGCCGAGGTCGAGGGTTCGAATCGTCACCGCGCGCGGCGCCATCGATTTCGCCACGCGCTCGTAGAGTTGGGATTGCTCCTCTTCACCCGGAAAACCGCGATGCGCGAACGCGAGCATCTCGGTGCGGAACAGGCCGATCCCCGCCGCGCCGTGCTGATTGACGAGTTGGAGATCGCTGACCAGGCCGACGTTCGCCGTCAGGCGGATCAGGCGCCCGTCGCGCGTCTCGGAGGGGCGATTTCGCAGCGCGTCGAGGTGCTCGATCGCGACCGTGTAGCGCTTCTGGGCGCGGCGGTACTCGTAGAGCAGACCCTCGTCGGGAGAGAGGATGATCAGGCCCTCCCCACCGTCGACGATCGCCGTCTCACCCGTGCGAGCGGCCGCCTGGATTCCCGGAATGCCCGTCAGCGCCGGGACTTCGAGCGTTCGCGCGAAGATCGCGCCGTGCGAGGTCGGGCCACCGTGCTCCGACACGATCGCCGCGATCTTTTCGACTTCGAGCCGCGCGAACATGCCCGGCAACAGGTTGCTCGCCACCACGATCGCGCCCTTGTCGAGCGGTGTCATGTGGTCGCGCTCGCCGAGCAGGCTTTCCATCACGCGCTGGCCGACGTCTTCGATGTCGTTGACGCGCTCGCGGAAGTAGGGGTCCGACATGCGCTGGAAGGTG
Source organism: Deltaproteobacteria bacterium (assembly GCA_019313245.1). Lineage (GTDB taxonomy): Bacteria > Myxococcota_A > UBA9160 > UBA9160 > SMWR01 > JACZVU01. The sequence goes on from JAFDBP010000112.1 coordinate 10,593, forward strand.
TTGCGGTAGGTGCCGATCACGTTCGTCAGCGCGGTGAGTGCGTTGCCCGTGGCGAGCGCTTCCCGACGCAACTTCGCGACGAATCCCTTGTCCTCGAGAATCTGGATGTGGGTCTGGAAGACCGCGGCCAGGTCGAGCCCGAACTTGGACCCGAGCTTCTCGCGCATCCCGTCGAGTTCGCGACGCGCTTCGCCGATCGCGTCCATCAGTTCCTCGACTTCGCGCTCGGGATCCCCGTTGGGCGTGTAGTCGAGCCGCTCGAGATCGAGCGGGGTCTCGAGCCGATAGATGGTGCCGATCGCGATGCCGCGCGACGTCGGAATCCCCCGGTGCTCGATGTTCCGCTCCTCGCGATCCGAGGCGAGGCCCTCCAACCCCTCGAGATCCGCGGCCGTCGCCGAGGCGTCCTCGTCCGAGAGCCCCACGAGCGCGAGCAAGCGCGCGTTGATCACCACCGGCGCGATCAACTGCGCGCAGGTTCGGAAAATTTCGACTTCATTGGAATCGAATTCCCGCGGCTCGATGGTCTGTACCGCGAGTACGCCGATCGTCGCGCCCCGGACGATCATCGGGACCGCCATGAAGGATTCGAAGCGCTCCTCGCCCGTCTCGGGGAAGTATTTGTACTGCTCGTGTTGGCGGGCATGGACGGTCACGACCGGCTGGCCCGTGGTCGCGGCCAGCCCCACCAACCCCTCGCCATGGGGCAGGGACACCTGGCTCACGGAGTCCTGGTAGAGGCCGATCGTCGCCTCGAGCCTGAGTTCGTTGGTGGCCGTATCGGTCAGGTAGAGCGAGCAGGCGTCCGCGTCGAGTCGCTTGGCGACGAGTTCGACGACATTGCTCAAGGTCTCACCGAGGCCGTGAGATCGCGAGACGATCTCGGCGACATCGGCCAGCAGCGTGACGCGATTCGGAATGGCGCATCTCCCGCGGGTTGGTCACCCGAGCAGCGATGCGGCCATGTTACCGAAGTCCGGAGCGGTTCAGGAAACCGGGGAGGGGCTTTCCTCGACGAGCTGAGGTCCGCATCCGTCGAGAGACGGAGAGGGGAGGATCAGAATGAGGACGGGTTATTGGGCTCTGTGGTCCGATAAGCCGACGGGAATACCTGGTCCTTGTCTTCGAAACGCAAGCCGAGAGCGAGCAGGATCTTCCGCTTGGTGTCCATGCGGCAGTTCATACCCTTTTCGACACTGTGGATCGTCCGGAGCGCGACCTTCGCTTTGCGCGCGAGCTGGGCCTGGGTCATCAAGCGATTTTCTCGAAGCTCCCGAACGCGATTCTTTCGAACCGGGTGCGATTCATTAACTTCCACACTGCACTCCTTGCTCGACAGCTCTGACTCCGAGAGCTTCTCGAAGCGGGGTCAACTTTCCGTCGTTTCGACCGATCGCAGGATTTCTTTAGTGAGAATGCGAGCTTGGAGCAGTTGGCTCGTCGGAATTGCGAGCGTCGAGATAGTGCTAGAGCCGCCGGGGGATGCGCGATAAGGCGCGCAAAAGCGGCGTGTGGGTGAACATCAAGTTGGGTTCGCGGATAGGCAGCAGGTGCGCCGATGAGTGCGTATAGGTGGATGGGGGGGAGATCGTGAGGCGCTATCGAAGCCTGATCGTCGCTGCCCTGCTGCTGGTCGCCGCGGTCGCAGGGCTGGTCGGCTGGCTGCTGATCCGGGAGGTCTCGCCCCAGTTCCTGCTGGCCGAGCTCGAAGAGCGGCTTTCGGCCGCCCTCGCCACTCCCGTAACCATCGAAAGCATAAAGGTTTCTTCGGGTGGCTGGATCGAGCTGGACGCCCGCGAGATCCGCGCCTGGCCGGGTGGGGAAGGCTCCGGGCTGGAGATTCCGCACGCGGTCGGCTCGATCGACCCGCTGGCGCTGCTCTTCGGCAAATTTCGCCTGCGGCGGTTGGATTTCGTGGGAGCGGTGCTGCGGACCGGGGTGATCGAGCGGTCGCCCGAATTCGCCCGATTGGCCCCCGATCGGGCCGCCGGATCGGGGATCCAGCACCCCCGCGAGCTGCTGCGCCCGCTGATCGCGCTCGAAATCGCCGTCCGCTATCTGCTCGAATCCCCGCGGCTCGCCAGCGTGCTCGAGCTCGAGGACGCGCGGCTCGAGCTCGACCCGCTCGACCCCTACCGCTCGGTCCCGATGGAGCTGCTCGCGCTGAACGCCCGGCTCGTCCACCACCGCTTCAGCGGCGAGAGCCGGCTCTCTCTGCGCGGTCGGTTGGTGGAGGGAGAGCGCGACCTCGGCGCCATCGCGTTGAGCGGCGAGCGCAGCCGCAGCGGGCGCATGCGGATCTCGTTGAAGCTCGAATCGTTGGCGCTGGGGATCAGTGACTCCTACGTGAGCGATCTCGGTTCCGATGCGCGGATCGACGGCAGCATGAGCGGTGAGATCGTCTACGAGACCCCCGAGCCCGGCAGCGGCCACCTCCAAATCGACCTGGTCTGCGAGCGCCTGCGAAGCGCGGTTCCCGCGGTCGATGGCGGCCCGCGCGAGCGCAGCGAGCTTCCGAGAGTCGACGTGAGCGCGAGCCTCGTGATCACGCCCCAGAGCATCGCGGCCCACGAGGTACTCATCGCCACCCCGCAAACTGCGCTGCGGATGAGCGGCATGGTCGCGCGGCCGCTCCAGAGTGCGTCGCTGGCGGATCTCTCGCTCGAGTTCGACGAGGTACAGGTCTCGCAGGTTCGACATCTGATCGCTTGGCTACCCGAAATCAAACGCGAAGAGGCGGCGGCGGTCGTGGCCCCGCTGAAGAGCGGCCGGCTCGTCTCGCTGCGCGCGAGCGGCGGCGCCACACTGGACGGTTGGCAGGCTTTTCTGGCCGGGCGAACGCGCACCATGCCGGAAGATTTCCGCCTCGGCGCCGAGCTCGCGGATACCGTGATCTGGGTCGGCGAATCCGATCGGATCGAGCAGCTCAGCGGACGCATGCAGTGGATCGGTTCGCGGGTCGAGGCGATCGGGGTGACGGCGTTGCTCAACGGCTCTCCGCTGCCGAGCCTGGATCTCAACATCGACGGGTTTCCGAATTTCTTCGCGGCTGATCCAGCCAATCGACAGATCACTTCCGGCGGAGAACCGCTGGTCGGGCTGGCGACTCTCTGGGACACCCTGCGCCCGCCGCCCGCCGCGGATTCAGCGGATTCGGGCATGTCGATCGAACTCCAGCTCGACTACCTCGATCACCCGATGTTTCTGTGGCCGATCCGAGATCTCCAGCTCGCGATCGAAACCGAGGCTCGGGGTCTGCACGTCGAGAAGGTTCGCGGCAACTGGGCGGGCGTTCCGATCGACGGAAAGATCGGGTGGTTCTTTCATCCCGAAGAGCGCGTCAGTGTCGCGGTTTCTGCGGGCCTGCCGAGTGATCGCCCCTCCGATCCGATTCCGCACGACAGTTGGGCGCGCGGCCGCTTCTCGGTCGGGCCGATTGCGGGCGAGCGTTGGCGGCAAAGCGCCGCCAGCGGCGAATTCGAAGCGTCGGCCGATCGCGTCCGAATTCGCAAGCTCGCAATCAATCTCGAACCGTCCGGGTTGGTCGACGCGAATGCGCGGCTTCACCTCTCGGAAGTCGGCGAGGTTCCCTTCCAATTGAGTTTCGACTTGAAGGGGGGAGATGCGCTCGCGGTCGGCAGATTGTTCGGGCTGCCGCCGAACCAGATCAACGGCGACGTCGATCTCGCGGGCAGCTTCGACGGCACCCTGCGTTCCGATACATCGATCTACGCCAAACTCCGCGGCCTGATGGACGTGAATGCCACCGATGGCGCAATCCGCAAGAAAGCGCCCCCCGTGGTTGCGATCTCCGAAGCGAGCGAAACCCTGGAAGACTTCGATCCCAGCGAGGTGATCCGTTACAACAACCTCCACATGGTTCTCGAATTCCACGACGGCCGGCTGCAGACGGAAGGACTTTCGATGGAGGGGCCCGAACTCGGCGTGCTCGCTTCGGGCGGCGTCGAACTCATGACCGAGGGCAAGCCGATGGACGGGAAGGTCGCGCTCTTCCTGTTCCCCAAACTCGACAGCGTGCTCGGAAAGATTCCGATCTTGAATCTGATCCTGCTCGGGACCGACTCCAATCTCGTGGCCACCTACTATCACGTGACCGGGCCCTGGGGGCAGCCCGAGGTCAAACCGATCCTGCTGCCGGGATCGGCGGGGCCCACGAGCGTCGTGCTCCAGGGCGTTCCCATGTTCGTCACTCGCGGCTTCAAGGCCCTCGGGTCGCTGATCCGCCCCGAATCGCCCGAAGCCGACGATCCCCCCCCCGCCGAATCCGCCACACCCTAGTGGAAGCAGGCGGGGACGTTGGTGAATATTCACCCCCGAATCGGCTCGCTGACGCCGGGGGGTGTTCAGATTGGGCGGCTTCGTGACGATATTCTCGCCATGGGCCGCTTCCTGTTCTTCATCCTGCTCGTGGGGACCGGCTGGTTTCTGCTGAACGTGATCGGTGTATCGATCGATCCGCGCGGCGTCGGAACCTCGATCGAAGGCCGCAACGTCACCCTGGATGCGGACCAGCTCGAAGCCCGTTACAGCGTGGTCGGCTCGCTTCAGGAGTCGTACATGCTGTTTGGCGGCGATGTCCAGCAGCGGCGCAACAGCATCACCCACGCGACCGCGGCGGGCCTGCCGATTCGCAACGCGCGCGCGATCTCTGCGGTCTACCCCGACTTTCACATGTGTAAGTCGCCCGGCGCCAAACAGGCGATGCAACACACGAAGACGCTGAGTTTCGTCGCGGCCGATCGGGCCGCGCTCAATACGCTCATCGACGCGGTGGATCTGTTCAAGGACAGGCTCCAGAGCGGTGGCGAGCGAACCTGCATCAGCGTGACCGGCGCGCCGCTCTCATTGGAGTCCGTCGTGGTCGTGGAAAACGGCGCGGACATCACCCGCGATGTCGCGGGCGCGGTCAACCAGACCAAACTCGTGCTCGCGCAGAGCGTTCAGATCCAGGACTGCCAGCCACTCTTGCGCTGAGCCGCTCGACTGCGCGCGCGGCGATGCGACCGGTCGGTTTCCGTCGCGCAGCTCCCAGCCGCTCGCCGCCCAACCGCCGCGATCCGCAGCGCGACTGCGCGCGCACGCTCGGGCCGCGATTTCGGTAGGCTCCCGCGAACACCCGCGCGATCCGAACAGGAGGCAGCCCCATGCGTTTCACCGACGCGATCCGTCGCAATGCGCTTTCGATTTCACTGCTCGGGCTCTCGTGCCTGGCCGTCGCCGGCGCGAGCGGCGCGCGGGCGCCCGCGAAACCCGGCGAAGACAGTGTGCGCCCCGGTGTCAACGAGCGTTTTCTGTCGCAAGACCTCGACGTCGCGGAATTCGTCGAGATCTTCGAGGGCGAGTCGCGGGAAGTGTCCGTTCATCGCGAGCGCATCGCCAGGGCGCTCGAGGTCTCGGCGGGCATGCAGGTCGCCGACATCGGTGCCGGAACCGGCCTCTTCCTGCCCGACTTCGACCGCGCGGTGGGCGCCGAGGGCCGCGTCTACGCGGTCGAGATCGCTCCGAAGTTTCTCGCGCACCTGCGCGAGCGCGCCGAGCGCGAGAAGCTCGCGCGCGTGGAGGTGGTCGAAGGCCGCGAAGATGCGGTCGCACTTCCCGCGGCGTCGGTCGACCTCGCCTTCGTGTGCGACACCTATCACCACTTCGAATACCCCCGATCGACGCTCGCCAGCCTCTACTCCGCGATCCGACCCGGCGGCTCTCTCGTGATCCTCGATTTCGAGCGCATTCCCGGCAAGTCGTCGAAATGGGTGATGGAGCACGTGCGCGCGGGCAAGCGCGAGTTTCGCCGCGAGATCGAGGCCGCGGGCTTCGAGTTCGAGCGCGAAATCGAGGTCGAGGGACTGAAGGAGAACTACGTCATCCGCTTCCGGCGTCCATGACTCGTTTGGCGCTTCACCGCAGGTCGCTGAATCAGCGGCTTCTTTGCCGCCTCGGATCACCCGGATGTCGTAACAAAGAATCGCGCGGACGTCGGCGCCGGCTCGATCGGCGCCTGACTCTGCGAGCCACGAGCCGCCTCCGCTGAGCGCTAGATCCCCGCGATTTGCCGACGAAGAGATCGCAGATCAGCTTTACGACTTGCTCGGCTGTTTTCGCTCGAAATGTGGTGAAGCACACGCGGAAAATACTCTGCGCACTGCGGTGTCGAACGGCGCAGTATCTCCTAAGCTCCCCGTCCCAGTTCAGTAGAGGAGTGAGGCAATGCGATTGACAAATTCCCAGATCGTCATGACGTCGTTGACGGCACTTCTCGTGGCTTCGCAAGCCGCGATGGCCGCAGATATCAAACACGACGCAGAGTTCTACGTGCTGAAACAGCAGCACGCCGAGCAGTGGGCCAAAGAGGACAAGGCGCTCGACGCGGAGCTGGCCGCCTTTCGCGAGAAGAACGCTGGGAAGCCCCCGAACATCTTCTACATCCTGATCGACGACATCGGTTTCGGCGATCTGGGCAGCGAGACCTTGAATTCGATCCGCGGTTACAAGACACCCTCCATCAACCAGTTCGCCCGCGACGGGATGCGCCTGTCGCGCATGTACACGGAGCCCTCCTGTACGCCTACCCGGGTGGCTTTCATGACGGGTCGCCAACCCTACCGCAACGGCATGGGGAACACCGCCGTGGATATCTCCGGCTTTGGCCTGGCCGACGAGGAGGTCACCCTGGCCGAGATACTCTCCGAAGCCGGTTACAACGCGGTGCACATCGGCAAGTGGCACATGGGCGACATCAAGGAGGCTTGGCCCAACTTCCAGGGCTTCGACTACGCGGCGTTCCCCATCCACCAGCAGGGCCAGCTGACGATCTTCCATGACGATGCCGCCGACGAGGAAGTGAGCGTCGGGATTGGCGACAACAACTATGACGACCGCTACACGATCGACGGCTGGTTGCGCACCGATGCATCGAGCATGGTGACCGGGGTCGAAGGTTATCGCGGCAAGCCGGTTCGAGAAGTGGACATGAAGCCGGGGGAGCGCTGGACCGAGGCGAAGTACGAGGCGATGAACCAGCGCTACCAGGATCAGGTCATGGAGCAACTCCAGAGCCTGGCCAAACAGGACAAGCCCTTCTTCCTGCAATACTGGCCGCTCTACCCCCTCACTGGCCCGCGCACTGCCTACGAGGAGTACACCACCCCCAACGGCGGTAACTACGTGGAGAAGATGAAACTGGTCGATCAGTGGATCGGAGAATTGATGACCGAGATGGACAAGCTCGGTGTCGCGGAAAATACGCTGGTCATCATCATGGGGGACAATGGTCACTTCACCAAGTACTCACCGCAATCCGGCTACACCCCAATGATCTTCCGAGGCGGCAAGGGATCGACGACCGAGGGTGGGGTGCGCGTCGACGCCTTCGTGCGTTGGCCGGGTATGATCGAGGCGGATTCGGTGGCGGGTGACATCGTTCACGTAACCGACCTGTTCACCACCATCGCGCGCCTGGCCGGCGCCACCGACGAGATCCCGACCAATCGAATCATCGACGGGATCGATCAGACCGCGCTGATGCTCAGAGGCGACACTCATGGGCGTCGTGACTACGTGTTCATCTACAACATCAACAAGCTCGAAGCGGTAGTGAAGGAGCAGTACAAACTCGCGATTCCGGGTGGCAACATAGAGAACGCCATCCTGGCCGACTTCTACGATCTGTTTCGCGACCCTCAGGAGCGGTATCCGGTGTCCACCGAAATCGGCGCCTGGGGTGGCGCCAAGTTCGTGCGCATGGTCATGCGCCACATGAAGCGCAAGGCAAAGTACCCCGATGCGGGGCCCGCGACCGGCATGCCCTACGCGGGCATCGAGAACCTGCGGCCGGAATCGCAAGCGGCCGTGCAGGAGTTCCTGTTCATGATGAAGACGCCGGAGATGTAGTTCCGCGGCTTTGCGCCCCGCTGGATACTTGCCGGAGACGAGTCACCCCGGATAGCCTCCTGGCGAGCGCAACCCTTTGCGCGGAGAGGTGGCCGAGCGGTTGAAGGCAGCGGTCTTGAAAACCGCCAGGGGTGCAAGCCCCTCGAGGGTTCGAATCCCTCCCTCTCCGCCACGCTCGAGCCCGCGCGGCGAGCCTTCGCATCGCTCTCGCGGGGGTGGCGGCCGCTCGGCCGGCCGGGCTCCGGCGACGTGGAAGCGGCCCGCGATCGGCCGGCGCCTCACAGCGGGCGATCCCGCGCGCGGGTTCCTCCCGCGACTGCGAAAATCTCGGTATGATGCTGCCTGTGCGGGAGAGGTGGCCGAGAGGCTGAAGGCACAGGTTTGCTAAACCTGCATACGGTTTATACCCGTATCGAGGGTTCGAATCCCTCCCTCTCCGCCAATTCGACCGCTTGGCGTCGATCCGCTTCGCGTGCTAAGCGCGTTTCTCACTCGACGCGCAGCGGCGAAAAGCGCGGGCTCCTTCGGCGAGCGCGAAGATTGATCCGGAGAGATGGCCGAGCGGCTTAAGGCGCACGCTTGGAAAGCGTGTGTACCGAAAGGTACCGAGGGTTCGAATCCCTCTCTCTCCGCCATTCGTCTCGGGTTGCCGAGATTCGCCCCCGATGCCTAGCGGCAGGCCGAGAAATTCACGCGCTTTCGCAGGGTCTTGGCAGCGGGCACTCACTGAATCTGGACCGGAGAGAGTCAATTTTGGGCCGATAGGGCGCCGCGGCGCGCGCTTATCTCTGTTGGCACCTGCAACGGTCCGGTTTCTTCCTGATTCGGTTCGCAGATCCTCGATCACGATCCGGATCCTCATCTCGGTGGTGAGCTTGCGGCGGGTCGTCAGCGTGACCAGAGCCTAGAGAGTGCGACCCACAACGCGAGATCGAACGGCGAGAGCCGCGAACGTGGTCGGACTCGGGCATAGATCGAGAGCTGCTGGCGCAGCGCCAGTCCGACGATTGCTTGGGCTCCGCGATTTCGGGGCAGGGCAAGCGCGCTGTAGAGAAGAGCGATTGAGAAGCTGGCCAGCGCTTGCATCGGAAGGCAATTCTGATTGACGAGCAAACTGCGGGCGAGTCTGAAAATCGGACTCGATCGAAGATATCATTCGCGGATGAAGAAAGTCTGCAGTGCGGAAAATCGCGATGGAATCAAGCTTGGCGAATTTTGAGAACGCACAACTAAAAACGTGAGCGATTTCAATGCCGACGAATATTGAGAACGCACAGACCTCGGCGGAAAGCGATGAAGGACGATGAAGCATAAGATGTCATTTGTCGCCGAACTCAAGCGTCGCAACGTCTTCCGCGTTGGGGCGGCCTACGGGATCGTGGGCTGGCTGCTGGTGGAAATGGCGTCGGTGGTTCTGCCGACCTTCGGCGCTCCCGAATGGGTGATGAAGGCTTTCACCCTCTTGGTGATCCTCGGATTTCCACTCGCGTTAGTCCTCGCTTGGGCATTCGAGCTGACACCCGAGGGGATCAAGCGCGACGAGGGCGTCGAACCGGCTCAGCCGATGCCGCGGCAGACAGGTCGCAAGCTCGATTTTGCGATAACCGGATTGCTGGTCGCTGCTGTCGCCTATTTTGCGGTGGATAAATTCGTATTGAGAGCCGACCCGGATCCCGTCGCACCGGCGTCCGACCCGGTCCCAGTGGAAGACGCAGTCGTACGGGGAAAATCCATCGCTGTATTGCCCTTCGCCAACTTGAGCGATGACGAGAGCAACGAATACTTCAGCCAGGGAATTTCTGAAGAGTTGCTCAACGTGCTCACGCGGGTCACTTCGTTGAGAGTCGCATCGCGCACCTCGTCGTTTTCGTTCAAGGGAACGAACACGGCCATCCCCGAAATTGCGGCGAAGCTCAACGTAAACCACGTTCTGGAAGGCAGTGTGCGAAAAGCGGGTAATCAGGTCCGGATTACCGCGCAGCTGATCGACGTGGAATCCGACTCCCACCTGTGGTCGGACACGTACGACCGCAAACTCGACGACATCTTCGCCATTCAAAAGGAAATTGCAACCAATATCGTCGAGGCATTGACGCAGAAACTGAATGCGGATGAGGCGGTCGCCGCTTCCATGTTGCCGCCTACGACGAATGTGGCCGCGTACGAACTCTACTTGAAGGGGCGCTACCTGCTTTCCCTGCGTGGTAGTGGGAATCTGACCGAAGCCGCGCGTCTCTTTGAACAAGCGCTGGAGATCGACAATTCGCTCGCAGATGCATACGGCGCTCTTGGCAAAACCTATGCGTTGTTGCCGGCGTATCTGCGTGCTTTCGACTCGCGACCATTCACCGCAAAATCAGAGGCTGCGATCGACATGGCGTTGAAGCTCAATCCAAATCAAACGGAGGCGCTGAGCGCGAGAGGATACAACGCAACGCTCTACCGTTGGGAGTGGGATGAGGCGCGGATTGTTTTCAACCACGCGCTTCGCGTCAGCCCAAACGACGCCGTCGTTAACAATTTTTACGGCGACTACCTTTCAGTCGTCGGCGATTTCGGAAACGCCGAAAAATTCGAACGCCGTGCGATGGAGCTGGACATGATGTCCGACGTTCACGTCAGGGACATGGCTGTTCTCATGACGTCAACGGGCCGTTTTGAAGAAGCGCAGGCGTATGCGCGACGCGCGCTGGAACTCCATGTTTCAGTCCATAGCTATGATGTGCTGTCATCGAGCCAGCTCTACGCAATGGATTTTGACGCAGCGCGCCGGACGATTCTGCTGGCGGAGGCGCTACCCGATGTCGATTCCTCATGGCCTGCCTACATGTGGATCCGGTACTACGGCGCCCAACAGGATTGGGATCGGGCGCGCCCATACTACATAGCGCTCAAGGAAGCCGTCCTGGCCAACGAGGCGTCTGCCGCGGAGATCGCAGAATTTGCGCTGGGCATCGACGGCGTCGAAACGGCACTGGAGTTTCTGGAACTCGCCTATGTACGGCGCGACCCCTGGCTAGTGCAAGCTAATCGGTATGCACTCGAAGATCTATCGGCGGATCCGCGCTGGGTGGCCTTCTGGGAAAAACCAGGCCTCCAAGAACTCATCGAACTGCGTCGGAATCATCGTGCGCAACTGAAATGACACGCGCGCCTTGCCGGGCTCGCCGCTCCGCCAAAGCGGCGTTACCATCGCGCAAGGCGTCGATCGTTCACCGTTCTGCCAGTTCGACGATGCGCATGCGACCCGAACCGACGCTGCCCGTCGAGCGAAACGCGAGCCGGAAACCCTGTCTGTTCGGGGCTGCGAACTTCCTGCTCGTCGTGGAAATTTCACTGTTCTCGGCTGCAGGGAATTCGCGTCAAAGAGCCCGAAATCGAGCGGCAAATACGAGTCCCGCTGCCCCCGACTCTCTCGAATTCCGCCGAATTCCCTGTAGCTTCCCTGCAATCGGGCATTCGGGTGCAGAGAGGCGTTCGCCCTAGACTGCCCCCACCGCCATTTAGTCACGGGTTGCAGAGATATCGCCCTCCCTCTCGGCCTCAACCCGAGAATTTCCCGCGCTTTCGCGGGGTTTTGGCAGAGGGGCCTCAGTGCAACCGGGTAGGAGACAGCGCGTTTCAGGCCATTGCGGCTCGGCGGCTGGCGTTTCTCTCAGTTGGCAAGTGCCACGGTCCAGCTTCGCCCCTTAATCGTCGACCGAGCCCGCGGAATCGGGCGCGGCCCGCGTCGATTCGTGGTTGTGGAGTATGAACCATTGCCCGTTCTCGCGTATCCATACCTGAGTCATCAGCGCCAGCATCTCGGGTTGTCTCTCACCCGTCGCATAGGTTTCGGTAAAGCGATTCTCCCAGCTCGCGACCGCGGCATTTCTCGCGAGCACATCGATGCGGAGATTCTGAAACGCGCCGATCTCCGTCTTCGCGAGATACTGATAATCGGGTTCCGACCATGTATCGGGCTGCGCGCCCGATGCGCGTTCTCCGTTGTAGGTATCTATGCTCGTGTCCGCGTAATGCGCTGAGACCGCCTTCGCATCGAGATTCAGCCACGCCGTTTTGAGAGATTCGAGCCTTTTCTTCAACTCCGCCTCGACAGCGAGTCGATCTTGATTCGTGATCGCCACTTCGGTTGAGTCGCAACCGTTCACCCAGATTAGAATCGCGACGACTAACAGAGATCGTTTGACACGCACCGTATTTCCATCCTCCTCTACCGGTTCACAATTCCGGTCGCGGTCTCGAGGATCGCAAGCCGGGGTATACATTGGATTGGATCCTCGCGATAGAAAAAGATTCGGCGGCTCTGGTCTTCCGGGCAAGTTCCGATTGGGGGAATCTTTCTCACACGCTACCAGACAATCACGGATTTGAGCCGAGAGACAGGTCCGCCCTGGACCGCACACACCGCCATCTAGTCTCGGGTCGCGCAGACTTCCCGCACGCACCCGGGCGCTGCTTGAGAAATCCCCGCGATTCCGCCGATGCGTCTTCAGGGCGCTGTTCGAGGATTCACTTGCGCCCGCGGATTGGGTGCGCGGTCAGGCGCGCATCAATGCGCAGGTCAGAAAGCGGGCTCCCAGACGCAGCGCGCCGCGTCGTCCATCCAAAATGAGACGGTATTCTCACTCATCCTCGTACCCACAGTCGCTTCTCATGCTGTCGTGCGGTTGGGCGCCGGCTCCAACTCGCTACCCGTCGCGGCTCAATCCCTTCTTCCTGTGACGGACTCCGCGAGGTTCCGGCTCGGCTCCACGAGCAGACCAAAGGACTTTACCTCCGCATTATTCCTCTTCGTTTCCGAGAGCGTTCTCGTAGGCCTCTGTTCCTATGGCGACCAGCTCGCGGTAGTTCCCGAGCATCTTCCAGGTACCGGTGAAGCCCTTTGGAACCACCAGCGAATCGCCCGCGACGTACTCGTGCAGCTGACCGCCCGCGTCCGTCAGAATCAACTTGCCGCTCAGCACCAGCAAGTACTCATCGAAGGAAAACGATTCGGTGATGGCGAACGTGGCCGGATCATCTTCGTAGATCGACATGCGCAGCTCTTTGCCCTGATAGAGCATTGCCCCGCGCGGGTGGTGGCTTCCTTCGAGGACCGCCTCGGGAGCGATGAAGGGTTCTCCGGCCTGGAGATCTACACCGGCGAGTTTGTCGGGATTCATTCTTACCGGCGAGGGTGCGGTCTGGGTTCCGGCGTCTTTCGACGCATCTCCCTTCCCTTCTCCCGCCGCTACCGACTCAGCAACCAGCAGGGCCGCACACAGCGCGCGAGCCCAATGGATTTTCCGCGAGCGGAGCCGAGTTGTCGTTTCATTCTCGGCATATTCTCTTCTTGTAGTGCGGGCTTCAGATTGAACCAGCAAAGAAAATTAAGCTGTTATGTCGTCAGCACGTAATGGGTCAAGTGAGCCGCACAGGGCAAGGGTGCACGCGGCACGGCGCTACTGCGCGTCCGCCCAGCGCATGTAGCGCTTGGCGAGCCCCCAACCCGCGGAGGTGAACGGCTCGCCGGGAATGCGCGGCGGCTTTCGGTTCAGCACGAAGTCGTACACCCGGTCGAGGGGCTCACCCGCAATCAGATCCCGCAGGAGGCGCCCGGCCAGAATCGCGACGGGCACGCCGTGACCCGTGTAGCCGCCCGCGAAGAGAATGTTCTCTTCGGCACCGATGGCACCGATCGTGGGCACCGTGTCGAGCGTCGTGCCCACGTGTCCCACCCACCGGTGCGTGATCGGCACGTCGCCAAGTGTCGGGAACAGGCGCCGGAAGGTGCGCTCCAACCGCCCGTAGTCGTGATGCCCTTCGCCGTCTATGGCTGCACCGCCGTAGTAGTAGAAAGCATCACCGCCGCTCAGAACGATCCGGTTGTCGGCCGTGAGCCGGAACAGATCGAAGAAGTTCTTCGCGTCGAAGAAGGGCTGGCGCCCGTGCCAGGAGAGCGCCGCGATCTGGGTGTCCGTCAGGGGAGCCGTGGCGATGCTGAACGAGTGGATGGGCGCGATCCGATCGCGGAGGAAACCCAGGTGCGGCGTATAGGCATTCGTGGCCAGTACGAGCACGGGGGCACGCACCGCGCCGCGCGGCGTGCGCGCGCTGACCGTCGTGCCCGGTGCAATGTCCACCACCGGACTGTCTTCGTGGACTTCCACACCGGCAGCGCGAACCAGGGCGAGCAATCCCGTGGCGAGTTTGGCGGGGTTGATCATCCCGCTGTTCGGAACCGCAATTGCCCCCCGATACCCCGCGACATCGACGCGCCGGCGCAGTTCCTTCTCGGACAGCCAGGTCGACTCGAGTTCGAGCGCCGCGTACATCTGGTGTATGCCTTCGAGCAGCGCTTCTTGGTTCGGAGTGGTCGCACCGATCAGGTTTGCCACAGGCTCCCATTCACAGTTGACACCGCGCGTCTTCGACAGGTCTTCAATCATCTTGACGCCCGCCGACGTGGCCTCGTAGACCTTCCGCGCTTCGTCGATCCGCTCCGCCTCCACCAGGTCGTGGACGATCGCCTCCGCGCCGTTGATGAACGGCAGCACGAGGCCGTCGTTGCGGCCCGACGCTCCGTATCCGATGCGTGCCCCCTCGAGCAGAACGATTCGGCGTTTCGGGAAACTCTCCGCGAGGTGCAGTGCGGTGGACAAACCGGTATAGCCGCCGCCGACGATGATGACGTCGGCGGTGTGGTCGCCACGCAGCCACGCGAGCGGTGGGGTGTCCTCGATGCCGGCTGACTCGATCCAAGGGCAGTGCGATCGCGGGCCGAAGAACGGGCCAGCCGGGGCGCGGTACCGCTTCTCCACTGCCTGCCCGCCGACGATTCCCGCGACGCCCCCGGCCGTCGCGGCGGCGGCAGCGGTCAGGAACCCACGCCGCGATACGCGGGGGACTCGGGGCGGCTTCTGTGTCCCGGGCGAGGGGCCGTTGTTGTTGTTCGCGCTGGGGGCGTTCACGCTGGCCCCATTTCAAAATCGATGTCGGGTCAGTATAGCGTCTTACCTACTCTTTTTTGGCTGCCCGAACAAAACCGGGACGCGCCTTGAGGCGTTCGAGATAGGCCTGGGTCTGGGGTTCGTAGTCGCTCGCGATACCGAGTTTCTCGCCGAGATAGAGTGCGTAACCGATAGCGATATCGGCGATGGTAAAGCGTCCGTCACACAGAAACCCCCGATCCAAGATGTGACCGTTGAGTTTTTGCAGTCGGGCCAGGTACCACTTGCGATAATCCTCGGCAACCTGTGGCTGCTTGCGTTCGTCCGGTTCCAGCATGCCGTAACGCAGGTATAGGGTCTGGGGAAAGGTCAGTGTGGCATCACTGTGGTAGAGCCAGTTGAGGTAGTCTCCGTACTCGTGGTGATCGGACTGCAGTCCGAACTGCCGCTGCTGGTATTTTTCCACCAGGTAGTGACAGATCCCGGTCGATTCGGTCATCTGTGTTTCGCCGTCCAGCATGAAAGGTACGGTTCCCAGCGGGTTGAGCTGCAGATACTCGCGTTGGTGCACTCTTGGCGGGAACGGCAGGACGTTCAGATCGTAGTCCAGTCCCATCTCTTCCAGTGCCCATAATGGACGCAGCGAGCGGGCGTCTTTGCAGTGCCAGAGTTTGATTGTCATATGCCTTCTCTCTCTTTCATTATTCAGCCGGCTTCAGGTATTGTCAGGTCGAGATCCACCGCGAGTTGTCACTTTGCAAGCGTAGAGTCGAGGTGTGCCGCAGTGGTTTAGCGGCGATCCATCCGTTGCCGACCCTTTCGGTTACCGGTGCCTCACCCAACGTCGCATGCTCCATCTCCACACCCTGCTCGTCAAACCGGACGTGCAGATCTGCCGCATCCGGCTTTCGTCCGAGGACTCACGCGACCCCCAAGGATCAATGCGGGGTTACCCCCGGGTCCGCGTCGAGCCCAGATTCCGGTACGGGATCCTGTCGGGGAAGCGTACAAATCCCGTCCCCATACCCCGTGCTTCGCCCGCAGCCACTGGCGGAGCCCGTGCTGGGCGTGGGCATCCACATCCCGGTGGGCCCTGCTGACCGGGCCGAGGCAGAAGTCGTTGGACCAACCCATCGGAGGACGGCTGATGAAGAAGGAGGCGTCGAAGCGCTGGTGGTGCGGTCGGAGCTGCCGGATTCGCCCGCATGTCGCCACCCCCTTGGCGCGGCGGCGATTTCCTGACACCCTCTAGGCGAGCCGCACACCCGCCAAGGGGGCCCCGGTGCCCAACGACCTCTTCAACACGCCCGAGCACGAGATGTTCCGCTCGACGGTCCGCAAGTTCGTCGAGACCGAGCTCGCGCCCCGGTCTCGCGAGTTCGACGAGATGGGCCGGATCGACAAGTCGATCTACAAGAAGATGGGAGATCTCGGCCTGCTCGGGCTGCGCTACGACCCGAAGTGGGGTGGCGCGGGACTCGACTACTCGTTCACGACGATCCTATTCGAGGAGCTCGGCGCCTGGGGCAACGCCGGAGTCACGATGGGGATCAGCGTCCATTCCGACATGGCGACGCCCTCGCTGCACGACTTCGGCAGCGACGAGCTGCGCGCGCGCTTCCTGGTGCCCGCCATCAAGGGCGAGATGGTGAGCGCGATCGCGGTCACCGAGCCCGGCGCGGGCTCGGACGTGTCGGGGATCAAGACGCGCGCGGTGCGCGACGGTGACGAGTGGGTGATCAACGGCAGCAAGATGTACATCACCAACGCCGCCACCGCGGACTGGCTGTGCGTGCTCGTGGTGACGGATCCGGGCTCGGGCTACGGCGGTTTCTCGCAGATCATCGTGCCGACCGACACGCCGGGCTTCCGCTACGAGCTGCTCGACAAGATTGGCAACTGGAGTTCCGACACGGGCGCGCTCTACTTCGATGACGTGCGCGTTCCCTTCGCCAACACGATCGGTGACCCCGGCCGCGGCTTCCAACAGCAGATGATGCAGTTCCAGGACGAGCGCCTCGTGGCGTGCATTACGGCACTGGCGGGTTCGCAGCGGCTCTGGGAGATCACGCGCGACTACGCGAAGGAGCGCATCCTCTTCGGTAAGCCGCTCTCCAAGATGCAGGTCAGCCAGTTCAAGTTCGTCGAGATGCAGATCCAGCTCGAGGCCGCTCGCGAGCTGACCTACGCGTGCGTGCGCAGGCGCATCCAGGGCGAAGACGCGACGCGGGAGATCTCGATGGCCAAGGTGCTCGCGGGGCGCACGATCCGCTACGTGGCCGACGAGTGCATGCAACTCCACGGGGGCTACGGCTACATGAAGGAGAGCACCGCCGGACGCGCTTTCGTCGATGCGCGCCTGATGAGCATCGGGGGAGGATCCGACGAGACGATGATCCACTACCTGGCAAAGATGCTGGGCTTCTGAATCGCGAGCCCGCGCGCCGACGCAGTCGGTCTCAGATTCCGGGCAGTCGGTAGTCCGCGAACTGCGCGCGGAGCGTGAGCTTGTGGATCTTTCCAGTACCGGTCATGGGCAACGCGTCGACGAACTGCACGTCGTCGGGCATCCACCACTTGGCGATCTTGCCGGACAGGAATGCGAGGATCTCGTTCGCGCCGATCTCGCTGCCGGGATTGCGCACGCAGATCAGCAAGGGGCGCTCCTGCCATTTCGGATGATGCACGCCGATCACCGCGGCCATCGCGATCTCGGGGTGACCTGATGCGAGATTCTCGATCTGCGCAGAGCTGATCCACTCGCCGCCCGACTTGATCACGTCCTTGGATCGATCCACGATCGTGAAGTAACCGTCCGGATCGAAGACGGCGACGTCGCCCGTATCGAGCCAATCGCCCTCGCCGAGCTGCTTCTCCTTGTAGTAGCCACTCGCGATCCACGGGCCGCGCACCTGCAGGTGGCCCTGGCTCTTGCCGTCGCGGGGCAGCGCGTTGCCGTCGTCATCCACGGCGCGTTGATCGATGAGGAAGACGCCGCGACCGGATTTCATCATCCGATCTATTCGCGCATCGGGCGGGAGCGCTCCGTCTCCCGGCTTCAGGGTTCCTTTCGCTCCGCCGAGCGCCTCCGTCATGCCCCAGGTGTTCATCAGATCCACGCCGTACTTCTCGGCGAGCGTATCCACCACCCAACGCGGCGGGGAGGCGCCGCTCGAGAGCGACATGCGCAGGTGTGGCAGCTTCGTGCCGGTCTTCTCGAGGTGATCGAGGAGCAACAGCCAGAGGGTCGGAACGCCCGACATGATCGTGCAGCGCTCTCGAACCAGCAGTTCGGTCAGACTCACCGGGTCATAGGCGCGGCCGGGCCAGACGAGCTTCCATCCGAGCAGCGGTCCCACGTACGGAAACTGCCAGGCATTGCCGTGAAACATCGGCGAGAGGCCGAGTGCCGTCTCCATCGCGCCGTGCTGGTGGCCGGGGAGGAAGTCGGCAACCCCGAGCGTGAGCGCGCTGAGCACCGTCGATCGATGAGAGTAGACGACACCCTTCGGGTCGCCCGTCGTGCCCGAGGTGTAACAGATCGTGGACGCCGCGTACTCGTCGAAATCGGGCCAATCGTAATCGCCGTCCTGTTCACCGAGCAGCGTCTCGTAGCAGAGCAGATCGCGTAGCGACGTCTGCTTCGGGAGTTCGGCGGCGTCGGCCATGAGGCAGAAGCCGCGGACTCGCTTGAGGTCTGGCGCGAGGTTCTCCACGAGCGGCAGGGTTTCGAGATCGCAGAACAGCCAGGAATCTTCGCAGTGGTCGATGATGTAGAGGATCTGGTCGCGGTGCAGGCGGGGGTTGACGGTGTGGAGCACGGCACCGGTGCCCGTGACACCGTAGAACATCTCGAAGTGACGGTGGGAGTTCCAGGCGAGCGTTCCCACGCGCTCGCCCGGCGCGATGCCCAGCGCCTCGACGGCCTGTGCCAGTTGCTTGGCGCGCACCCGGGCCGCCGCGTAGTCGTAGCGGAAGATCGTTCCGTCGAAGTCCCGAGCTACGACCTCCGTGCTGCCGTGGTATTCGCCCGCGTACTCGAGCAGGGCGGAAACCAGCAGCGGTCGATCCATCATCAGGCCGCGCATGCTTGCCTCCCGATGTTTTCAAAGCCCATTATACGCGCATCTCGTTGGCGCTTGTGCTCGCCCGGCGGTTGAAGGATCACGCGGCTCGCGCCAACAGCCCCTGGAGGATGATCTCTGTGATCGCATCCGCGGTCTTGTTCGCGGAGGCCTTGGCGATCTCGGCGACTTCGGGTTTCGCAAACTCACCGCCGAGACTACCCAGCACATGGGCGATCGCTGCGGTGTCGACCGGCGCGATCTGCCCGTCGGCGACCGCGCGGTCCAGAAGGTTCTGCGTCACCGCGATCAGATAGGCTTCGTGTGCGGAGAACAATCGCTCGGCCCCACCGACCTTCGCGATGTCGGCCGACAACACCGCAGATTCCGGTTGGACGGCTTCGTTGGCCGCTCGCAGGTAGGCACGCAGCGCGTCGATCGGCGTCATGGACGGGTCGAGGGCTTCGATCGCAGCGCGCCCGATGCGGTGCAGTCGACGGTCGACAACCGTGAGCAGCAGTTCGTCCTTGCTCGGAGCGATGTCGTACAACGTGCGCAGCGAGCAACCCACGGCCGTTGCGATCGCTGCCATCGTGAAATCGCCGAGGCCCTCGTGTCGGAGCTTCTCTTCGAGCTCGTCGAGCACCTCTAGCTGACGCGCGCTGAGCTTTCGTTCCGCTTCGGATGACAGCAACGGCTTCGGTGCGCGCACGCCGGGAAAGCGCATGCGCGTGGTATTTCCGGGGGCTCGCCTCAAGACAACAGTGCCTCCGGAATCTCGACGATGCGCGCGCGCAACCACTCGCCGAGACTCTTGGCCTGTGGATCCTGGCGCGTCGAGGCGGCGACGCCTTCCCCGAGCAGCCCGTGCAGCACGAAGTTGAGCGATCGCAGCGCGGGCAATCGATGGCGATCCACGCGGAGCTCCGCGGTTTCCGGCAGCAGTTCCTGCAACTTTTCCGTGGTCAGGAACCGATCGAGCCACGCCCAGGCCGCGTCGCTGCGCGCGAAGACGCCCAGGTTCGCGTTGCCGCCCTTGTCGCCTGAGCGCGCTCCATAGATCGCACCGAGTGCTGTGCGCTTCGTCGGGCCGCCTGGTGGCTTCGCGTTCGGTCCGGGTTTCGGTGTCACTTCTACTTCAGCAGATGGAATCACGGAAGACACTTCGTACGCCGCGCCGTCGAGCACGACGACTTCCTGTGGCACGATTTCCGCCGGAATCTGCGCGGGCTCATACACGCCGAAGCGCCGTCCGGCGCCGGGCGCTCCGCCGACGCTCGTGTAGCCGGGGATGGTGGCCAGACCCAGTTCGACCATCGCGTTCGACACGGCGCGTCCGACCTTCTCTTCGTCCGCATCCTTGAGCGAGAGCCTGAAGAAGGCCGTCGCTTCTTCGTTCGACTCCGGATCTTCCTTGTCGGTGCGCGCGATGTGCGTCTCGACCGCGTCGAAGTCTTCGCGCGCGTAGGGACAGGCTGCCCAGAAGGCCTCCTCGATGAGCTTCGCCTTCGCTTCGATGTCGAGGCCCGTCAGGCAGACGTTCAGGTCCTGCCGAAATCCACCGATCCGGTTGATGCAGACCTTGAGTGTGGACGGCGGAGGCTCTCCCTTCGTGCCGTGGATGAGCACGCGGTCCGGCGCCTGCTGCGTCAGCTCGATCGTGTCGAAGCGCGTCGTCACATCGGGTCCGAAGTACTGCGGGCCGTCGATCTCGTACAGGAGTTGAGAGGTGACCGTGCCGACTGAAACCTCGCCACCGCTGCCGTCGTGCTTGCCGATCAGCGCCGATCCATCCGCCGCGATCTCCGCCCACGGAAAACCCACGCGAGCCATGCCCGGAACCTCGGTGAAGAACGAGTAGTTCCCCCCGGTCGCCTGCGCGCCGCACTCGATGACGTGGCCCGCCGCGACGGCACCGGCCAACGCATCCCAGTCTGTACGGCTCCAGCCGTGATGCCACGCCGCGGGTCCCACCACGACCGCCGCGTCCGTCACGCGGCCCGTGATGACGATGTCGGCGCCCTGGTGCAGGGCCTCGACGATGCCCCAGCACCCCAGGTAGGCGTTGGCGGTCAGGAACGCGGACGCGTCCTTGATGGGTTCGCCGCTTTCGAATTGGCAGAGCTTGCTCTCTGCAATCAAATCAGTCATGCGCGGCAGCAGGTCGTCGCCGCGCACGTAGGCGATCGTCGGTTCGAGACCGAGCTTCTCTGCGACTTCGGCGACGGCATCCGCGCAACTGTCGGGATCGAGCCCGCCCGCGTTGCTCACCACCTTGATGTCGCGTTCGAGGCAGCTTCGCATCACCTGTTCCATCTGTGTGACGAAGGTGCGCGCGTAGCCGCTGTTCGGCCGCTTCAAGCGCGCGCCCGCGAGGATCAGCATGGTCAGCTCTGCGAGCCAGTCGCCCGTGAGGACATCGATGGGTCCGCCCTCCACCATTTCGCGGGCGGCGCTGATGCGATCCCCGAAGAAACCCGAACAATTCGCAATGCGGATCGGATCGGCCATCGCGACTCCTCCTACGCCTCTTTCGCGGGTTCGATCGCGAGCAACAGCGCTCCTCCCTCGATCTGTTCGCCCTCGCTCACCCGAACTTCTCGGACGACGCCGTCTTCGCTCGCGCGCATCGGGTGCTCCATCTTCATGGCTTCGAGAACCAGGACGGTGTCGCCCGCGCGCACGCGGTCGCCCACCTTCACGCGCAGGTCGATGACCTTGCCCGACATCTGGGCGACGAAGCCGCCCGCCGCGTCCCCGCCCGCTCGCAACTCGAAGCGCGGTCGTTCGGTGAAGGACAGATCGCCGTTCGGACCGCGGACGATCAACTCGGCGCCCGATCGCGTGACCAGAGCCTGCGCGCGGCGTCCGTCGATCTCCACGTCGATGCCGTCTTCGCTCCAGGCGTGAATGCGCGCGATCGCGCCGTCGCCGAAGCGGACGCTCCCGTCGCGCAGTGTCCGGTAGCGCACGGTGACGGAGTTCTCACCCGCGTCGAGTACGAGTTTCTGATCCGGCAGGCGTCCGTTGCGCCAACCCGACGGAGCCATGCCGAGCACCCGAGCCTCCCTGCGGTTTGCGCCCTGCACCCAGAGCGCGGCGATCTGCGCGAGGCGCACGCGCTCTTCCTCGCTGAACTCGAAGCTGCACTCGGGCTTCGCGCGATCGATGAAATCGGTGGTCGTATCACCCGCGAGGAATTCCTCGCTGCGCAGCGTGTTGACCAGGAACTCGCGATTGGTCACGACGCCGCCCAGGTGCGCGCGTGCGAGTGCGAGCGCGAGCTTCCCGGCAGCTTCGCGGCGCGTGGGTGCGTGGGCGATCACCTTGGCGAGTAGCGGATCGAAGTCGGTCCCGATTGCGGAACCTCGTGTCACACCCGAATCCCAGCGCACCTCGGGCGTGTCGGCGGGTGCAAACGCCACGAGCGTCCCGGTGGCCGGCAGGAAATCGTTCGCCGGGTCTTCCGCGTATAGCCGCGCTTCGATCGCCGAGCCGTCGAAGCGGATGTCGCGCTGCGCGTAACCGAGCGTCGCGCCCGTGGCGATGCGCAACTGCTCGCGCACCAGGTCGATGCCAGTCACGAGCTCGGTAACCGGGTGTTCGACCTGGAGACGCGTGTTCACCTCCAGGAAGAAGAACTCGCCCGAATCATCGTCGAGCAGGAACTCGACGGTGCCGGCCGACCGGTAGTCGAGTTCGCGCGCGAGTCGCAGTGCGGCTTCGCCCATCGCCTCGCGCAGGTCGGCGTCGACGCGCGGTGAGGGCGATTCTTCGATGATTTTCTGGTGGCGACGCTGGATCGAACACTCGCGTTCACCGAGATGCACCAGGTTTCCGTGCGCGTCGCCGAGGATCTGGATTTCGACGTGGCGCGCGCGAGCGACGTAGCGCTCGAGGAAGACGCGGTCGTCCCCAAAACCGCCCAATGCCTCGCGCTTTGCCGCAGCGATCGACTCTTCGAGAGCGCCCGCGGACTCGACCACGCGCATACCCTTGCCGCCGCCGCCCGCCGCAGCCTTCACGAGCAGCGGGTAGCCGATGCGATCCGCGGCGCTCGGGTCCGGCGAACTGTGCAAGGTGGGTACCTGCGCCTTCGCGGCGAGAGCCTTGGCGGAGATCTTGTCGCCCATCTGCTCGATGGCTTCGGGCGCCGGCCCCACCCACGCCAGGCCCGCGTCGCCGACCTGCTTCGCGAACGCCGCGTTTTCCGAGAGAAAGCCGTAACCGGGATGAACCGCAGCCGCGCCCGTCGCGCGCGCTGCTGCGAGGATGGCCGCCGCGTCGAGATAGGAGGTCTCGAGGCGGACGGCCTCGTCTGCATCGCTCACGAACGGCGCGTCCGCGTCGGCCTCGACGTACACGGCCACGCAACGGGTACCCATTTCGCGCGCGGTGCGAATGATCCGTCGAGCGATCTCCCCGCGATTTGCGATGAGCAGCGCATCGAAGCTCATAGCCGGAATACTCCGTATCCGCTGGCACCCTCGATCGGCTTGTTGCGCACCACCGAGAGACAGATGCCCAATACTGTTCGCGTGTCGCGCGGATCGATGATGCCGTCGTCGCTGATCGCGCCGCTGGCTTCGAGCGCGACCGAACCGCTTTCCTGCGCCTCTTCGACCGCAGCGCGGAGCTTTGCGTCGGCTTCTTCGTCGAACGGCTCACCTTTGCGTGCCGCCTGGAGACGGCGCACGATCGACATGACGCCCGCGATCTGCTTGCCGCCCATGACGGCGATCTTGGCGCTCGGCCAGATGAACGTGAAGCGGTTGTTGAATGCGCGCCCCGACATCGCGTAGGTGCCCGCGCCATAGGACGCGCCGATGATCACCGTCAGGTGCGGGACCTCCGAATTCGTCACTGCGTTGAGCATCAGCGAGCCCTTCTTGACCATGCCCGCCTGTTCGTATTCGCGTCCGACGATGAAGCCCGTCAGGTTCTGGAAGAACACCAGCGGCACGTCGATTTGATTGCAGAGCTGCACGAAGTGCGCGGCCTTTTCTGAGGACTCCGGGTAGAGGACGCCGTTGTTGCCGAGGATGCCCACCGGATAGCCCTGGATCGACGCGAAGCCGCAGACCAGCGTCGGTCCGTAGCGCGGCTTGAACTCCTCGAAGCGCGAACCATCGACGATCCGGCCGATCACGTCGCGGATTTCCACGGGGCGGCGCAGTTCGGGATCGATGATGCCGAGCAGTTCTTCGGGGTCGAGCAGCGGGGGATCCGCGCGCAGCGTCGGCTCGGGACCGGGTTTGCGCCAGTTCAGGTGTGAGACGATTTCGCGGCACAGGCGCAGCGCGTCGTGTTCGTCTTCTGCGAAGTACTCGCCGAGACCCGAGATCTCGGCGTGCATCTTCGCGCCGCCGAGGCTCTCGTCGTCGGAGTCCTCTCCGGTCGCCATCTTCACGAGTGGCGGTCCGGCCAGGAAGATCTTGGACTGCTCCTTGATCACCACGTTGTAGTCCGACATCCCGGGTTGATAGGCGCCTCCCGCGGTCGACGAGCCGAACACGACGCACACGGTCGGGATCTCGAGCTTCGAGAGTTCGATCATTTCGTAGAAGACGCGCCCGGTCTCCGCGAAGTGGTCGATGCGCGCCATCACTGCCTCGTCTTGGTCTTTGCCGCTCGAGCCGCTGCGACGCAGGTCGGCGCCCGCCGACTCCACGAAGCTGACATACGGAATGCGGTTGTCGCGCGCGATCTCGAGCGCGCGCATCCACTTCTTCGCAACGTAGGGAGTGATTGCGCCGCCCAGCACGGTTGGGTCGTTCGCGAAGATCACGCACTCCACGCCGGCGATGACCCCAATGCCGAGCACCGCGCCACCGCCGATCGTGTACGACGAGTTGTAGGCGGCGAGCGAGCTGATCTCGAGAAACGGGCTGTCGGGGTCGAGTGCGAGCGCGATGCGTTCTCGCACCGGCAGTTTGCCGCGCTTGGCGAGGCGCTCGTGGTGATAGGCGCCTCCACCGAGTTCGGCCTCGTCGAGCAGCGCCTCGATCTCGTCGAGCCGCTTTAGCATGTCCTCCCGGTTCTCCCGGAACTCGGGGCTGCGCGGGTCGAGGGTGGATCGGAGGGGTGGGGCGAGCAGTGTGGGTTGCATGGCTTTCCTACCTGAAGATTCCCGCCGAATACGGCCTGCCGAAACCGATCGACCAACGGTAATTAATACGGTAATAATGATCAACTAATATTTCCCTCTCCTCAGCGAGCGGTGAAATTGAACCGGAGAGGTGGCCGAGCGTCTCGCGGCTCGCGGCGGCGCGGCGCGCGTTTCTCTGTGTCGGCGGTTGCGGCGGTCC
>JAFDBP010000113.1 GCA_019313245.1 Deltaproteobacteria bacterium
GACGCACTCCTCACCGACGCACTGGAAGACTGGAAATCGTTCACTCCACTCGCCATCGGCGTAGCGGCGGTGGCGGTGGTCTGTTACGGCTTGTTGGTGGCGACGCGCCGCCCGCTCGCTCGCGACTGGTACGAGGTCCTTCCGCAAGCGATTCTGGGCGCCCTGGTGATCTGGTCGGTGACCGGAATGGCCGCAGGCTGGATCGGCCGCACCGCCATCGCAGCATCGGGTCACGAATCGGGGGCGGCTTTCGTCTCCTCCAGCCGGACCGCTTTGATCGCGCTGGTGGCGGTGATACTGGCCTGGGCGGGCCGGCGCTGGTCGCTCCAAGAGCTTCTCTGGTTGGTCTATCCGGTGCTGGTCGCCGGTGGCATCAAGCTCTTGTGGAAGGATTTTCATTTCGACGAGCCGGTCGCCCTCTTCGTGGCGATGGCGGCCTACGGCGGCGCCCTGATCCTGGCGCCGCGGCTGATGAAGCGAGAGAGGTAGCGGGCTTTCGCACTGTTCCGCGAGCCTTCAGCCGAATTCGACCCGAGATGCAGATCATAGAAAAAACGAGCTGCGTTTTCGGCGAGGGCCGATAAGCCGCATTCGGTTGAGTTGAGTTGGTTGGGGGCAAAGTTGCGCCATGTCGCGGCGCATGGCGGGCGCCGTTTGAATCCATTGCGGCAGACCCAGATTTCGCGAAGCCAGACGTCTCCGGGCAGCGGTGGTTCTGCTGGCCGGAAGTGGGCTCAGCGAGGCGACGACTCGGGTTCGAATCGGGCAGCTCGTTGCAAATACACTACATGGTAGACGAATTGTACAGATAAAATATTGACAAAATATCAACGGCGGATACGCTGTGTTCCATGTTTTCCCTCACCAACCAGTGCGCCTGCCGGGTGACGGTCGTTTGATGCGATGACGAATTCACGCAGGATCACCGAGCACGCGCGCGTCCCGGCCGGCCGGGCCGAGCGCCTGGCCCATATTGGTTGGCTCGTGGGTCGGATGGCGATTGGCGGAGCGACTGAGAGAGCGCGCCGGTTGGGCGGCCTCGAGCCCAATCCGGGCCACGCATTGCTGACGAGCGCCAATGCGCGCCGGCTGGTGAGCTGTCTGTCGTCGATGCGCGGCGCAGCGATGAAACTAGGGCAGTTGCTCTCGCTCGAAACGGACGACCTGCTGCCGCCCGAGGTGGCCGAAACGCTCGCCAGCTTGCGGGACGAGGGAAGCGCGATGCCGCCCGCACAGCTGCGGCGCGTTCTGCGCGAAAACTGGGGCGCCTCTTGGGAGTCGCGCTTTGGCGAATTCGACTTCGATCCGATCGCGGCCGCCTCGATTGGACAAGTACACGCCGCGAAGACCCGCGATGGACGCGAGCTGGCGCTCAAGATCCAGTACCCGGGCGTCGCTCGCAGCATCGAAAGCGACGTCGATAACCTCGCAACGGCGCTGCGCCTGGCGAGAATCCTGCCGGGCGACGTCGACTTCCGCCCGATACTCGAGGAGGCCAAGCGCCAACTACGCAGCGAAGCAAACTACCAAACCGAGGCGAGCCACCTGCGCCGTTACGCGCGCCTGCTCGAGGACGAGCCCGACGTGCGGGTCCCGAGCGTCCATGACGAACTCACGACGGAGTCGATCCTCGCGATGGATCGGCTGCTCGGCGTCCCGCTCGAAGATCTCTGCGGTGCAGAGTACACCGACGCACAACGCGATCGCGCTGCGACGCTACTGCTGCGATTGGTATTGCGCGAATTCTTCGATTTTCACTTCATCCAGTCGGATCCGAACTTCGCCAACTACCTGTTGCTTCGGGATGGTCGGATCGGATTGATCGATCTCGGCGCGGGCTACGAGGCTCCGCGAACCCTATGTCACCGCTATGCGCGAATGTTCCACGCGGCGATCGAAGAGGATCGCGATGCTCTGCGGTCGATCGCGCAGGAAATTGGCTTCATCACAACCTCGGACGACGGGGCCGCGGCGAACGGAATACTCGATCTGATCTGGCTCGCGATGGAGCCGTTCCAACACGCCGGCCGCTACGACTTCGGCAAGTCGGACTTGCCGGCACGCGCCCGGAGCGCTTCGATGTCGCTGGTGTTCGAGCACAGCCTCTGGCGACCGCCGCCGCCGGCCACCCTGTTTCTCCAGCGCAAGCTCGGCGGCACCTTTCTGCTCTGCGCGCGGCTGAGAGCACGGGTCGACGCGCGAGCACTTCTCGAAGACGCGCTGAACGCTGCAGCGAAACTCGCGAATTCGCGACCAGAGCCCGCGAAAACATCGGGTGTCGCAAACGCGTAACGTGTAACTCTTGTCTCGGGGCTCGGCGGACCGCCACGAGCGAAGCGAGCGGTGCGCCCGATGACAGTGAGTCACCGCGGCACGCGGTCGTCGCGTTCCCGTCAACAGACTCAATCTGCACCGGGGCTTTCGAAGTGCAACTCCAGGTCGAATTCGGGCTCGCCGACCGCGACGATTCCCAGATGGCCGTCGACGGTCACAAAGTCACCGTCCTCCAGGAGCTCGGCCGCGTCGCGAACGCCGTTGACGCAAGGGATCCCGAGCTCTCGCGCGATGATTGCACCGTGGATCAGCATTCCGCCTCGGCGTTCGACGATGGCACTGGCCAGTGGAACGAGATGCGTCATTGTCGGCTGGATCGCGTCGCAGACGATGACTTCACCGCTCCGGAACCTGGAGAGGTCATCGCGACCGCGGATACAACGCACCAACCCGGTGCCGACGCCCGGTGAGGCTGGCTGTCCGATCAGTTGACGCGGCGTCTCACCCATCGAGCGGGTCGAAGGTTCCGCATCGAGCGGCCGATCGCTGACCTCGAAAGCGATCGGATCAGACGATTCTGTGCGCAGCGCGCGCGCCAACAATCCGGAGTGCTCGCGCTTGGGTTGGCCGGCACCAGTGAGGGTGCCGCGTTCCCGAAGTCGACTTGCAGCCACTTCGATCGCGCGCAACAGCTGGCTCTCGAGGCGGGAGACCAACAGATTGTCGTCGTCGCGCAGCTTCCAGCTGACGCGCCCAGTTTCGATGATGTCGATCGCCTCTGCGTGACGTTCGGGACCTACGGCATCGAGGAGGCGCTGTTCCAGCGAAGCCACATCGACTGGCGCCGAACTGCCGCCCTCGAGCGAATCGGGTCGTCGACACAATTCGATCAGGTTGCGCAGCAGCAATTCGGTCTCGTCGTGCAACCGCTGGTGGTCGTAGGTGATGTCGAGAAAGCGCTCGACCAGGTCCTCGAATGCGCGGATGAAGCTCTCCGCTCCGACTCCAGCGCGCTCCAACGCCTCGCGGGTATCCGGCCACTGCAATGCCCCCGCGCAACGCTCGAGCACATTCTCGATCGCAGTCCGAAGCGCTTCATTGGACGCGAGCTGACGAGCGAGTTCGGCGATGGCCCGATTGCGCTGAGCGGCGAGCAGAGGCTGGCCGCGGAGCAGGCCCACGAATTCGTAGGGATCCTCTGGCTGCACGGCGTCGTTGTAGTAGGTCGCGAGTCGACGCACCCCGTGCGCAAATGGAATGAATTCGTCCCAGTAGATCTGCTTCCATTTTGCGACCGTTTCGCTGCGTTTCTCGAGTGCATCCGCCAGTTTCCAATCGTCGAGCAGATCGAGATCTTCGGCCGCAAGGGCGTCTCCCTCCGATTCCAACTCTGGAATCAACTGCTCGACGACGCGCTCTCGCAGCCGCTTCAAGCGAGCATCGCCCGGCCGAAGCGTCAGGTACCAATTTCGCGTTTCGTCTGTGTCGGGGGGTGCAGTGGTGATTGGACGGGCCTGCAAGAGGGTGAGCGAAGCGGATCGACCCGTCCATTCCATGTCGGGAGGCCAGTGGAACAATCGCTCGATTGACAGCAGATTTTCGAGGATCACCTCGAGGTCGCGAGGTTCCAGCAGCGGCGTCTCGTCCCCATCTTCGCGCTGACCGGGAAGCCAGGTGATCACGCGGTTTGTCTCGCGATCGATCTCCCAACGATCGGGGTCGATCGCGCCGTCGACGAGCAGACTGCACGGCCCGGGAACCGATTCGATGATCGCGCGCTCCTTGCGCAAGTCGCGCGGATCGCGCGCGAACGCAACGCCAGACCGGTCGGCATCGACCATTTCTTGAACGAGCACGGCCATGCGGCTTTGCGCGGGATCGAGGGCGAGTTCCTTGCGATACAGCAGCGCCGCATCGGACCAGAGCGAAGCCCAGACCAGCCGCACGGCGTCTTCCAGCGCGCGCTTTCCGCGGACCCCGATGATCGACTCGTGTAAACCCGCAAAGCTGCAGCCGGCTGAGTCTTCACCGATCGCCGACGATCGAACTGCCAGCGGCGTCGAGGCGCCGAAACCGCTCGAAGCCTCAGTAATACGCTCGCGCAACAGATCGGAAAGCGGCTGAGCGAGAAACGTCGCTCGAATCCGCAGCGCGGCGTCCCATATTTCTTCCCAACGCATATCGTCCATCGATTTGCGGCCGAGTTCCATGCCAATCGCGGCCGCGATCTTGGAATCTTCGACGAACGCTTCATAAGCCCAGATCGTCAGGCAAAAACCCTTCGGCACCCTGAAACCGGCATGCGCGAGCCGACCCAGCTTGGCTGCCTTGCCACCCACGATTTTTTCGTCGAGTGGACCTGGCGCGTCGAGTGGAATCAGGAGTGGGCGGTCGGAATCCATTGACACACCTCCTGAAAGCGAACCACGTGCAGAAAGCGAATGACATCGATGCGAAACAATGCACACGTGGCAGCCCTCGAGAAGGACTTCAAATACGGGTGCCTGGCAGTGAGCAGCTCGGCCCATCGATCGAAATCTTCGCCGCGCTCGATCAAATGAGACGATCCGGTGGCGGTGACCGCTTCGATTTCCATCAGCTTGTCGGCCTTTTTCGAGCGATCGTCGATCACCAGCGCGACATGGTTGCACTCGCTGAGCAGCCGGTATTTTCGAGTTTCGATCGGCGTCGAAAACACCGCATGTTGGAGGTCTTGCGAGAATGCAACCGCCACGAGCACTCCGTACGGCTGCCCCCCGCCTTGTACGCAGAGCACCGCATAGGGCTGCTCGTCGATCAGGCGACGGATGCGTTCCCGCACCGCTGGATCCGACGATGGAGCCTGGCCTGACGCGACGTCGTCATCGAAGAGCGGTTCGTCTGATTTGATCATCACTGCCCGATTCAATCGAATTCAGTTGCGATTTCCAGGATGAGTTCGTACGACGGATCATAACACCTCCGGCACTGCAACCCTCGCTGCGACGCCGACCTTCCAATCAGCCGTGTGGTGCCGCCAGACTCCTGGCCGGTGGTCTCGGAGCACCATCTGCGACTGTTCTCGCATTTCTCGGCCTCGACCCCTTGTGGCGTGGCCACTTTCGCCCGGAGAAATCCGATCCCACGAGCGCCACGCTCCCACGCAGGTGACGGATCTTCGGCAGAGCCTCGACGACTACCGGCGCAGTGTGGATCGCTTCCGCTGGGATGCGCCCGAGATGTTCAATTTCGGCCGCGACGTGGTCGACCGACTGGCCGTGGATCCGGAGCGCCCCGCCCTGCTCTGCCACAGCGCGAATGGTGGCGAGCGCCAGCTGACCCTTGCCGATGTCGCGCGCGAATCGAACCACTTCGCGCAACTGCTGCGCTCTC
This sequence comes from Deltaproteobacteria bacterium, assembly GCA_019313245.1. Classification (GTDB taxonomy): domain Bacteria; phylum Myxococcota_A; class UBA9160; order UBA9160; family SMWR01; genus JACZVU01. The sequence continues at coordinate 5,647 of JAFDBP010000113.1, forward strand.
CCGACGTCCAGCCGGGGCAACCCGTAATCATCATGCTGCCGCGGATTCCCAAGTGGCACATCATCGTGGTCGGCGCGCTGAGATCATAGGAAAAACAAGCTGGATTTTCGGCGAGGGCGGATAAGGGGCATCCGGTTGAGTTGACTTGATTAGAGGGCAGAACGGCCCCATGTTGAGACGATTTCAACGGGGCGGGTCTCTGGGGCCGATTTCCTGCAAGACTTGGAAGATTCGGGTAGCCCGCAGGCTTCGGGACCCATTCGGACACTGGGATCCCGTCCGCAGGATGCTCGGACGCATGTCGGGACCGGACGACTATGCCGCCTTCGATCGCCGCCTGCGGCGCCGCGCCGCAAAGAGCGACAGAGCGGAGAGCCCCGCGGCCAGGCCGGCCGAAGACGACGGCTCTGGAAGCGACATTGCATCGCCGTAGGCAAGGATGTTCGTGCGCAGGTTGTCGGCCTCGGGCTGAGGGTCATGCCAGTTGGTGGTCGTCATGCCGCCGTAGAGCGCGAGGCCCTGTCCGGTAAGCCGCTCGGCGAGGACGCTGCGCGCGAACTCGTCCTCGAGCAGCGACGTAATGCCGACGTTCGTGACAAACGCATGACTGAAGGAATTTCCGCTGAGGACCGTCGAGGTGGGCAGGGGCCCGCCGAAGATCGGGTGGCCGGGAAGCGCAGTGAGGGTCGGGCCATTGCCCACGGTCGAATACGAGAGGTCGAAGTCCAATGTGATCGACTGGGCGACCCCATCGGGGAGTCGCATTCCGTCGCCCTCGTTCGGCGCCGCATTGAAGAAGATGACGCCACCTCCCCACAGAAAGGCGTTGATCTCGCTCAGGTGGCTGTCGACGAACACTTCCATCTCGTCGGCGTTGGTGCTACTGCCTTCCATGAAGATGAAGCTCGCGTCAGCGAAGAGCGCGTTGGTATCGACGGTTTCGTAACGTTCGTCGACCCAGCCTCCCACGCCGAATGCGACATCCATGGCAGCCTCGTTCGACGACGCTCCCCAGGGCGCGCCCACGCTCGAGCGGAGGTAGAAGGGGAGATTGCCCGGGACCGGGCATGTCTGCGTATTGCAGGCCTGGCTGCTTGCACCGGTGCAAGGCTCGTTCGCCGCACCCTGGATGCCGCCGCCGCACGGGGCGTTGCACGGGGAGTAGACGCAGGGTGGGCAAGCCGGAGCGTCGCATGAGATGATGGGCTCGCCGACGCACGGCCAGTTGTTGGCACTCTGGGTGCCGGTCGTGCCACAGATGGTCGCCGTGCAGGCATTGTAAGTGCAGCTGGGGCAAGCAGGAGCGCTGCACGCGATGGTCTGCGAGCCGTCACAAGGCCAGTTGGTGGCCGTTCGCACTCCGGTCGTGTCGCACACGGTGGCATCGCACGCGCCGTAGACGCAGGCCTCGGCGTGTACGGCGGTAGGCGCGACGAGCGCGGCCGCAAGGGCCGACAGCATCAGGGCGAGCTGGAAAATCGATTTCATTGGCGTCGTCCCAGGAGAGAGCGAGTTTCGTCGCGCTCCCAATAAATTCGGAGATTCTCCCACAATTCAGGCGGCCCGCGAAACAAAAATCTCGAGTTGGGCTGCTCTTCCGGATTCGACAACGAATCTGCCGGGAACGGGGCCTGTTGCCGGCCGATCATAGGAAAAACAAGCTGCGAAAACTAGCTCGGAACCGGGACCAATTAATGATGGCTGGATCCACCGGTCCGGTTGAAGGAGGCTGCGCAGATGAGATGAGAGCCGAGAACCAGTGGATCAATTCAGGTCGCCGTGTATGAGTTCGCCTTCCATCATGACTGCAGCGGGTTTGATCTTGTAAATCTCGTAGCGGTCCAGCTCGAAGAGGTTTTCGTCGAGCACCACGAGATCGGCGAGCTTTCCGGCCTCGATCGAGCCGATCTGGTCTTCCATCCGGAATGGATAGGCGCCGTTGATCGTGTAACCCCGGATCATCGATTTGAGATCGAGTCTCTCGGATTCGGGTGGTTTGATTGCTGAAAGATCGCCGCCCTCTTCCACCACCCACTCCTTCGGATACTGTCTGTTGTGCGCAACCTGCATACCGAGGAACGGGCTCAGCGTCCGTAGCGTCCAGTCATCGCTCGAGAAGGTCACGTTTGCGCCCAAATCGAACAACGGCTTTGCGATGAAGGTTCTCGAATATCGGTCTTTGCCAAGTGCCGGCTCCACTGAGTCATTGAGGTCTACGCCATGCCACCAGGGCGTGTAGTTGGCCGAAACGTCCAGCTCGCGAAACCTTCGGAAATCTGCCGGATCGATGACCTGCACGTGCGACAAGGTCACCCTCGGATATAGATCGCCATCGACTGCAGCTCTCGCGGCTTCCACCGCATCGAGGGCAGACCTTACCGCCAGGTCGCCAATGGTATGCACATGCAGGTCGAACTTCTCTTCGTGCAGCTCTAGCAGGAAATCGCGAAGCTCTTCCACGGTCAGCATCGTCGCGCCAACGAAGCTCGGGTCATCGGCGTAAGCATCCAACATGCTCCCCGAGCGGTTCTCGATGATGCCATCCATGAAGAGCTTGATCGTCCTGAACCGGAGTCTCTCGCCGCCGTAAGCGATTCTCAGCCTCTTCATTTCCTGGATGGCGAGGTTCCTTCGTTCGGGAATGAATATCTGGTAGCTGCCCTCGTAGCGAAGCGGCAATTTGCCGTTTCGATCCAGCTCCGCGAGGAAACCGTAGACGTGGTCGTCATATCCCATATTGCCGCCGTCATAGACCGTGGTCACACCGTGTTCGCTCAGCGTGTCGAGAAAAGCTGCGACGCTCTTCTTGTGCGGCTCGGGGTCGACGGGAAACTGATCTGCAAAATGCTGCCATCCCGCGCCCTCCTTGACCCAGCCGGTGAGCTCCCCGGTTTCGTCACGCGCATAGACCGCGATTCCGGGCCGCGGGTCCGGCGTATTCTTGTCGACACCCAGGGCCTCGAGCCCCTTCGAATTCAGCCAGGAGCTATGCCAGATCGCACTCGTGATCCATACTGGTCGATCCGGGACGATCGCGTCCAAATCTCGCTTGTGCGGCCCGTCGCGGCCATTGACATAGAGGTGATTCGGCCAGCAGCACAATCGAATCCAGCCCTCGCCCGGATGGCTGTCTGCGTATTCTTTTACCGCATCCAGCAGTTCTTCGCGGCTCGTCTCCGGTAGCGGCGGTCCATAGCGCTCTAGATCGATATAACCCGGGTGCGTGTGCCCGTCGATCAACCCGGGAATGACGAATCGTCCGGCGAGGTCGATCCGCTCGGTGGAATCGTCGATGTACTGCTCGGC
>JAFDBP010000114.1 GCA_019313245.1 Deltaproteobacteria bacterium
GGCGTGGCCGTGGGCGTCGCGGTCGGCGTAGCCGTCGGCGTCGCCGTGGGCGTGGCCGTGGGCGTCGCAGTCGGGGTCGGCTCAACACCGGCCAGGGCCGGTATTGCCAGTCCGACTGACACGCCCGTCACCATCAGATTGCAGAGGAACTTCATGAAGCGATTCGTCACTGTAATTTCTCCCGTCGCTATGCAGCGCGTGGATTCGATCAGCTCAATCTTCTGCAGCACGCCCACTCCCTCGCGAGCGAGCCGCACAATGGTACACGTCCAGGGACAGTCCCCAATAACAGGTCCTCCGTAAAAGCAATCTCCGTGCCACGGCAGCCGCTCTCGCAACCCAGAATAACCCTTTGATTCCAGTAGATTAGAAAGTGGAATGCGTTTCCCTGAAGCCGTCGGAGACGTTCTGGGAACCACCGTTCCACTTGAACGGAAAATCTTTTCCAACTCGCACCCTCGGGGAGGACGGATTTCACTCGCCGAATTTTCAGGAATCACCGGGCTATCCCCGAATGGAAGCGCGGCGCCACAGCTGCGAGTGAATCGGCCGGCCTCGGCTGCCCCGCGGATCGAAAGCGCCCCGCAACCGAAGCGACTACTCGCGCAACGCGGCCACCAGCGAAGCGGCAAACGCGCGCAGATTCGCCTCTTCTTCCACCCTCGCGGCTGGATTCGAATCGACCGCAGTGGCGACGCGTATCACCCGCGCGGGCTCCACGCGGCGAAACGGTGACAGGTCCGCTGCGAACAACGCGCGAAGGATCTCCCCAATCAGCCCTTCGCTCTCCTCGTACCAGGTGTAGGTGAGGACGTTTGCCAATTGGGATTGCGCGACGACCCGCGTGACGGGCATCTCGAGGGGCTCGAGCGTCACGGAATCCCGCTGCAGCACTTCGAAACCGCGTCTCGGCACCTCATTCTTGCGCGAGAGCGGGCTTCGGCTGCGACTGCCGCGATCGTCCACGCCCACGAAGACCGAGATCTCTTCGCCGTCACGCTCGTAGATCCAGTATTCGGTTTTCGAAAACCGCACGGTCGAGAGGTACCCGTCGTCGGGCCGGATCCTTTCGGTCCTCTTCCAGCCGTGGAACTCCGCGGGAAGACGGATCGCGGCGACCTCGGCCTGCTCTTCGGGGACGCTCCAGCGCGGCATGCCGATCGACACGCCGAGCATCACCGCGGCGAGCACTGCGATCGCGGCGGCGCCAATACGGCCGCTCGATCGGGGCGCGATCGCGGAATCCTCCCCGGCCTCGGTCGACACTTCAGGGTGTCCCTCTGATTGGGAGACCTGCTGTACCCCCGGCGCGGTCGTCGCCCGAGGCTCGACGCGCCTGGGTCGCGCCTTGCCGGGGAGAAGATGGCCGAGCACCCGATCGATGACGATCAGCCCCGCGATCGCCCCGAAGTAGACCGTCAACCCCTGAAAGGTGTGGGCGGCGGAATACTCGGACGTCGGTGCCACGGCGATCACGCAAATCCGGATGAGATTGAACCCGTACGCGACGAGGGGAGCCGACACGACGAGCAACGCCTGGCGCAGCCGCCGGGCTGGAAACCAGCTCACGTAGAAGACCGCAACCAGCGTGAGAATTTCGATGGATCGAAGCCCGCTACACGTGTCGATGACCTGGGCGATCACGCCCGGCCCGGATATCACGTTCCCCTCTTTGAAGACCGGGACGCCGACGAATCGCAACAGCGCGGCCGAATGGGTCGCCGCCCAGAGGCGAAGCGCGTAGAAGGCCTGGTTCGTCACCACGGCTGGCACCGGGTATGCGAACGCCAGAACGACCCAGGGGATTGCCAGTTCTCGTGCAAAGCGCACTCCGAACCAGAGCAGCCCCGTGCCGATGGTGACGAGGATGAACGAGACCAGCACGAGGTCCATCGCGTCGACGTAGTATCCCCAGACGAACAACGCCAAGCCCAACAGCAGCGGAAGTCCGGCGAGAATCGCAGAGCCCTCGGGCTGCATCGCGCTCCGCAGGAAGTTTCGCCTGCGGTAGGCGAGCGCTGCCGCGACCAGGAAGATCACCTGTGGCATCGGATCCGTCGGGAGAAAGAGCCACGCATCGAGGGGCTTGAGATCCCAGGTCGGATCCCAGAAAACCAGACCCCAGTACGCGAGGGAGCCAATTGCTATGGCCGCAATCCGTAGAGACCGAACCGCCCGGTAATCCTCTAAAGCGTCCATACCACCCGATGCATCCGATGTGTTTGGCCCGGACTGCCCGCTCGGGGCGGCCTGCACTGCGCGGCGCGGGGTCCGCGTTTGGCACGCAGACTAGCTTACTGCACGTCACTGCGGTTTCGTGCGCCACACGGAGATTCACAGAAATGAAGGGAGGCCGCGGCCGAGCGAGCCATTCGACTCCCGATCGCGCGAAGCGGAGCGACGCCGACGGCCCGCAGCCCCGAGCATTCGAGGCTGCGGGCGTCGTCGGCACGCTCGCCGCCGTTCAGGCGCGATTGACCTTCTCGATGACGTCGATCCCGTTCGCCTTGATCCCCTCGAGGAAGATTTCGATCTCATCGGGATCGAGGACTTCGGGCGGGAACACGCCCGTCGCCTTGATCTGGCCGCGCAGCAGCATCAGCGAGAAGATCGAGCACGGAACCGATGTCAACCACGACACGTCGTTGGTGCCGCGGATCCGGCTACAAGCTTCCTTGCCGCTCGGACTCTCGCTCCAGTAACTGATCGAGATCGGCTTGCCATCCTTCTCGCCAATCACGTCGCACGTCACGCACAGGTCGCTGGAGAGTCGGTCGCTCTCGTACAACTCGATCTGCTTCTTCGGCGACAGGGTCGGCGGGATCAGCTTGAAGAGCATCTCCCGCGGGCTGACGGAACCCCCTTCGAACTCGAGCTTTTCCGGATCCATCAGGTGCAGGCCCTTCACGAGGAAGACCCACATGTCGATGTCGGGTGCGCCGATCTTGAAATCCGCGTACTTCACCGGCTTGCCGCAGAAGAGCGGGATCGTCACTGCCTCTTCGTGGTCGTGAAAGTAGAACACGCCGTCGCGATTGATCTTGCCCGGGACGAAGTACTCCTCGCGACCGGTGGACGCCTCGACGACCTTCGGCTTGCCGTCTTCCCAGATCGTCGATTGCAGGTAGACGTCTTCGAGAAAGGTCTCCATCGACCAGAGTGCGACGGGTTCGTCGCACTCGACCATCCCGAAGTCCTTGATCTTGATGCTGTCGACCGTGTCCATCTGGTTGACGCCCAGCTTGGCCATGATGTTGGTGAGGCCGGGATCGCCTCCACCGCCGGTCAGACACTGAAGCCCCGCCTTCTTCCACTCGTCCGCGTAGAAGAACTGCTCGATCGGCACCTCCGGGGTCGGATAGATCTCGTTCGATGCCATGTCGATGTAGTTGATTCTGGCCGCGTAGCTGGCCTTCATCACGTTGTGGACGAACCTCGGCAGGGTGGCGTTGACGACGAGATCGAATGATCCCTCTTTCATCACGCGGGTCATGCCCTCGAGATCGGTTGCGTCGAGTTCGATGACCCGGATCTTCGGACTGCCGTTGGTCTCGGCAATTTCCCTGGCCCGAGCGACGTCGATGTCTCCGAGAACGATCTCTGCGACGTCATCGGCTGCGGCCAGCACTCCGGTGATCACGATGCCCTGGGCACCTGCTCCGACGATGATCACCTTCTTACCAGTTGGACCACTCATGTTGTCTCCTTTCTGGGGTTCAGTTGGACTTCGCGCACTCGATCCGGCATCGACCAACCCGCCGGAGATCGAGCGCTATAGGCCGGACACCAATTGCCCGATGCTGTCCTTCGCATCGCCAAACAGCATATGGGTGTTATCGAGGAAGAAGAGCGGATTCTGCACGCCCGCATAGCCCGATGCCATGCTTCGCTTCAGTACGATCACGTTTTCGGCGTTCCACACCTTCAACACGGGCATGCCGTAGATCGGGCTCGTCGCATCGGTTTCCGCACTCGGGTTCGCGACGTCGTTGGCTCCGATCACGAGTGCAACCGAAGTGTGTTTGAAGTCGGCGTTGATCTCGTCCATCTCCAGGACGATGTCGTAAGGCACTCCGGCCTCTGCCAGCAACACGTTCATGTGACCGGGCAGGCGCCCGGCCACGGGGTGGATCGCGTAGCGAACCTTTATGCCATCTTCCCGCAGCTTGTTGGCCATCTCGTTGACGAGATGCTGGGCGCGCGCCACCGCCAGCCCGTAACCCGGAACGATGATGACTTCCTTGCTCGCCTTGAGCAGATCGCATACCGCCGCGGCCTCGATCGGATGGGCTTCGCCCTGCACCTCTTCACCGCCCTCGACGGGTGTGGAATCTCCCGTGCCGAAGCCGCCGAATGCCACATTGAGAATGGAGCGGTTCATCGCGCGACACATGATGTAGGAGAGAATCGCACCGCTACTGCCGACCAGCGCGCCGGTGACGATCAGCAAATCGTTGCTGAGCATGAAACCCGCAGCCGCAGCCGCCCACCCCGAGTAGCTGTTGAGCAGCGAAACCACGACCGGCATGTCGGCGCCGCCGATCGCCATCACCAGATGAATACCGAGCACGAATGTGATCGCCGTCATGATGAGCAGGTAGGTCAGCCCCATCGGATCGTGGACCGGTTCTCCCGAGACGAAGGGAAACGCCATCACGACGACTGCAACGACCATGACCAAGTTGATCGCGTGGCGCCCGGGCAGCAGCAGCGGGCTTCCGCTGATGGATCCGCGCAGCTTCCCCCAGGCGATGACAGAGCCCGTGAAGGTGATCGCTCCGACCGCGACGCCCACCCAGATCTCGATCTCGTGAACCATGATGGCGGCGCGCCCACCGCTGGTGACGCTTTCGTCCGGGCTCAGGTAGGAGGCAATACCCACGAGCACCGCGGCGAGCCCGACGAAGCTGTGCAACATCGCGACCAACTGCGGCATCGCCGTCATCACCACGCGGATCGCGAGGATCGCGCCGATCACCGCACCGGCCAGAATCGCCGGGCCGATCAACCAATAGCTCTCGACGTGGGGGTGCAGCAGGGTCCCAACCAGCGCGATCGTCATCCCGACGATGCCGCAGATGTTGCCGCGGCGCGCAGTCTCCTGGTTGGAGAGCCCGCCCAGACTCAGGATGAAGAGAACCGCAGCTACCAGATAGAGAACGGCTAACTCAGTTCCGCTCAGGTTGAGAACCGCTAACTCAGTTCCGCTCATGGCCCCTATTTCCGAAACATCTTCAACATGCGGTGGGTGACCAGAAAACCACCGAAGACATTGATGGAGGCAACGAAGACCGCGATGGTCCCGAGCCAGGCGGCCAGATCGGTCTTACCGCTGGCCGCCACCAACAAACCACCTACGAGAATGATTCCGCTGATCGCATTGGTGACGCTCATCAACGGCGTGTGAAGCGCCGGTGTGACGCTCCACACCACCTGGTAACCGATGAAGACCGCCAGCACGAAGACCGTGAAGTGCTGGACGAATTCTGGGGGTGCGAAGCGCCCAATGCTCACGAGGATGCCCGCCACCACCAGCAAACCGATCGCTTGAGGCAGCAGACCCCTGGAAGGTGCAGCGGGTTGGGGGCTTTCCGGCTCTACCGCTTCGACCTTCGCCGCGGCCTTCGGCGGCGGTGGCGGCGGCGCAGCGACCTCGATCTTGGGCGGCGGCCACTTGCTGGCGCCGTCCCGCAGCACCAGCGCCCCGCGAACGACCTCGTTCTCTTCGTCGATTCCGAAATTCTCGCCACCCCCCATCTCTTCCATCAGGTGAGCGACGTTTGCGCTGAACATCTGCGAAGCGTGACGCGGCATCCGGCTGGTGAGATCCGTGTAGCCGACGATCTTCACCCCCCCGTGGTCCACCAACTCGCCGGGCACGGTGTACTCGCAGTTGCCACCTTGCGAGGCCGCGAGGTCGACGATCACGGAACCCGACTTCATCAGCTCGACCATGTCGGCCGTGATCAGGGTCGGGGCCTTCTTTCCCGGAATCAGGGCGGTCGTGATGATCACGTCCACCCGCTTGGCCTGTTCGCGAAACAGCGCCATCTCGGCGTCGATGAACTCCTTGCTCATCACCTTCGCGTAGCCGCCGCCGCCTTCACCCGACTCTTCGAAATCCAGTTCCAGGAAGGAAGCGCCGAGGCTCTCGACCTGCTCCTTGACGGCCGGCCGCGTGTCGAACGCCTTGACGACTGCGCCCAGGCCGCGCGCCGCGGCGATCGCCGCCAGGCCCGCGACGCCCGCTCCGATGATCATGACCTCCGCGGGAGGCGTCTTTCCCGCGGCGGTAATGTGCGCGGTGAACTGCCCACCGTAGACGTTGGCGGCCTCGATGACCGCGCGATAGCCCGCGATGTTCGCCATCGAAGAGAGGACGTCCAGCTTCTGGGCTCGAGATACGCGCGGGATCGCGTCGAGCGCAATGACCGATGCCCTGCGCGCGGCGAGCGCTTCGACGAGTTCTTCGTTCTGCGCCGGGAACAGCAGCGAAACCAACACCCCGCCCTCGCGCAACAGAGCGACTTCGCTCGTTTTCGGTTCACACACTTTGGTGACCAGATCGCAGTTCCACACCGCGGCGGTGTCGGCTGCAATCTCGGCACCAGACTCCCGATACTCGGCGTCCGCGAAACCGGCGCTATCGCCCGCACCGCTCTCTACCAGGACACCAAATCCCAGTTCTATGAGCCGCTTGACGCTGTCCGGCGTTGCGGCGACACGCCGCTCACCAGGTTCGATTTCCTTGGGAATTCCGATCTTCATGACGGCTGCCAGATGCCTCCTTGTGGCGCGGAAACCGTACAACAACTCGACCGGTTTTTAACGGCTAATTTCGCGTTTTACAGGCGAAATTAACGCCCTCGTTTGCGTGGGGCATGGAAGGTCAACTGCAATCTTTCGGCTGTCCCTTTTTGCCCGCGCACCAAGGGATGCAACCGATGTGCACTTCATCCTTTCGACAGCAGTAGGCCGATGGTTTCCCCAAATGGGTGAGGGGATCGATTCGAGTAGAACCGCGACGCGAGCGGCGAGCGTTCAGCGAGTGGCTTCACCCGTCATGGGAACGAAGCGCACGGGGAAGACCGTGCGTTTGCTGATTCCCTTTTCGGTCTTTTCGACCACCGTGAGCTGCTGATAGAAATCGCCAACGGGAATCACCATTCGACCGCCAACGGCGAGTTGCTCGATGAGGGGAGCCGGGATCTCTTCGGGCGCGGCCGTGACCAGGATGCCATCGAAGGGCGCCTGCTTCGGGATGCCGCGGTAGCCGTCCCCGGCGGTCACCTCGATATTGGCGTAGCCGAGTTCCGCGAGCGTCTTTGCGGCGCTCTCGGCGAGTTCGGGCACGATTTCGATCGTGTAGACCTTCGCGACCAGGCGCGACACGACCGCGGCCTGGTAGCCGGAGCCCGTGCCGATCTCCAAAACCCGATCCGTCGATTCGGGATGCAGCAACTCGGTCATCGCGGCCACGATGTACGGTTGCGAAATCGTCTGGCCATATCCAATCGGAAGCGGGCGATCGAGATAGGCGCGATCCCGGGAAGCGGGCGGCACGAACCGATGCCGCGGCACTGCGCGCATCGCATCGAGCACCTGCGGATTGCGGACATCCCGCGCGGCGATCTGCCGCCTCACCATCTCGATTCGCTCGGCCGTCCAGCGCGCCTCGCTGTCGGCGCCCTGCGCGGCGTTGGCCTCGGGCTCCCCCGCTTCACTCGTGGGCAAGATCGCGACTCCCAATCCGCACACCGCGCACACCGCAAGCCACTGGACGAGTCGATGGGCTCTCGGGCTCACTCCCCTCCCCTCCAGGTTGCGACGTCTAGGTTGACATCACCACGTCTACGCTCGGGTCTCCGCGTCTACGCTTTCGGGGCTTCGCGCCGCGACTCGGTGGCGGGTTCGGCGCTCGCGCCGATGCCGAAAGTCTAGCCCGTATCCCACAGCCGGCGCATCGCGAATTCAGCGCCGAAATGTGGCATCGCGGGACACCGAGCCCGCCAGATCGCGTGGCGGGCTCCGGGACTCAGTAGGCGCGCCCGACCGCCTCGACCCCGGGTACGGTCGCGCCCAGCGGATCGAACCACGGCACGCCGTCTCGGATCGTCACGAGGACGTTCTTCATCAGCTTGATCTCATCGAGCGGGTTGCCGCCGACGATCAACAGGTCTGCCAGTTTTCCGGGCTCGATGGTGCCCAATTCGGCGCTCTTGCCGAGGATTTCGGCGCCGGTTTTGGTGGCTGCGGAAATCACCTGAATCGGTGTCATCCCGAGATCGACCAACGCCGACATCTCGAACCACATCGCTTCCGTGTGAAAATTCAGCGGGCTCGCCGCGTCGGTCCCAACCCCCATGTACGCGCCCGCCTCGATGAATTGATGTGCCGCCTTGCGGGCGTTGCGGGTCTCCGTCCCGATTTCGGTGAAATAGCTGAGGCGGTGAAAGTTTCGGAACGACGCCTGCAGCTCGGCAAAGATGTCCGCGGGCATGTCTCGCTCGAGAACGGGATCGCGGAGGCGTCCCGGGAAGGCCACGGTCGCCGGATAGACCCAGATCCTGTGCGACACCGTCTGGACGATCGGAATCTGACGATGCGCGATCTTCATCACCAGATCTTCGGAGTACGGAGGGTTTCGCGCCGACCCCATGTGCTGAAACACATCGACACCGGCCCGGATCGCGATCTCGATGTCGTCGGGGTCGTAGAGGTGCGTGTGGACCTTGACGCCGCGCTTGTGCGCCTCGTCGACCACGGCCTTCAGGTCCTCGAGTGTCAGGCCGAGCCAGGTCTTGATCACGTCGGCACCGCGTTCGATGTTCTCGCGGGTTCGACGGCGCGCCTCGGAAGTGCTGGAAATGCGGTGCTCGTACTCGGGCAAGACACCTTCGAGCGTAACGCGGGTGATCCAGGGGCCCGAAATGCTCAGGCGCGGACCGGGTATTGCGCCCTCGTCGATCTGCTTGCGCACGGCGAGGATCTCGAACGGGGTTCCCAGATCCAGCGCGCTGGTGACTCCGGCGCGCATCAACTGCTTGGCGGAGATGGGCATCACTTCGGGCAACCGCTCGAGGCCGCGCAGGAACTCGTAGTAGCGCGTGTAGTCTCCGTGACCGATCAGATCCAGGTGGATGTGGAGATCCACGAGGCCCGGCATGATGGTCTTGCCGCGCGTATCGATGCGATGGGCATCCTTCGGAATCTCGACATTGTTTCGCGTATCGGCGGCAATGATCCGCCTGCCGTGCAGGACGACCACCGCGTCGTGTATCGGTGCGGCCTCATAGCCGTCGAGCAACATCCCCCCCACCAGCGCAATCGGCCGATCCGTGCGAGATCCGGGCGCCGACTCGATCTGAGCGGACGCGGCGGGCGCCAGCAGAAGCAGAAAGAGGAGAACCGCGAGCGGGAAATCCGACTGCCAGCGGGACGACGAGATGAACATCCCCGAACCTCCTTGGATCCGATTGGCTGCGCGAGTTGGCGCTAGTATACGCTGGAGCCGGTGAAATCGACTTCTCCGAGCAGAGACCCCCGATGGCGGCAACGCCTCTCGGGTGCGATTGCCCTGGCTGCGATCCTGATCGGAGCCACTTCGTGGTCGCAGCCGCACGTCGATGGCTCGGACCTCTGGTGGCACCTGGCGTCCGGCCAGTACATCTGGCAGCACGGCGAGATTCCGACCACCGACCCCTTCTCGCACACCGCAAATGGGCGGGACTGGACCAATCACTCGTGGCTCTGGGGAGCGCTCTTCTGGCTCGCGTACGACGCTCACCCCGATTGCGCGGCTTGGCTCCAACTCGCGCTGATCGCCGCGCTCTTCGCCCTGGTCGCGTGGAACGCGCGGCGGGTCAGCCACTCCTGGTTGGCGGCCGGAGCCGCCAGCTGGCTCGCCGCCGCCACCTGCCACTGGTTCTTCGACGTGAGACCCCACGTCACAACCCTGCTCTTCACGGCGCTTCTGCTCTCGACTCTCGATTGGAGGCGAGCCGCGTGGCTCTGGCCCCCGCTGTTCGCGCTCTGGGCCAATCTGCACGGCGGTTTCGCGTTTGGACTCGGGCTGATCGGCCTCTGGACGCTGATGCAGACCGAGCGGGCCATTCGGCAGCGGCAGGCGCTGCCTCGATCGGCGTGGATCGGTTTGCTCTGCGCCGCACTCGCGGCATCTCTCAATCCGTGGGGTTTCGCGATCTTCGGGGTTCCCCTTCAGCACATCTATTACGCATCCCCGTTCAGCGAGATCATCGAGTGGCAGTCCGTCGCGCTCAGCCTGGACCCGAGAACCTACGCGGGCCGCTTCTGGTGGATGGTCTTCTTTACGCTTTTCGGTGTATTCAGCGGCAAGGCCACGCGCTTTTCGATTGCACTCGCCATCGTCACCGCCGCAATGGCCATCAGCGCGCGGCGCTTCATCCCGCTCTTCGCGATCTGCGCGGCCCCGCTCGCAGCGCTCGGATTCAGCGCGATCGGAAGTATCGCGGGCCGGCGCTTCGCGGCGCTCTCGACTCCGCGGGTCCGATGGATCGCGAGCGCCGCCGCGTTGCTGGTCGCCATTTTGCTGTGGGGCGACGTCCGCCTGCACCCGCGCCCGCTCCAGCGCTGGACCAGCGCCGAGTCCTATCCGAGCGGTGCGGTCGCCTACCTGGCCGCCATGCCCGATCCGCCCAAACACCTGTTCAACTTCTACAACTGGGGCGGCTACCTGA
>JAFDBP010000115.1 GCA_019313245.1 Deltaproteobacteria bacterium
AAAGAAGACAAGGTGCTCGCGGATCGAGCGGCAATGTTCCTGGCCAAGGGCTACCGCGCCATCAAGATGTACCCGCTCCAGTTCAGGACGGTGGAACAGGCGGCGGCATGCGTGGCGGAAGTTCGCGCCCGGGTCGGCGCTGCAGTCGATCTGATGCTCGATCTCGAATGCCCTGACGATCCCGAGATCCCCCTCTCCCTCGCGCCGCTGGTCGAGCCGTATTCCCCCTATTGGTATGAGGAGCCGGCCGACGGCGACGACCTGACCGCCCTGGCCGCGATCCGGGCAAGAACGGACTTGCCCGTCGTTACGGGCGAGCGGCAGACCGGATTGCTGCACTTCCGGGATGTGATCCGCCTGCGGGCCGCCGACATTCTGAATCCCGACATCGCGTCCGTGGGCGGCATCCTCGAGATGTTGCAGATCGCCGAAGAGGCCGAGAAGGTCGGGATCACGGTTTCGCCGCATTGCTGGAACTCGACGACGATCGCCGTGGCGGCGATGCTGCATGTCTGTCGTGTGATGCCGAACGCGGGATATGCGGAGATCGCGACCGGTTATGACTCCGCCGGCCGTCGGTTCGTCGATCCGGGATACGTGATTTCGGGCGGAACCGCGCGGCTCGCAGACGCGCCTGGACTCGGCGTGACGGTGGATACCGATCGACTGTCGTCCCTGGCCTCACGGCAGACTACGGAACGGGACGGATAGCATTTCTCGGTTGGCCGTTGCCTGTCCGCCATCGTTGCGCACAGAAAGGGCTCTTGATGCGCATATCCGGTCGGGGGAGGGGAGACGACCTCACGCTCGCCGGGCCGCGTCGCCCAATCTCCTGGCCTTCAGGACTCCATCGCTGATTGCTTCCGTTACGGCAGCTCTGAATGCGTATTTCTCCAGCGTGAAGATGCTCTCTACGGAAACGCCTCCCGGTGTGCTCGCTTCTGACAACAGTTCATGGGGTGATACCTGTCGCGTCTTCCAGACCTCCATTGCTCCCACAATGGTCTGGTGCACGATTTTCGTCGACGTCTCTCGATCGATGCCGGCTCTGATACCGGCATCGATCAGCGACTGAAAGAACAGGTAGGTCGCCGCGGGACTGCTCAAGGCCGTGACCACGTCGATCTTCTCTTCGGCAAGGACGACGGTTTCGCCCAGCGAGGCGAAGAGCTCGAAGACCTCGCTCTTCTGGTCATCATCCACGTATGGATTGAAGGCCAACGCGGCGATTCCCATCCCGATTTGACTCGGTGGATTGGGCAGGGCCCTGACGACGGGCAGACTGTCTCCCAGGCAACGATAGGCATCCATTGTGATGCCGGCTGCGAGACTGACAACGAGCTTATCTGCCGGGAGTTGTTCCCGTTTCAAATCGTCGATGACATCGCACACCGACTGAGGAGGGACGTTGATGAAGACGAAATCCCCTCGCTTCACTGCATCGCAGTTGTCCTGTGCCATGGCAATCTGGCATCTCTCCGAGAGCCGCTTCAGCCTGGCCTTGTCGGGATCACTGGCGATCAGGTTGCGAGAGGACACGGTCCCCGTCGCGATCAGGTTGTCGACGATGATCCTCGTAATGTGGCCTGCACCGATAAAGGCAACTCTTCTCTCTTTCAACGCCATCGCAGTCTCCTGGCATGCACAAGGGTATGGTGCTACTCCCCGGCTGGATCCAGCTTGCCGCCGTAGCCCGTTTCCGGCTCTTCTCTCTTCGACCCAGCGTTGCGTTCGAGCAACTTGTGAAATCCGCCACCCAGCTTCGGGCTGGGATGGAATCCCAGCTCCTTGAGGTCGGCGGTGACATCCACGGGCAGAGCAGCATGCTCGACCTTCTGGTTCAGGATACCACCCAGCGCAACGGGAACGTCCAGATCATGCCCGGCCAACTCAGCCTTCAGGCGCCGCGCGTATTCCAGCGCCATTCCATTGTGAGTGCTGATCAAGACTGCTTCAGGGTCGCATGATTCGGCAGCCCTGGCGATCTGGTCCGGAGTGATTTCGGCACCCAGATTCGTGATCTCCGCCCCGGCGCGGGAGAGAAGCTCATGAAGGATCATGATTGCATATGCGTGCACGTCCGTGGACGCGAGCATGAACCTACGCCCTTTCAGCAGCTGTCTCGATCTGGGGTTGTCGAAGAGATGACCGTAATCCCTGATGACGCGTTGCGACATCTCGAATACGTCGGTTGGAAGGACGGGCTGACGCCCTCCGAGCGAATCCTCCCGCAGCTTGCCGACGCCGAACAGCGCTTCGAAATCGGCGGCTCCCAGCATTTTCAGAACGTAGAGCATCTGGACCGGGTCGCGAATGTCAACGCCCGCTTCTTTTAGTCCCTCGATGGCGTTGTCGAACACGGACTTTCCAGCACTGCACAGCTGTGCTGAAAGATCGTGTGCAGGATTGAAGTCAATGTGAGGATGCAGGCGCCGTGCCGCATCCTCTATCCGCCGTCCGAAAGATTGAGCCTCGGCAATTTCATCGGCAGAGGGTATGCGCAGCGCTTCGCTGACTGGCAGCGGCAGGAGGGCAGTACCGATCGGACATTCCAGTTGGGCCATGATGTCCCACAACAGGTACTCGGCAACCAGACCCCGGTTCTTATCGAGATCAGCACCAAAGCTGATGGTATCTCCGTAGATCATCGAGCCGACACAGTCGTGCTCGTGGATCTCGTGCAAAGCAAAGATCCATCCCACCCGTTTGATGGGATCGGAAGTCAGGCCGCCAATACAGTGGGCGAGTTTCGCGTCGAGAAGCTCCTCCACGAGGTATTTTTCCAGGAAAGCCCATCCCGCCACCGTCGTGCAATCCTGGAAAAGCGCCGGAAAACCGTCCTCCAGATAGGAATGGACCAGTGTGCCTTTGTTCTTCATCGCGGCCATGATGGAAATGGCTTTGACCGTCTCGACGACCGTACTCGCCTTGTCGGTCCACATGGGGGCTTCGTGGGCAAAGAGCTGGGAAAGATTGCCTATGGTCGTCACGCCGGCCTGCAGCGCGTGGACCGTATTCTCCACCGACGCGGGGAATCCGATCATGAAATCCCCCATATGAGGCTGTATCGGAACCGCTTGCCCCAACTGATGCCATTGCGAATCGGCATTGAGCTCGGGGCCGGTTTCGGCCGGTATCCGATCCCGTTGGTTTTCAGGCAAGGCCATGCGTCGGTCCAGGCAAATCCCGGCCCTGTCGACTACGAAACCGGACTCTTCAGCTTTCTGGTACAGCAGGCGCAACGCCTCGAGCGTATCCTCCCACGTGTTCATTCCAATATGGGCGTGGTACATGATCTGCGCGTTCTCAATACACTTCCGCTTGTACTCCAGCTCCGAACTCACGCCCATCTTGTCCATGAAAGCGGTGCGACCGATTTCGACACTTCCGGAGATGCTGCGCCCTTCTTTGACGATCGAAGCGCCCGAGGGCAATTCAGCTTCGAGAATCGATCGAACTCGCCGATGAAACAGGGAAAAATCCATCCAAGGAGTCCTTGAAGTCGAATTTCGGCCGCAGAAGTCTGAGATATCGGCTCTGCCCGCGTCTCAGGTTGCAGAGTCGGTATCACGTATACCGGAACTCATTTGGATCTACTCAGAAATCCCTCGACTTTCTCAATGTATTCAGGATCCAATCCGAGATCCCGCGCACCTTCGAGCATGATTTCCACATAACTCCGCGCAGGAGGGAAGGGGCCCTTGGGATCGATCACCCGATACAGATCGGCTTTGTGCCATTTGCCGTCTTCACCCAACACCAGAAAAGTTTCCCTTTTGTAGGTGTCCTTGTAACAATCCTCCAGATTGTCCATTGCAATGAGTTCTTGCTCGGTCATTTCGTAAAGCGCACCGTGAACCAATTCGCCGGGCGCTTCCATGATGCCGCTATAGCCCGCCTGTTCTGTCTCTGACCACATTGGCCACGAAACTTCGAAGTTGGGCAGAAATCCCTTCATGATGAACTTGGCGTTCGGGTTGAGGTCTTCAAGGACACTCTTGATGCTCAAGTTTGATCCATAACCGAAGTGCAACACGGCATTCCTCCTGCTTGTGATGTCTCGAGTTGTTTGCTGCGTGACGCAATCACCTAAAAACCGTCGCCGTTACCATTTGCTTTACGCGATCCCTCCGCCGTCTGCGATGATTGCCGTGCCCGTAATGTAGGATGCTTCGGACGACGCAAGGAAGGCGTATACGGCAGCCAGCTCCTCGGGGTTGGCATGACGTCCCATCGGGATATGGGAGTTGACCTCGTCGATCATTTCAGCGGTGTATTCGGCTTTTTGCATCGGCGTCATTACATAACCCGGACAGACCGCATTGATTCTGAGCCAGGGCGCACACTCCCATGCAATGGTTCTGGCCAGGTTGATGATGGCGGCTTTCGATGCACTGTAGTCTGCATAGTTGGGATTTGCTGCTAGCCCGCTCGTCGATGCGGTAAACAATATCACTCCCGATCGCTGCGGCTCCATGCGCTGAATGGCTGCTCTCGCACAAAAGAACATTCCGTCTAGATTGACACGCATGATTTTCGACCACTGGGCATAGTCAACTTCGGTAAATGGCTTGCGTACACTGATACCTGCATTCGAAATCAAGATATCCAAACCGCCCATCAGTTGATCGATTTGCTCGAATGCTGCTTTCACTTCATCCTGGCTGCTTACATCCGCACAAATGCCGTCAGCAAACTCGGGTCGTTCGGCTCGGGCGGTATCGATGGCCTCCTGGTTTCGATCGAGAATCACCACCTTGCAATTCTCACTGACAAATCGCCTGGCGACCGCCAATCCGATTCCACTGGCGCCGCCGGTGACGACCACGCGTTTGCCTTTCAAGTCGTCGTACATTGTCTCATCTTCCTTCGTTCACCCGGATCGTTCACTCGGCGCTGGCGAATCCAACATCCTCCGTGTCGGCAAAGTCGAGCGAGTGTTCTAGATCCGGAGTTCCATCCCCTGGCTTCGTCGTTGGCGCAGAGCCGCCGCGAGCTCCCCCTCGATTTTTTTCAACTCGGCGGCAAAAAAGAAGTCGGTCGAATCGAAGGGTGTCAACGATCCGACGTTGTTTTCTCTCGCGTCATACTTGGCGAGAAATACCTTGTCGAGCCATTCCATATTGCGCGCTTCGGTAAACTTCATCGCGATGGCGGTCTCGCCGTTGACTTCTGTCAAACCCATCAGTGAAATCTTTCCGGCGGAGGTGGTCATCGACAGATGGCGGGACGGTCGATTGATGGAGGCCAGGGATCGGTAGATCTTGTTGAACACGTCCATCACCTCGACCAATGGCGCGCTGAAGTAATGATGTTCTCCCGTGGGTCGCGCGCAGTAGATGGAATGAAAACCGATGTTCAATCGATTCATGATGTTGGCGAGGTCGATCCAGTTCTGTGCGGATCTGTCCACGTCGACTCGCCCATCCGCATGGGTGAACAGGCTGACGTGGTTCATGATGGGACTCTGGCTGCGAATCACGACCCCATGGGCCTGGAGGCGGCGGATGGCCGCAATGGTGCTGGTGTTGAGCAGCTCCCGCGGCGTCGAAAAATGAGCCATCCAGGCCAGTTGGATGCCGTTGTCATGGAGTTCGTCAAACAGCGCCAGCATGCGTCCATAGCGGGGCTGGATGATCATCTCCGGACGATATGACAGAGAGCGGGTCCCGAGACGCACGGTTTGCACGTGACGCAGGGCCGGATCATCCAGCAGTGGGCGCACATACTGTTGGAGGCGCTCCAGAGGCATGAAGCCCGCGTCACCTCCAGTAATCAGGAGGTCGGTTACTTCCCGATGCTGGCGCAGATAGCGGTGAATCTGGTCGATATCTTCCTGCAGGAACATGTCTTCGTCCCCGCGGACCTGGGCGTGACGAAAACAATAGGTACAGAAGGCAAAGCAATGCTGGGTGGTCTTATCGAAGACCAGTTGCGTCTGAGGGTATTTGTGTTGCACCCCTTCCAGGATCTCCACGTCACCGGTTTCGCTCTCGAACCAGGGTTTGTTCAGAAGCTGTTTTCCGTCGTGGGGATTGGTCCGCTCGTGGTAGGCCCGCACGATCTCTTCGCGCTCGTCGTCGCCGGTCGCGCGCAGATAGGCTGCTTCCGTCTCTGCCCGTATCATGCCCGGCTGCGGGATCACCAACTGAAATAGCGAGTCCTCCTCGAAGTTCGACCAGTCGATGCTGTTCAGAATGTGCCGCGTCGCGAGAAAACGATAGATCCGGATGAACAATTCCCGTTCCGGGATATGGCCGATCTCGACGCCATTGGCCTCGAGAATGTTCACGATCCGGCGGAAGCCTTTGAGCCCCGTATAGCTCTCCTGCTCGGTGAACAGGTGCGGTGCAGTATCGTAAATCCCCGAATACTGGGGATAGGCGGCCTGCAAGCGGTTCAGCAGCCCTTCCGGCAGCAGGTTTTCGCGTCGAATGATGCGACGGGTTTCTTCGGAGTACCCATGGCGTTCCAGGACGGTTTTCAGGTCCACCGTTTGATTCGCTGTTTCTCTCGTCATGAGATCATCCGCCTTCGAAAATCGATGCTAGATGTGCCCCCGTAACTGGATCAATCCCGTGCGCAAGGCTCCCACCAGTGTATTGATCTCTGCCTCGGTCATCGCGGTGGACAAGGCTGCCGTGCAGGTGTTGATCAGCATGATGCCATGATCCGAAAGATGGTCTACCAGGAATTTTACCCGAGAGGCTTCATCGGCGCTCATATAGGCAGAGCGGTAGTTCGTGGGGCTCTCCGGCTTGAGGTGAATGCGGAGCAGCGAGCCGCCACCAGTCACACAGGCGCCAACACCCACCTCGGCAATGGCCTCACGAATCGCCTGCCGGGCATGGTCACCCAGGGCGTTCAAGCGTTCCACGGCGGCCTGGTCGAACAGCTCCATGGCTACACGGCCGGCGGTCATGGTGATGGGGTTGGCGGAAAATGTCCCCGAATGCGGCAACGGCACCTCGTCCTGCCGGGGATCGAACACCCGCATGATCTCATCGCGCCCGGCCAGCGCCCCGACGGGAAAACCGCCACCGATCACTTTACCCAGAGCGGTCAAGTCCGGCTGGACATCGAACCAGGCCTGGGCGCCCTCGTAGGTGGACCGAAAGGTGATGACTTCATCGAAGAGGAAGACTGCATCATTCACATCGCTCCAGGAACGCAATGCGTGGACGAAGTCTCGCTCTGCGGGGATCAATCCGACTCGATGCGGCATGGGATCCAGCAGGATGGCGGCGATCTCGCCCGCGTGCCGGTTCAATATGGCGACGGCCGTATCGCGATCGTTGAATGGAATGACGATCACATCATCCAGCACACCCTGAGGCGTACCTATGGCCACGGGCACGCGGGATGGCTGCTCGGGTGGGCCCCAGTTCGCCGGTGAGGCCGTCTGGCTGATCTCCGCGTAATCATAGGCGCCGTGATAGGCGCCTTCGACCTTCGCGATTTTCGAGCGCCCGGTGAAGGCGCGCGCCGCTTTCAGACCCGCCATCACGGCCTCGGTGCCGGAGTTCATGAAGCGTATCTTGTCGAAGGCCTGGGAGCGATTGCACAGATGCTCGGCGAAGGAGACTTCGGCCTCTGTGGCCATGGTAAAGGCGCTGCCCCGGTGAAGTTGATTGCTGACGGCGGTGACGATGGCCGGGTGGGCATGACCGTGGATGAGAGCGGCCATGTTGTTGGAGAAATCGATCCGCTCGACTCCTTCCAAATCCGTAACCCGGCAGCCGGATGCCTTATCGGCGTAGAAAGGATGCGGCGTCCTGAAGACCGTATTGCGACTGACCCCGCCGGGCAGCACCTGGCAGGCCCGCTCGTACAACGTTTCGCTAGCAGTGGGTTTCATCATTCTACCTGGGCTCTAGACGCAGCATTCATCCTCTGCGTGGCTCGACCCGGGCGCTGACGTCGAACAGGCGCCCGACTGAAGCCGTGGCTCGACAAGATAGCACCGTGGGATCCGCGCTCTGCCGAAACTGGCGCTTTGCGTGCGAATGATCCAGTGTGAAGCGTTCTCAGTACGAGGAGATGACGCACGGCCTGGGCGACGGGTATGGCTGCGAGCTTGGCAGCGGGACGATCAGGCAGCAACTCGATCGAGATGCTGCGCCGCAACGATGAGCGATGAGAATGATCCTGCCCGTTCGTTGATCGGGCAATCGATGGCCCTGAAATCACGAAACCGAAATTCAGAATTGCTCCACTCTTTTCGATCGAGATCTCCCTGTGGAGTGATTCGCCCCAATCGACTATCGCCTGACGTTCGGCCGAAAACGCCACTGCATTGGGATAGGCAATCATGGCGGCATCCGGCGATTCGACAATCTCTGCCTCGATTCATAGTCTTCTGCTGGGGCTCCGGCAGGCGCTAGAAGATTTGACGATCCATAATTGGACCGCTTGGTGCCCGCCAATACAAGTGATGAATATTTTATCACCTGCATAGAGGAAAATGACAATGAGGCGAATCGCTGACCTTCTCTTGTTCTTGGCAATCATGACCGCACCGGGGGTGTCGCTCGCAGAGAACCAAGAGGTCGTGTATCCCGCGAAGATGAGTAAAGCAGATATTCGTGGGGAGATCTTTGCTCGACCAGATATGAAGCAAGAAGATCATGGCAAAGGTAATACGACGCTTTCAGTGACGACACTCAAATCGAGTGATGAGAAATTCTTTACCGGCATGTATAGGTCCGGCGGAGAGCGGGAAGAATACAAAGACAAGCCTTATGGCGTCGATGAATTCATGTATTTCCTGGAAGGTAGCGTGACGCTCACTTCCGCGGATGGAGCCGTGCAGGTCGTCAATGCTGGTGAAGCCGTGACCATACCCAAGGAGTGGAAGGGCATCTGGGAATCGAATGGGTATACCAAGATTTGGGTGATCTACTCGAACGCAGATTAGTTCTCGCGATGGCCAACTGGAGCAAGGAATTGCCGCTGGCACGAGGCATCAATTTCGGTTTATGAGATCGGGAATTGCCAAAAGAACGGGTTCCTTTTCCTGGGGATCACTGGTACAATCCTGCGCCTCCGAAACCGCTTGAGGTTGCACACAGATGTCGAGATTACTGGAGTCAATTCAAGCAGCCGCAGGCGCTGTCGAACTCCGCTGGCGCGACGGCGGCGGTCCCACGCACGTGCCGTGGTTCTGGCTAAGGGACCACTGCCAGTGTTCAGAATGCATCCACCCCCACACCTTGCAGCGAATGGTGGACACCTTCTCGATTCCGGCTGACGTTCGCCCCTCCAATCTAGCGCTCGTGGAGAACGGCACTTGGGTCGAGGTGGACTGGGAGGGAGATGCGCACAAGAGCCGCTACCCCTCGACATTCCTCGCGACGGCCGAGGTGCGCCGCGATGCGTTCGAGCCGCGCTACACGAGCCCGGTACTCTGGGACGGCAAGCGCATCGAGGAGGAGCTTCCGTCGGTGCGCTTTGAGGAGCTGCACCAGGAAGGGTCGGACGGCCTGCTGCGCTTACTCGAAAAGGTGGAACGCTACGGCCTGTGCTTTGTCAGGGGAACGCCCCCCACCGAAGAGGCGACCGAGAGGCTAGCCGAGCTCATCAGTTACATACGCGTCACCATATTCGGGGGCTTCTGGGGGGCGACGGACGAAAGAGAATTCGCCGACACCGGCTACACCACCCTCGCCATCACGCCGCACACGGACGGCACCTACGTGATGGACGCACCAGGCCTGATGCTATTTCACTGCATACGCTTCGAGGGTTCCGGGGGCGAGAACACCTTCGTCGACGGCTTTCGGGTGGCCGAGATCCTCGAGCAAACGAATCCGAAAGCTTTTCAGTTGCTGTCAACCGTCGAGGTGTTGGGCCAATACCTGGGCGACGGCGTTCACCTGCGAGCGCGCCGCCCGGTGTTTCGTCTCAACGAGGCGGGCAGGCTCGCCCAAATCTCCTACAACAATCACGATCGGGCGCCGTTCAGGTTGCCGGACGAGGAGATGGCCGCCTTCTACGAAGCGCTTCGGGCGTTCAACCGTTTGATCGAGGATCCGAACAACCAACTGAAGCGCAGACTCCTGCCTGGCGAACTCCTGCTGTTCGACAACTGGCGAGTGTTGCACGGGCGCGAAGCCTACGAGGGCAAGCGTGATCTGATCGGTTGCTATTTCAACTGGGAAGATTTCGAAAGTCGCCTTCGGTTATTGCGGGCCGAGCTTGCCGCGGAGGCGTGAGCGAAGCGTCGTTTAACGCCGAGGCTCTTTCTCCACCCTTCAGCTAGTCAACGGAACGCCTGATCGATCGCTCCAGAGTATGCAGCTGCCGAGTAACCCGGGGCGGTTATCCACCCCGGACCTTCCCAGATCCAGACAAGGAGATCTCCACCAACCGGCTCGTCCGCTGGAGCGGCTCGTGGTTACGGACCCCAGATCCGCACTGTGATCCGTGATCGGGGGAGCGGGAAGTCGCGCAGCAGATCCACGAACCACTGCCTAACGCGGCATCACGGGCAATAAGACGTGAGATGGATATTCCTTGGAGTGATAGATGGTTTGATCCGCGACCGCGATCTCGTCGCTCGTGCCGAATTCGTTGCCCGTATTGAGGTTGCGCGCGAGCCTCGGGAAGTTGCTGGACGAGATTTCCACACGCAGCCGGTGCCCCGGAGGCACGACGTAGCTCGTCGCCCAGAGGTCGATCGCGAAGCCGTAGACCGCACCCGGTTCGATCGGTGACGGCAGCGCATCCCGATCGCGGAAGCTCGCGCGAAGGATTCCCTCCTGGATCAAGAGGCTGTATCCGTCGGGGAACACGTGAACGAGCGCCGCGGTGAAATCGGTGTCCGGTGCTGTCGAAGATGCGTACAGGTTGACGGTGATCGGTCCGGTCAACTCCAGTGGGTCTTCGAGTGGAGCGCTCGTATACGCCACCACATCGGGGCGCTTTGGCACCTTCGCTCGATCGACCATATTGACCCCTCTCTCCCAGACATTGATCTCTGCCGAAATGGTCACCGGATCCCGAGGGTCGTAGCGATACGTGTCGACCGGCTCGTCGCCGGGGCGCGCAAAATCCAGCCGTCCGTCACTGGAGTCTGTAGTCGCGCTTCCACGGCTGTGGAAGTACATTGGCGTCGCCTGCACAGCTTCGGGCGGCCACTGCTGGGCCAAACGCCACGCGTTGTCTCCGATGGTGAAATACTGCACGCGCGGACGGGCGTCGAAACCGTTGTCGAGCCCTCGAAGTGTATGATCGAAGAACTCGACCAGCAGCTCTTGATAGGTCGACACGGCGGCATCACCGATCTCCAGACGTCCTATCCGGGTCATTCCATCCTGGCCCGAGAGATGTATTGTCATGTGTTCGTGATCCCAGGGTCCCATGACCAACCACTGGGAGTTTCTCGCCTTTTCATCGGTGGAGTGTGTCTTCACGCCCTCCCAGATGATCAGGGTGCCCCGAGTGTATGTGTCGTACCAACCGCCGAAGTGGAGAGCGGGCACCCGAATCTGCGCATAGAATTGATTTACCCGATCACGCCAGCCGACGTTTCGCTTTAGGTAATCCGTGATCCGGCCCCGCCACAGGACATCGCGGAGGCCATGGGCCTCGCCCATCGCAATTAGCGGCAGATGCGAGAGATCGATGTCGGATAGATCCTGATACTCGCCTCTTTCGATGTCGTCCATTTCCAGGGTCCACAGGCCACCCGCCTGCAACGGATAGGCGCCGTCCAAGACTCGACTCTCCCGCGCGACGCTGATGTTCGCGGGGGATATGGCCTTGAGCGCGGGGTGGCCGCTCCAAGCACCGGCGAGCGTGGTGAATCCGTAGTACGACTCGCCCATCATGCCGATGTTTCCGTCGCACCAGCCTTGCGCTGCGATCCAGTCGAGCGTGTCGTAGGCGTCCACGACCTCCTGTCCGGGTTGGAAACTCTCCTCGCCGTAGGAAAAGGGGGTGAACGTTCCTTCCGAACCGAACCGCCCCCGGACGTCCTGGACTACGAAGGCGTATCCCCGCTCTTGCCAGAACCGACCGAAAGCGGGCATGAAGATGTAGTCCGAGCGTTTCCCATACGGCACCCGAACCAGGATCACCGGGAAGGGGCCGTCGCCCTCTGGCAGGTAGACATCGGCAAATAGTCGAACGCCGTCCCGCATCGGAACCACGGCATCTCCGATCGACAATCCGTCGATCGCTTGGCTCGGCGTACCAACGGTCTCGTCATCGGGAATTTGTTGCGCACAGCCCCAAACGAGCGTCAGCGAAACCAGGACCGTCCAGAGGTGTTTCTCGAATGAATCCATCATCTTCATGAGACAACCCTGAGGATGAGCAATTGAAGCGCAAATCCTCGGCCATTCTGGCTTCTTCGCAGCTGGCAAGTCAATCTCTACCGCGCAGCGCTCTCTCGACCTCGCTCGTGTCCAGCGGAATCTTCGGGTTCTCGAGGAACCGCACGAGTCCCGGCCACAGACTGCTTGTGTACGCGATGGCCTTGCCCAACGCCGCGCGCGGGAGCACACGTTGCGTCATCAGCCTTGTGCCGATGAAGACGAAATACACCAAGTACGTACCAATTGTCAGCGGAGATTTGATTGTCGAGGGCCGTCATCCCCCGTCGAGCCAGTCTTCCATTCGCGTCGGAGGCCGCCCGCGCGCGTAATAGGCATACACCGGCAGCCCTAGCGCGATCAGGCCCAAGCCCGCCATCGACCGCCCGGGCATGGCGAACAACGTGTTGAGCGTCAGGCAGGCGATCCCCAGCAGGTAGACCACCTGCAAGTAGGGATAACCCCACGCGCGATAGCTACGTGCCGTCACAGGAATTCGTCTGCGTAAAACGAACACTCCCGCCACTGCCATGAAGTCGAATATCAACACCGCAAATATGATCATGTCGGTGAGCACGTCGAAGGTGCCGGAGATCGCGAATGCAATGGCGCAGATACCCAGCAGCATCACCGCGTGGGTCGGAACGCGAGAATTCGGGGATACCGTCGCGAACACGGCAGGCAATAATTTGTCTCGTGCCATCGCAAAAGGGAAGCGCGCCATATGTAACACGGTGCTGTGCAAAGCCCCAAACGTAGAGAGCATCAGCCCTGCAGCCATGAGTGTCGAAGCGGCCGCGCCGACGACGCGCGCGATGACCGCGCCGGCGACCGAGGACGATTCCGAGACGCTCGCGACCGCGCTCGCCGGCAGCGCGAAAAAATACGCAGCATTGACGAGCAGGTAAAGGCCGATGAGAGCGAGCGCGGAGCTGAATAATGCGCGCGGCAGCGTTCGGCTCGGGTCTTTTACTTCTTCAGCGACCACGATCACGGCCGTCGCACCGCTATAGCTCCACATCGCCGCGATGATGGCAGCTCCGAAGCCAGCGAAACCTGCGCGCGCTCCCGCCGGTACGCCCTCACAGGTTCCACCTGCGCTGTTCGACGCGAAGTTGGCCCACGATCCATCCCCGAAGAAGAAGGCACAGCCGGCAATACCGATCAGGAGCACCACCTTGAGCCCGGTGATTGCGGTCATGATTGATCCGTTGGCCCGAACGGATGCCAGGTTGAGGATCGTGACGAATAACAGGGTCGCCGCAACGAGCAGGGCAGACACACCAGATGAGAGAGTTCCCCCGAGCAGATCGTTGAAGAATATGACGAACACGATTGCGAGCGCGGCCATCGATGCGGCACCGTCGATGAACGTCTCCATCCAGCCGTAGAGGAACGCCCATAGCCTGCCGTATACGGCGCCGATATAGTTGTACGCTCCGCCGGAGCGCGGCATCAGCGTGCTCAGTTCCGCATAGATCAACGCGCCCGCCAACACGTACAGACCGGCCACTGCGTAAGCCAGCAACACCATCCCTGGCGTACCGACGTTGCAGATCATGACTCGCGCTTTGAGGAATACACCCGTCCCAACCGCATTCGTGACGATCAATGCCATCGCTGCGGTGAGGCCAATACCCTGCAGGAGATGGGGTGCACCGTTCGAGCTATTGCGCACAGCCAAGGAGCCTCCGCACGGATCGAGATGAGGACCGGAACGACCGCCTCATCATCCTGTTCTCGGCGCGATATCGCAATCCCTATCGCTGGGGAGCAAATCCGCAACCATTCTCGCCAAATTGGCCGCACTGAGTCGATCCGCCGATCTTCTCGCTCGCTAGCCGCCTCGAGCCGCTGTTCCAGGGCCTCGTTTTCCAGGAAACGCAAGCGTTCTCGAAGTGTGTGAAGAGGTTCGACGAAGTACACTTCGTCGCGAGTCGTTTGCGGGAGCATGTCGCTGAGAGCTCAAAACTTCAGCGCGAAAAGAGCCGGTCAAAACCGCGCGAGGCGCTCGTGTAGGTTTCAAGAGGAGAAACTCATGCATGCAAAAGGGCGCATCGGTCTAGTGACTGCGAGCGCGATGATTTGTTGCTTTATGGCAGCGTGCGCTTCGCCTACTTCATACGACGTGATCCTTCGCGGTGGCACGATTTACGATGGCAGCGGTCAAAAGCCCTATACGGGTGATATCGCGTTCGACGACGACACGATCGCTGCGGTTGGCGATATCGGTGAGGTGACGGCGCCGATCGACATCGATGTCGGGGGCCTCGCCGTGGCACCGGGTTTCGTCAACATGATGTCCTGGGCGAACGAATCGCTGATCGAAGACGGTCGATCGCAGAGCGACATTCGCCAGGGCGTGACCCTCGAAGTCATGGGCGAGGGAGAGTCGATGGGGCCGCTCAACGACGAGATGAAGGTAGAGATGGCGCGGCTGCAAACCGATATCCGCTACGACATCGAGTGGACGACGCTTGCGGAGTACCTGGAATATCTCGAGCGACGTGGCATCTCGCCGAATGTGGCCTCGTTCATCGGTGCCGCCACGCCTCGCCGGTACGTGATCGGACACGAAGACCGTGAGCCGACAGCGGAGGAGCTCGACCAGATGCGCAGCCTGGTGCGCCGGGCGATGGAAGACGGTGCGTTGGGCGTCGCGTCGTCTCTGATCTACCCGCCCGGGAGTTTTGCGAAGACCGATGAATTGATCGCGCTGTCGGAGGTGGCTGCCGAATATGACGGTATCTACGTTTCGCACATACGAGACGAGAGCGCCCAGATCCTGGAGGCCATCGAAGAACTCCTCACCATCGCTCGCGAGGCGGAGATCAGAGCCGAGATCTATCATCTCAAGTCGGCCGGGCGATCCAACTGGCCGCTATTTGACGAAGCGGTAGCCATGGTCGAACGCGCCAGGGCCGCTGGACTGCAGATCACGGCCGACATCTATACCTATCCGGCGAGTGGCACCGGACTCAACGCATCGATTCCACCGTGGGTCCAGGAAGGCGGTTTCGAGGCTTCGCTGGAGCGCATGAAAGACCCCGCTCTTCGCGAGCGAATTGCGCGTGAAATGCGGGAGGGGTCCAGCGAGTGGGAAAGCGATTATGCAGCGGGGGTCACGCCAGCTGACATGCTACTCGTCGGCTTCAAGACAGAAGAATTGAAACCCTTGACCGGCAAGACGCTCGCCGAGGTCGCGGAGATGCGCGGCACAGACCCTCAGATGACGGCCATGGATCTGATCGTCGAAGACGGCAGCCGAATCAGTACGGTGTATTTCGACCAGTCGGAGGATGTCATTCGCAAAGCGCTCGCTCTGCCGTGGGTGAGTTTCAATTCTGACGAGGCTTCGCTCGCACCCGAAGGCGTATTTCTGATGAGCAACCCGCACCCTCGGGCCTATGGCAGTTTTGCGCGGGTGCTGGGAAGGTATGTGCGCGACGAGCAGTTGATCTCGCTGGAAGAGGCAATTCGCAAATTGGCTGCATTGCCGTGTCAAAATCTTTGGCTCGATCGGCGTGGTGAACTCAAGGAGGGATTCTTTGCAGACGTGGTCGTCTTCGATCCAGGCCAGATTCAGGATCACGCCACCTTCGTCGAGCCGCATCAATACGCGACCGGCATGTTGCACGTATTCGTGAACGGCACGCAGGTTCTCAAGGATGGAGAGCACACCGGCGCCACTCCGGGCCGGGTGGTGCGCGGACCGGGCTGGACCGGCAGATAACGTCACTTACGCGGACGTTTGTGATCGGGCATTGCCGAGACCAAAGCTCCGCTTCTGCTCCTGATGATCGACGCTCAGCTACACCCGGGAGTGGTTGCCGTCGACTGTCGCTATTCGCCGATCACCTTCACGAGCACTCGCTTCGGGCGCCGGCCGTCGAATTCGCCGTAGAAGATCTGCTCCCAGGGTCCGAAGTCGAGCATGCTCGCGGTGACTGCCACCACGACCTCCCGGCCCATGATCTGGCGCTTGTGGTGGGCGTCGCCGTTGTCTTCGCCGGTGCGGTTGTGATGATATCGCTCCGGACTCGGATCATAGGGTGCGAGTTCTTCCAACCAGCGCTTGTAGTCTTCGTGTAGCCCCGGTTCATCGTCGTTGATGAATACCGACGCCGTGATGTGCATGGCGTTGACCAGACACAGGCCTTCGCGAATACCGCTTTCGGCCACGGCCTGAGCCACGCGATCGGTGATGTTGACGAAATCCATGCGCGCCGGCACGTTCAGCGTAAGGTGGATGGTGTGACTCTTCATCTCTGCTTCTCCCGGTAGATCGCCTCGGCCGCTCGCGCCGCCAGCTAGCGATCGAGCCATCGCACAGCCTATCGCACGCCACGCGCGGGCCTCGAGGTGGCGGAGATGGAAAGTCGAACGGGGCTTTTGCGCAGCCCGAAGAGCCAGCTGCTATCGTGGAGCAACCATCACGACGATGTCGGGAGGGCGATTCCAGTGACTCGATTGAGACCCGTTGTGGCGAGCTTGGCGCTGGCTGCGCTCGTGTGGGCGATGTCCGCTCCTGTGGGCTTCGCGACCGAAATTGTTCCCGCGGAATTGCTCGAGGTCATGGAGTGGCGGATGATCGGGCCGTTTCGCGGCGGCCGCGTCACGACCGTCGCCGGCGTGCCTGGCAACCCGCAGCTCTACTACATGGGCGCCACGGGTGGCGGTGTGTGGAAGACCGAGAATGCCGGACTGTCCTGGGAGAACATTTCCGACGAGTACTTCAACGTGGGAACGATCGGCGCGATCGCAGTCGCCAATTCCGACCCCAATGTGATCTACGTCGGCACGGGTGAGAAATCGATTCGCGGTGTGACGACGAGTCACGGCGACGGCGTCTATAAATCGACCGACGCGGGTGTCACCTGGACCCACGTCGGGCTGCCGAGGGCCGGACAGATTTCGCGCATCAAGATCCACCCACAGAATCCCGACATCGCCTACGTCGGTGTGCAGGGCCAGATCTGGGGGCCGAGCGAAGAGCGCGGGGTGTATCGCACCACAGATGGCGGCCAGACCTGGGAACAGGTTCTGAAGGTCGATGCGCAGACCGGCGCAACGGATCTCAGGATGGATCCGACCAATCCGCGGATCCTGTACGCGGCAATGTGGGAGCACGGCCGCAAGCCGTGGTATGTGCTTTCCGGGGGCCGTGCGGGCGGCATCTTCAAATCGACGGACGCTGGCGACAACTGGACCAAACTGGCGGGGGGCTTGCCCGAATTCATCGGCAAGGTCGGCGTCGACGTGTCGGCGAGCAACCCGAAGCGCCTGTATGCGATCGTCGAGGCGCTGCCGCCTGAGGGCGGCCTGTATCGCAGCGACGATGCAGGCGAGACCTGGGAACTCAAGAACAGCACGCGCATATTGTGGACACGCTCTTGGTACTACATGCACATTGCAGCGGATCCCGTCGACGAAAATATCGTCTATGTCCTCAATGTGACTTTCATGAAATCAATCGATGGCGGCGTGACGTTCGAGAAGAAGAGCACGCCACACAGCGATCATCACGATCACTGGATCAATCCCAACAACAACAAGAACATGATCAATGCCAACGACGGAGGCGCGACGATCACGTTTGATGGTGGCGAGAGCTGGTCGAGCATCGTGAACCAGCCGACCGCGCAATTCTACCGCGTCAACACGGACAACCGGTTTCCCTATCGGATCTACGGCGGACAGCAGGACAGCTCTACGGTTGCAATTCTCAGCGAGACGTACGACGGAGGTATCGGCAGCGACGACTTCTTCGCGGTAGGCGGTGGCGAAAGCGCGCACATCGCGTTCGATCCGGATGATTCGACGCTGGTCTACGCGACTACGATCGGCGGCACGCTGACCGAATACAACGCGGACAACGAGCTCGGCCGCGAGATCAAGCCGTATACTGAGTATGTGTACGGCAGGGAATCGAAGGACTTTCGCTACCGATCCAACTGGAATGCACCGGTCACAGCGTCGCCACAGAAGCCGGGTGTGATCTATTACGGCACGCAGAAGGTGCTGCGCACGAAGGACCGCGGCGCCTCATTCGAGGAGATCAGCCCGGACCTGACCAAGAA
>JAFDBP010000116.1 GCA_019313245.1 Deltaproteobacteria bacterium
CACGTGTGGTGGCATCCCCACAATTTCGGCACTAATACTGCCGAGAACCTTGCCATGCTGGACGAAGTGCTCACACATTATCGTTTTTTGCGCGACCGTTACGGCTGGCCGAGCAGCAATATGGGGGAGGCCGCGCGGCGGGCTCGAGAATGCCGAAGAGTCGACGGCGGCTTCTAGCACTTGCCGCGTATCCGGAAGGGTCTGCGGCAACGCGTTTTCGCGCGGCCCAGATGTTTCCGTATCTGGAAGCCGCGGGCTGGAGCGTGCAGTTCGAGCCGTTCGTCGACGAGGGCTTCTTCAGTCGCTTCTATTCGGGCGGAAACCGATGGGAGAAGGCGACCTATCTTGCCTCTCGTTCGCTCTCGAGGCTTGCGCTCGCACTTCGGGTGGCCGACGTCGATGCCGTCTTCGTGCAACGCGAGGCTTCCTTGATTGGTCCCCCTTATGTGGAGGGAATTCTCTCCGCGGTCAGAGGGCTTCCCCTTATTTTTGATTTCGACGACGCCATTTGGCACTACGACCTTCGGAGATCGAAACACCAACTCGCGGCTCGTCTCCTGAAGCGCCCCTCCAAGTGCTGGTACACGATGCGGAAGGCCGCTCTTGTCCTCGCCGGGTCGAGCTTCCTTGCAGAACGAGCGAGGGAGGTGAACCCAAGCGTCGAGGTCGTACCTACCGTAGTTTCGTCGGCGACTTGGACCCCATTGCCCGGACGGCTCCAGGGAGAGCTCGGCGGCCATCGGATTCCGCGGATCGGGTGGGTGGGTTCCCACTCGACGGCTCACCAGCTCGAGCTCGTGTTGCCCGCGCTCCGTCGGCTGCGGAACCAGGGACATCGGTTTGAGCTTCACGTGGTCGGCGCCGATCGCTCCTTCGACCTGGACGGCTTCGCGTTGCACGCGAGGTCGTGGCGGCTCGAGGACGAGCTTCGAGAGTTCCAGGAGCTCGATATCGGACTGGCGCCGATGCGCGGTGCGCCTGTGTATCAGGGCAAGTGTGGGTTCAAGCAGCTGCAGTACATGTCGGTGGGTGTACCGTGTGTCTCCTCCTGGGTCGGTGGGGCTCGCGACTTCGTCATCGACGGCGAGAACGCTCTGGTCGCGCTCGATGAGCAAGATTGGTATACACACATCAAGAAGCTGCTCGAGTCCCGCGAGTTACGGGCGCGGCTCGCTTCCACTGGCCGCCGCCTCATCGAGTCGCGATACTGCAGCGAGCGCCAGGGTCCGCGGCTCGCGCAACTCATCGACAACACACTCCGGCAGAATCATGCGTCTCGATAGTATCTACGTCACATACTGGAGCCTGCGCGACCCACTGTGCCAGAGTCAGAGCCTTCCCTACCTTCTGGCGCTCGCCGACAAGGGATACCGAATAGGGCTCCTGACCTTCGAGCAACCGCGATGGCGGATGTCGCCGGCGGAACAGCGCGACGAACAAAGCGCGCTAAGAGCCCGAGGTATCGAATGGCACCCGCTGAGCTACCACAAGCGCCCAGCAGTGCTGTCGACGCTCTATGACATCGGCGTGGGCAGCATCACCGCGGCCATGCTTGCCAAACGTTCCAAGGCAAGCTTCGTGCATGGACGCTCCTCCGTCTCGTGCGGGATCGCGGCAGTCGCCGCGAGGTTGACTGGAAAGCGCCTTTTCGCAGATGCGGATGGCCCCCTGTCGCAAGAATACGTCGACGCGGGAGTGTGGAGAGAGGGTTCGCTTGGACACCGCATCACGGCTTGGGGCGAACGGAAGTCACTCGAGCATGCAGACGAGGTAGGCGTCCTGAGTCGACATCGGCAGACCGAAGTGTCTCCATGGGTCGGGGACAAACCGATCCATCTGTTGCCATGCGCCGTGGACCTCGAGCGCTTCCGTCCTCTGCGAGAGGCGCGCGACAAGCTGCGGCGCCAGCTTCGGCTGGATGGCACCGTGTTCGTATACGTTGGCAAGGCCAAAGGCTGGTACGACATCGAAGGGATGGTTGAGTTCCTGAAGGCGGCCAAGGGGCTTTTCGATCCGCTGACCTTGCTCGTGCTGACCACGGAGGATCCGTCGGCGTTTTCTGAGCTGTGCGAACCAGCCGGCATCCGGCACGTCGTCCGCTCGGCCGATCCCGGCGAAGTGCCAGGCTACCTCAGCGCTGCGGACGTCGGGCTCTGTTTTCGCCACCGGTTCCCGTCGCAGCTGTCGTGTTCCCCGATCAAGTTGGCGGAGTATCTCGCGTGTGGGCTGCCCGTCGTGTCTACCTCGGGATGCGGCGACTACGACAAGCTGATCGCATCGGAGCGGGTAGGCGTCGTCGTTCCGCGCAGTGGCGACGAGGCTGCGCTGGAGGCCGCGAAGGAGATCGAAGCGCTACTCGCGGAGCGCGACGTCGCCGAGCGGTGTCGATCTACGGCGAAACGCTTCCTCGGGTTGGAGGAGGTGTTGGTTCCGCGGTATGCGCAGATTTACGAACGCCTCTGTTCGGCCTCATGACGCATGGTGCTAGCGGAGCTTGCGGCCGACGCGCGCCCAGGCCTCCGCGAGGCTCAAATCCATGCGCTGAAGCAGACGGTGAAGGGCCCACGGTGTGTAGAGCAGCAGAGCGGTTACCCCGAGCCCGTAAGCCCAATCGGTTGGGGCGAGCTCGAATGCGGCCCACGCCCCCAGGAGGACCGCCACAGACACGCCGAGGGTCACTCGGACCGTCCGGGTCAAGCGGAACTCGATCGCCAGCCGCGCAACAGCCCACTGAAACGTGAGAACCACGAGGTAAGCACCCGCGAATGCAACACCTACGGCCTCCAGGCCCCAAAGGTCCATTCCCGTCCACGTGGCCACGAGATATGCCACGTTGAAAAGTACCTGGGTGCTCAAGAAGATCCAGTTCATCGCTCGCGAGAGGAGCAAGAATCCGAGCGGCCAGGAAATGGCTCGTAACGCGACTCCCAAGAGCTGCCACCGCATCAGGGTAGCGCCCTCGCGGAAGTTGGCTGCGTAGAGAATCTCGAGCGCCCACGGCGCCACCCCGCGTGCTGACCGGCTGTCTCGAACCGGGGCGCGAATGCCGGCCAACCGGCATCGCGTTGGTCCACGGCGGAAA
>JAFDBP010000117.1 GCA_019313245.1 Deltaproteobacteria bacterium
AGACATCCGGGTGCTGCGGAGCCGGCCTCGTTCGAATGCCCCTCCAGCCCGGAAATTCCAATCGGCGGGAAGGGCACGGGGAGAGAGACTGCCCGTGCGCGCTGTGAACCTCCGCGCGGGCGTCGAGAAGGCGCGGCGTTCACCGGATGGCCCGCGGCGCGCCGCAGCGTTCGCTGCATCCGCTTCGATCCCGAGCACTTGGCGCCCGAGCGCAAGCTCGGCGCGCTCGGCACGGAGCTTGCTCTGTCGGATCACCGGTCCCAGCACCCCGCCCTGAAGCCATCGCGGCGCAACCGGATCGCCCGGTGAGCCGCGGCTTCTCTTCGCGCACCTGCGGGTGCCGACCGAGGAAGACAATGACAGTGATTCACAGTACATGGACAGTTCGGAGTTTCGGACTTCTCGCGATGCTACTCGTGCCGCAACTCGCGACGGCAGCGATCTGGTCCGTCGAGGCCGACTGCGGGGATGGGGACTGGACGGTGGAAGTCCAGCTCGAAGGCTTTGGCACCGCAGACGCGTCGTGTGTCGACGGGGCCAAGACGCACATCGAAGTAGACGTGGGAGATCTCAGCGTAACCCATGTCGGCATCGAGGCGACGTCAGCGTCCGGTGCGACGTGCGACCACTCGGCCGTCGGCGACTCCAAGCTCAAGCTCGAGTGCGCCTTCAAGACCGAGGACGGCGACGGTTTCGAGCTGGAGGAAGAAGTCGAGGTGGAGGTCGAAGTCGAAGAAGACGAGGCAGACGAGCGAGACGACTAGAACGACTGGAGGCTCATGAGCTGCACCGATCCTCGGTGCAGCTCGCTTCCCTCCGCATGGATCGGAGCCGCGCGGTGTAAATCCGGACCACCGCAGTTGCCGACGGATAGAAACGCGCGCCGCCGCGCCGTATCGGGTTGGATCGACCCCAGGAACAGCGATATCGCTTCAGCACAACCCGATCTGTGACATCGAGATCCGCTTGGCGCGATTCTATCGCGAATTGCTGGGGCTGGTCACAGCGGCAAGACAGCTGCGACCAGTCGGCAATTCGAGAATCGCAACATATGATCACCTATCAGAATGTCGTGTTGGCGAACCTGGTCCCGCGAGGCCGAAGAGTGTCGCGTCCACGCGTCAGCGCTCCCCGATCGGCGGTGCCGAACCACTGCGCTCGATCCAGCGCTGGTAGGCGCCCGGCGGAAAGAAGACGAACCAAATCAATGCGATCGCGACGAGTTCGCCCGCACCGATCATGGTGTCCAGCGTTGGAGACCACACCCCCGTCTCCTCGTATAGGATTTCGCCGACCAAGGCGCCGAAGTCGACTGCGAGCCAGACGGCACCGGTCAGCCCCCAGAGCAGATAGCGGTTGCAGTCCAGCGGTTTACACAGATCCAGCCGCATGCGCTGCCGCGCCATCCTGTAGTGACGAATCCCCTCGATCATCAACCAGAAGGTCACCACGAGGTGCACGTTCAACAGCGGGTACCAGGGATTGCTGAGCGGCCGGATGCCCTCCAGGTCTCCGACCCAGGCGCTGCTCACCACTCCGAGGACGATTGCGCCTACCATCACAGCGGTGAGCCAACCGGCCCAGCGCTCGTCGCGGCGAAACACGAGCCTCAAGAACAAGACGAGTGCGATTTGGCCGGCCTGGTCCGTGGTGTTTTCGACGGCCATCAGCGGGGTGATCAACGGCGTTTGATCTAACGCAAGGCCGAGGTACCAGAACAGGTAGGAAATGCTCCAGAACAGGAACATTGCGCCCAACAACCGTTCCGGACTCTCTTTCGTCTTGAAGCTGAGGCGGAGCATGCGGTAGCCGGCCACGAAGTACACGAGCCCCGCAATTGCGCCACCGATGTACCCGTCGCCTTCCACTCCGAGCTGCCTCTCCCCGCAAAGGACCGCGCGTTCTGGGAACGCTCGACATTGCGTTCCACAGCAACTGTCATCGGATTCCGCGTGCGGCAACTTGATGAAGCAGACGCTTCCACGCAAAGAAGGAAATCAAGCTGCTGGCCGGCCCACGCATACGGACTCGGTCGGAATCCCAGAATTGCGGCCGAACCGTTTGTGGGGGACGGGTCATCGACTCCGGGGCGAATGCGAACCGCCCAAATCGGCAACAGAGAGAAACGCGAGCCGCGGCCGCTCATTGGCCCGAGAATTGCCTTCTCCGGTGCGGATTCGTTCGGGGCTCGCTGCCGGAATCCCGCGAAAACCTGGGAAATTCTCGGGCTGTCGCGCGGCGCGGGGGCGAATTCTCTACAGGTCGAGACGAGATGGCGG
This sequence comes from Deltaproteobacteria bacterium, assembly GCA_019313245.1. GTDB lineage: Bacteria > Myxococcota_A > UBA9160 > UBA9160 > SMWR01 > JACZVU01. Next base: position 2,280 of record JAFDBP010000117.1, read on the forward strand.
TGGGCGCAGTCTCGCGCGAGCGCCTCTGTGCGCCCGGAAGCCTGAAATTACAGCGAAGAGACAGGGGATTCGCCGGGAATCGGGGGCTTCGGCTGCAGCTAGCCACAAATTTCGATTCAATTCCGGGCGCGTCGAGGAGCTTCCCCCGGGTGTGACAACAGGGAATATCCGCGCGACGGGCCGGGATCAGGCGACGAACTTCGACGGCGCGGCTCAACTGGATCGAGAGCGCCCGGAGGTGCGGACGGAACGGCCTAGCGCGGATCCAAGCGGAGGAACTGCCTCGGCGCGAAACCCGTGAAGACGTAGGCCACCCGCGGAAAGCCCGATTCGTCGAGGAGGCGCTCGCGCTCCTCTCGGCTGACCGGGACGGCGCGGTAATCGGCGGTCTCGCCGTTGCGGGTGACGCTGACCTCCGGGTTCTCGAGCGCCCGGTGGTACCACGCGCGCGGCCAGTGGTTCGCGGCGACGAACAGCCGACCGTCGTCTTCGATGGGCAACAGCACCCGCTCATGAGATTTTCCGTCTGCGTCGGTCGTGATGAAGACGATCGTCTCTCCGCCGATGTTCTCCGGCTGGAAGGTGGCGACGATCGCGGTCACGCAGCCGGTGTGTGCAGCGGCAAGCATGCAGAGACCCAGGGCGGCGACGTTGGTGCGGTGCATGGCTCCCCTCGCGGTGCCCGGACATGCTACCACTCGACGGGAATCACCAGCCAAATCAGCCTGGCAACTGCTTCCTAGCGTCGGTTCGGAGCGGCGTTCTGATCGGCCGGCTGTAGCGAGGAGGGCCAGCTTTGGGGCACGCGCTTCACCTTGGCGACATCGTAGCCGAGGCTCGCTGCGTGGCTCAGCAGCCGCTGATACTCGGCTTCGCTCATCTGCGGGTCTCGAGACATGATCCAGAGATGATTCCGGTCGGGTACGCCGATGATGGTCTTCTGGTACTCCGGGTCGAGGTAGACGATGAGGTAGGCCGCCTTGAAGGGCCAGAAGAACTGCATGCGCCATTCGGCATTGGTTTCATGATCGTGCACCCACCCCTTGGGTGTGAAGCGCTTCTCGGGCCCGTCGAAACCGCCATCGCGAAAGGTGTAGGTGGTCTCGATGACGCCCTCGTCGGTGAGCCGGTAGCTCTCCACGCCATTGTGGGCGCCCTCCTCGCTGAAGAACGGGATAGCGATGGGAATGAATCCGATCACGTACCAGTCGCCCATGAAGCGCTCGAGGTCCACCTTGCGATCCATGGCTTCGAGGGGAGGCGTGCCGGTCGACGCGCAGGCGCCCAGAAGCGTCAGCGAAACGAGTCCGAGCCAAGCGGTCCGAAGTTGCGACGAGCGCTCGGTCATTGATTCCGGACTCCCTCCTGGTGATCGACTGCATCCCGGCCATTGACGCGAACGCGCGGCTTCGGCAGCTCGACCCTCTCGAAAAAGGGGGCGAGATCTGGCTCGGAAAGCGTCTCGCGCTCGAGCAGCGCGGCTGCACTCTCGTCGAGCAGCAATCGATTGTGCTCGAGGATTTCACAGGCGCGCTCGAAGGCGTCGTTCACGATGGCGCGGATGGCGACGTCGATCTCGCGAGCGGTGGCCTCGGAGTAGCGCCGGGGCTGAAACGCCTCCATGGGGTTGTGGAGCATACCCGGGGCGTTGTCGGCGTAGGTGGCGTTGCCGAGTTCGGGAACCATCGCGTACTGGGTCACCATACTGCGAGCAATATCGGTGGCTCGGCCCAGGTCGTCCGCGGCCCCCGTCGAGAGTTCTCCGTAGATCAGGAATTCGGCCGCTCGCCCGCCGAGGAGCACGACCAGCTTGTGCTCGAGCTCGCGCCGGGTCATCAGATAGCGATCCTCGGTTGGACGCTGCATGGTGTAGCCGAGCGCGCCAATGCCGCGCGGGATGATCGAGACCTTGTGCACCTCGTCGGTCGTTGGCAGCGCCGCCGCCACCAGCGCGTGTCCCATCTCGTGATGCGCGACCACCTCGCGCTCGCGCGGGATGAGCAGGCGATTCTTCTTTTCGAGACCGGCCACGATGCGCTCGATCGCAGCGGTAAAATCCGCCATGCCCACGCAATCGCTCCGTCGACGGGTCGCCACGAGCGCCGCCTCGTTCACGAGATTGGCGAGATCTGCGCCGGTGAAACCCGGTGTGAGTGCAGCCACCTGCTCCGGGTCGACGTCCGCGGCGGTCTTCACTTTGCGCAGATGGACGCTCAGGACCGCCACGCGGCCGACGCGGTCGGGGCGATCGACCAGCACCTGGCGATCGAAACGCCCGGCCCGCAGGAGTGCCGGATCGAGGACCTCGGGTCGGTTGGTGGCAGCCAGCAGCACGATTCCCACCGAGGGGTCGAAGCCGTCGAGCTCGACGAGGAGCTGGTTCAAGGTCTGCTCTTTTTCGTCGTGCCCACCGAAGCCCGCCTGGCCGCCGGCGCGGGCGCGGCCCAGCGCGTCGAGCTCGTCGATGAAGATGATGGCCGGCGCCTGCGCGCGCGCCTGCTCGAAGAGATCGCGCACCCGCGCCGCGCCCACGCCCACGAACATCTCCACGAACTCCGAGCCGCTGATCGAGAAGAACGGCACGCCGGCCTCGCCGGCGACCGCGCGCGCGAGCAGAGTCTTGCCGGTTCCCGGAGGCCCGACGAGCAGCACGCCCTTCGGCATGCGGGCTCCCAGGCGACCGTACTCGTCTGGCGCCTGCAAGAACTCGACGATCTCCGCGAGTTCCGCCTTGGCCTCGTCCACGCCCGCGACGTCATCGAACGACACGCCGGTATCGGATTCGACGTAGACCTTGGCCTTGCTCTTACCCACCGACATCAGACCGCCGCCCGAACCCAGTTGGCCCGCCATGCGTCGCATCAGGAAGATCCACACCAGGAAGAACAGGGAGATCGGCACCAGCCAGGAGAGCAGGGTCGGAAGAAAGGTGTTTTCCGGACGACTCGAAAACACGATGTCCTTGGCGCGCAGGGTCTCCGCCAGTTCAGCGTTTACCTGGTTGGTGACGAACTGCTTCTTGCCCTCTCGATCGCGTTTGAACTCGCCCCTGATCACGTCGCCCTGCACGACGATCTCCGCGACATTGCCCTCATCGACGAGCTGTTGAAACTCGCTGTACGGAATCCTCTCGACGTCCCGCAGCGAGACCCAGAAGTCGTGTAGCAGGATCACCCCAAACATGGCAAAGAACAGATAGGCGATGTGGAAGCGGGGGCGCTGCTCGAGGATCTCGCGCCCTCGTGAGAGCGGATTCTCCCGGCGCGAGCGCCGCGGGCGTTCGCCAGAAGCGGGATCGGCTCCCGAATTCGCCTGGAGGCTGGATCTGTCGTCGGGCATGCCGTTCTTGGTCATGGTCGGCCAACGCGTCCTTTTCATCTGCTGCTCTGCGGCGCGTCGCGCGAACTCGACTGTTTCGACGACCTGCGAGTTTCGGGTTGCGCCGCCGAATACCTCGAACAGCCCCGCGCCCCGCCGCGCTTGGCGAATTTTAGCTCGCCGAATCCAGATCGTGCGCGTCAGCGTGGAAACAGCGGGGCCGCGCCGCCCGCAATGACGGCGCGGCCCCTTTGCGATCGGTCTCACAGGAGCCCGTCGAGGATCACCGCGTCGATGAAATGCACGAATCCGTTTCTGGCGCGAAAGTCCGGCGCCACGATGGTAGCTTCGTAGTTGACCTTGACGCCCGCTCCACCGATGGAGACCGGAAGCTCCGACCCGTCAGCGACTTCGATGAAGCCGTTAGCCAGCAAGGCGCTCTCCGAAGCCGTCCGATTGTTGGCACGCTGCGGTAGCGAGGCGTGCTTCAGCAAAATGGCGGCCACCTCTTCCGCTCCGACCCCTTCGGGGAGCAAGCCCGGCAGTGCGTCCACGACCTGCTCGACGCTGAGCCCGTCCAGGGCGCCGGGATCGAGACCGAGCAGGTTCTCGAATGCTGAATTGCTCGGGGCCAGCAGGATGACCTGCGATTTCCTGTCTCCGAGCAGCTCGGCGAGGCTGAAGTCCAGAACGCCCGCCTGGTCGACCACGAGGACGGCTGCGACGACCGCCTGGGCCCCGTCCGTTGCGGTCAATACGTCGAGAACGGTTCCCGTGGAATTGTTGCTGGGTTGCGCAAACGTTGAAGCAGGTGCGGCAAGGAGAAACGCGGCTGCCAGTGCTGTCGAGATGAGTGCTTTGAGTGCGGTCACAACTGTCTCCCTTCGTCTTTGTGGGCCGGGACCGGAATTGGTCGGCGGCTGTTGGCTCGTGGCCAGACGGTTGCAGCATCGGACAAGAGTGGAATTTTGTCAAGATTTTTTCTTTACAAGATCTATAAAATCTCATCAATAATCTGAAAAATTCATATTTTACAAATAATTACGAAATATCTCATTGTATATATTTTTTGAAGAAAATCTGAACATTGCGAACTGGGCGCCCCTCGCAGCTTCAGGTATGGGAGGCTGCCGACGCGTGGACACGCAGGCGATTTCGCCGGCGCCAGATGCCCCGCTGTGCCGCACACGGCATCTGTCGGCCGGCCTCCATGCCGGCCGCCAAACGAGGCGAATCTCGGGCAAATCCGGACCGCCGCGATTGCCAACGGAGAGAAGCGCGAGCCGCCGCGCCGCATCGACCCGAAACTCGCTCTCTGCGCTCCGGTTGCGCTGAGGCCCCCTCGTCAAGAACCGCGAAACAGTGGGAATTTCTCGGACCGTCGCCGGGCTCGATGTGAAAGCTCAGGCGACACTAAATTGTGTGAAGGAGAACACAGTCTGCAGCGAACCCGTCTCTGGCGCAATCCCAGATCTGCCTCGAAAATACAGGGAAATCGCCCGGCGACGATTGCCGCGCGAATTGACCGTGAATCGCGAAGCTGCGTAAACTGATCCTGAACCTGGACCAGTCGATGCAGACAGGCCAACGCCGTGGGGACCTTCCGTGCGCTTCGTGACCATTCCGCTGTTGTTGGTCGTCGCAGCCGCCGCACCGTCAGCGATACGCGTGAATCAACAGAGAATCGAGCAACGCATTCTGAAGCTGGCCGAATTCGGGAAGCATCCAGACGGCGGCGTCAATCGGGTGGCATTCAGCAAAGCCGACATCGAGGGCCGGAAGTACCTGACCGAGCTGATGCGCGAGGCCGGCCTGTCCGTGCGTGTGGATGCGGCGGGTAACATCATCGGGCGGCGTGAAGGCAGCGAACCCGGAAGGCCGGTCATCATGTTCGGCTCCCATATCGATTCCGTGCCGCAGGGTGGCAAATACGACGGAGATGTGGGCGTGATCGCCGCCATCGAGTGCGTCGAGATCCTGAACCAGCACGATTTCGCGACCCTGCACCCGCTGGAGGTCATCGTCTTTTCCGACGAGGAAGGAAGCATGGTGGGCAGCTCGGCGTTGGCCGGCGATCTCAGCCCGCGGACGCTGGAAATGGTGAGTCAAAGCGGCGTGACGATCCGCGAGGGCCTCCGCGCCATTGGCGGCGATCCAGACGGACTCGCCAGTGCGGCCTACGCGGAAGGAGAGATCGCCGCGTTCCTGGAACTGCATGTCGAGCAGGGCTCGGTGCTCTTCGACGAGGGGACCCAGATTGGCGTCGTCGAAGGCATCGTCCGCATCCATTGGTGGGAAATCACAATCGATGGATCCGCCAACCATGCTGGAACCACCCCCATGAACAAGCGGCGCGATGCAATGGTCGCCGCAGCCCGACTCACGCTCGCGATCAACGAGATCGTCACCCGGACGCCCGGCCGGCAGGTGGGCACGGTGGGGCGCATCCGCGCGGAACCGGGCGCTCCCAACGTCATTCCGGGTCGCGTGGTGATGAGCCTCGAACTCCGCGATCTCTCCGCCGAGAAGATCGAGCGCATCTTCGAGCGCATCGAGGCGCAGGCGAGATCGATCGGCGAGGCGACCGGCACCGAGGTCGCGTTCGAGCCCATCTACGTCGGCGACCATCCACCACCCACCGATAGCCGGGTGCGGAGGCTCATCGACGAGTCCGCTCGATCACTCGGCCTCACGACCAAACAGATGCCGAGCGGGGCCGGTCATGACGCGCAGGAGATGGCCCGGATCGCTCCAACCGGTGTGATCTTCGTGCCGAGCGTCGAGGGGATCAGCCACTCCCCGAAAGAGTTCACCCACCCCGACGACATGGCGAACGGCGCCAATGTGCTACTCCAGACGATCTTGCGAATCGACCGAGGGGGGCTCGAGTCGGACATCCCCGGGTCGTGATCGCACGGCGATCCGGGAATTCTGGGCGGAGTCAAGTCTCCGTAAGAAGCTGGGACAAGTCATCGACGTGCGGAGCGAACCGGCTGTGTGAGCGCGTTTGGCTCGTGATTTCGTATGCTCGGTGCTGCGAGTCATCGGTAAACCTTCGGCTAGTGGTGTCGAACCAGTAGCTTCGGTGGTGGCGACTGATGGTGGCGAGTCCGCAAAACACTGGCTCGATGAGGTGGCTCTACGGCACGGGTGGCGTGGGGCTGGGCATCCTCGAGACGGGCGTCTACAACTTCGTACTCATCTACTACAGCCAGGTACTGGGTCTATCCGCCTCGCTCGCGGGGTTCGCCCTCGCCATCGCGCTCGTCGTCGACGCCGTCTCGGATCCCGCGGTCGGATTTCTCTCGGACAACTGGAGATCTCGCTGGGGTCGACGGCATCCGTTTCTCTACGCGTCGATCGTGCCGTGCGCGCTCTTCTACGGACTGCTCTGGTTTCCGCCAGCGCAAATCACCGGAGAGCTCCCTCTCTTCTTGTATCTGATGGTGTGCAGCGTGGGGATCCGACTCGGAATGACGTTATTCGACATTCCGAGCAACGCCGCGGTCCCCGAACTCACGAGCGACTACGAGGAGCGAACGACCCTCTTCACCTACAAGCTGTCGGGCACCTGGGTGGTCTGGAGTGTGATGTCGATCGCGATGTATGCGATCTGGTTGCAACCGACACCAGAGTACGCCGACGGAGTGCTCAATCCCGAGGGCTACCGCGACGCGGGATTGATCTGCGCCGTGTTGATCGGCCTGTTGATCTTCGCCTTCTCGGTGGGTCTGCATCCTTGCATCCCAAGGCTGAGTAGCGCGAGGAACCAGGAGACACCGCGCCCTCGGGATTTCCTGCCGCAAACCCTCGAAGTACTGAGAAACCCGTCACTGCGGGTGATGATCATCGGTGGCATGGCGTACTGGACCGCGACGGTCGCGCAAGATGCGCTGTGGGTCTATCTGTACGGCTTCTTCTGGGGGTTCACGAGCGACCAGATGTCCATCCTGATCATTCCATTCGGATTCGGTTCGTTCGCGGCGATCTACATTCTGCCGCGTTATGCCGCGGGCCGCGAGAAGAGAACTCTGGCGATCTGGACGATGCTAGCCGGCGCTTTTCTGTCCGTCTCTCCGATCGCGCTTCGGCTGATGGGTTTTTTCCCCGAGAATGGCAGCAGCGCTCTGTTCTGGATCATGTTCGTTCTGGGCTTCGTCTCTTCGGTGGTCTGGGTGATGATGTCCGGGATCTGGAGATCGATGACGGCCGATCTCGTCGAGCAGCAGCAGAGAAAGAGCGGGCGGCGATCCGAGGGCCTGATCCTGTCGGCGCTGACCTTTTCCGGCAAGGCGGCGGGCGCGTGCGGCGTCTGGCTCGCGGGTAGCATGTTGGATCTGGCGTCGTTCCCGGCCGACGCCGGGGCGGGAGACATTCCCGCTCCAACACTCGCCAGGCTCGGCTGGATCTACGGGCCCGTGCTGGTCGCCTTCTACCTGATCGCCGCCTATTTCTTCAGCCGCTACAAGCTGAGCCGCGCGGAACACGGCGCGGCGGTCGAAAGCCTCGCCCGCGATTGAAGCGGCGGCCGAAACCGAAACGGCAATTCTCTTGCAAATGGTTCGACCGCGACGACCCGCCCCGCGGAGCGTTCATCTCCTCGAGACTGGAACTCAGTTCGAGCAGCGGCCGATCCCGACGAGGATGATGAGCCGGATCATTCCTCTTCGACAAACTCGCGATAGGCCTCGGCCAGGTCTTTGGCGACGGCGTCGATGATGCGCTCACCGGCCTGGACGGAGGCGAGCTGGGAGGCCGAGCCCATGCGACCGTCGGGATAGCGCCTTCTGAAATCCCGCGGTCCGAAGAGCCGGGTGGTGGGTGCTCCATCGGATGCCAGCTCGACCCGTTTCACGTGGTCTGGCCAGGCGGCAGCGGCCACCGAGACCTCGCTGGCGGTGGCGTGGTCTCCGTCCCGGTCGCCGAACAGCTCCTCGCTCAGGCGAAGGGCGGATGGCGTGTCCCACCAATCGGCGGTGAGGCAGCGCAGCTCGTCGCCGCGATCCATGATGCGCGGCGCCTCGGTGTAGACCTCGAAGAATGCGGCGTCGAGCGACGCCGTGTTGCCGCCATGGCCGTTGATGAAGAAGAATCTGCGGAACCCGTGTCGAGCGAGGGAGAGCACCACGTCCCGCACCACGGTCACGAGGGTCATGGGCCGCAGGCTGATCGATCCCGGGAAGGCCATGTGGTGCTCGGACATGCCCACCGAGAGGGTGGGGGCGACGGCCGAATGCGTCAGCTCGGCGGATCGCCACGCCAGGGTCTCGGCGCAGATGGCGTCGGTGCCGATCAGCCCGTTGGGGCCGTGCTGCTCGGTGGCGCCGATGGGCACGATGACGCCTTCCGAATCCTCCAGATACCTCTCCACCTCCGGCCAGGACATGAGCTGCAGTCGCATGGTCACTCCCTCGGTGTAACGGGCGCGGGGGTCCGGTGTGGGCCGTGGCGCCACCGGCTCCCCGTTCGACGACATCGCCGTCGTCGGACCGGCCGAAGATCGCTCTCGAAATTCCTCTCTCTGACGAATCGGGATTGGACGTCTACGCCGACCCGCACGTGAAGATCTGCAGCGGAATCGGGCTCAGGCGTTGGCCTCCTTCTTCCGTGACTCTGAACTGGTCTTCGACCTGGAGATCTCCGGTGTCCGGCAGGAATATCGAGGGCTCCATCGAGATCACCATGTTGGCCTCGAGCTTCCCGTCCCGGTAGGCGGGATCGTCGACGATGCCGTGGTATCCGACGAAGGGCCACTCGTGCACTTCGAGCCCCACGCCGTGCCCGAACTTTCGCCAGTCGACGCTCATGTCCAGCTTTTGGCCGAGCACCTCGCCGATGGCGGCGTTCACTTCGGAGGCGAGAACGCCGGGCCGCGCCATCTTTCGCCCGGCTTCGAGCGACTCCAGCAGCACGTCGAACACCTCGCGGGTTCGCGCGGGAGGCGGTCCCAGCGAAAAGGGTCTGGACAGATCGCAGCAATACCCCTCGACCATGGTTCCGAAATCCAGCAGCCAGGGATCGCCCGGCTCGAGCACCCGACTGCCGCACCTCCACCACTGATCGATGTGATCGTTATCGAATCCCGAGATGACCATCGTGTAGTGCGGGAAGAACTGCGAGCCGGCGGCGCGGCAGACGCGCTCGATCTCGCCCGTGATCTCCGCCTCGCGCACGCCGGGGCGGGCGAATTTCACGGCTGCCTGCACGCCCTGCCACGCGACGGCCCCCGCCTGTTTCATGCACTGGATCTCGTACTCCGACTTGACCGCGCGTTCCTCCTCGAGAAGGCTCGAAGCCACCTCGATGTCGGCATTCGTCTCCTCGATGAGGCGGGAGTAGAGGGCCGGGCTCATGGAGTACTCGCCCACCACGCCGATTCTGGGCTTCGGCAGGCCGAGCTCGTCGAGGTAGGCGTGCAGTGTCTGGATGTGATCTCCGGCGTGCTTCACGTTGTCGACCCAGGTGGAGAGGCGCGAGAAGTGACTCGCAGCGTCGATTTCGAGCAACGGGGGCGGGCTCGCGCGACGAGGCAGAAGCAACATCGTGTCGCCGAAGTAGGGCTCGTGGCCGGACACGTACATCACGTGTCCGCGCTGTCCGAAGCGCAGCGAGCCGGGTGTCGAGTAGATCAGCAAGAGATCGAGATCCCGGGCGTCCATCCTGGCGCGGATGGCCGCGAGCCTTCGTTCGAATTCACTGTTGGGCGTCATGACGGGTGTACCTCCACTCGGGCCGGCGCGAAGCCGGCTTCTGTCGTGATGCGCCTCCCAACGCCGAATCCAAATCCGCGTTGGATGGCGCCTCGAGGAGACCCCAGTGGGATTTCACTGTTGGTCAGACGTGAAGACATGTGCAATTTGAGCGCCTGTCTGAACGGCCTGCAGACTTCCTGAAGTGCCCAGAATATCACCACACGGGTATGACCAGATGTAGCCGTCCACGGGACATTCAACTCGCTCCAGGACGTCACCGTACAGATCGTAGATTTCTGCGAAAACCTCTCCCTTCTTCAAGAAGTCACCTGGAGTCTTCAGAAACCGGATGAGACCCCCGCGATTTGCATGAACCATTTCACGCCACGTACAAGTACCAGGTATGATGGGAATGTCTTCTTGTGGTTCCACTTTGCCGTCGATCATGTCGAACACTTTCATGATATTGAGAATTCCACGAACACCAACCGTGGTGGAGGGTTCCGATATCCATCTACCGTCGATGAGTTCGATGAGGATGGCTGGAATTCCGTTCTTCACAGCCAAATTGGCCAGCGTGTCAGGCGCATCGTCGGGAATGGGATCGCGCTCAACCACATTGGTTACACCAAAAGCCTGGGCCATCTTCTCGAGTTTCTCTCTCGTGCTCGAGTTTCCAAGATTGATTTCTGTGAAGAAGAGCGAATCTGGCCTCGTATTGCAGTGGATATTGAGAACCAGGTCCGCTTGTCTCCAGGCTTCTTGCCAGAGTGCATAGGCCAGTCTCTCCGTCGCATTTCCGTTGGGCTCGTCAGCAGTCAGCGGGCTATCACTTCCTCCACCACCAAGATCGAGATTGTCGATCCAAGACAGATACTGGTGGTGCATGAAAGCGAGGGGGTTCTCTACGGGTATTCCAATGATGGCCCCCCTGAGATTCCCAGGACTCATCTTTTCCCTCATGATTCTGAGGATCACTTCAGCACCCTGTATCTCGATTCCGTGCTGAGTTGAAACCATGAGTAGGGTCGGTCCATCTCTCTGGCCATTCATGACGAGAACTGGAATGTCGATACGGGTGGTTGTGTTCAGTTCGACTCCCTTGATGATTCCCTTCTGGAGTTCCCCTCGCTTTGCAGTCGCCGTACCGACCGTTATTTCATCCGGCATGATTCCACCTCATCGACCCTTGGTCACTACGGTGGGACATAGCCCTCTTGGGGTTTCGCGGGGGCTCGTCGAATTTTCGACCAGCTCGGGCCAGCTGGGCAATGACCATCCCAACCACAGTGACTGCACCCTCATGAATCTGAAGGGCGGCGTGAAATCAAGCCACGGCGTTCTTGCGCCGCACCTGGCCGAGCGCCTCCGCGATCTCCGCCGCCTCGAGCACCAGTTCCACCATCTCCACTTCGCTGCCGTAGACCTCTGCATCCACCTGAGCCTTGATCTCCGCCTCGGTGATGTGAAAGGCGGGAAGTCCGAGCGATACGCCCGCGAGAGGTCCGGCCCAGGACGGGTCGCCCTCGCTCACGGTCATCGCGAACACCCTGCTGCTGTCCGCTGTGGGCGTCCCCAACAGCACCACCAGGTCATCCGTACCGACCCGCTCGACGACTCGCTTGATCTCCTCTTGACCCTCCAGGTCAAGTGCGCCCGCCGCCGTTCAGACGAAACAGTGCGTCATCTCCAGCACCACGGTCGCGCCCGCGCTGCGCGCGCAGTTGCCGATCGACGTTCCCTGCACGCCGTCGCGCTCTCCGATGGCGATCACCTTCTTGCCACTCAATTCCATGGCACTCCTCCTCCCGTCAGCTGCCATTTGCGCTGCGTTCGTCTCCGATCCAACGTCCCATCTCACCCGCAGGGCTCGTTCCGCTCGAGTATGAACGACATCCCATCCGACATCTGGGTCATTCTTCCCAGGAACAAGCTCCCCTTGGCGAGGAACATCGCCCGCTGCATCCTACCATCTCTCAGCAGGTCGACAGCCTGACCCAGGAAGGGTACGGCCGAGGCGATGTGACCCTGGGTGGGTGAGAATCCGGGCATTCCGTGTGTTTCCGCGAAGCGCTGGATGTCGGACCTGTCGATCTCGTTGCGCAGAGCCGCAAGCGCTCCGATGAGCCGGTAGTTTCTGGCCGGTACGTCGCCGCTGCCCGAGGGCTCCGTGGCCTCGGGGTTGTGAAGTTCGGTGGCGTACTTGTCGATCTGCTCGAATCGCAGGCCGCAACGGCGCAGCGGCTCTGCGATCAGCTTTTCGAAGATGGCCTGCTGGGACGAGCCCGCACCGATGTTGTGTCGCCCGATGGAGTCGAGCCTCAGGATCGGGTTGACGCCGTCGTCTGGTCCGACCAGGATCGCCACGGCCGCCAGCGTGTCTTCGATGATCGGCTGCTGGGCAGCCAAGTGGCTCTGAAACTTCATACCGAGTTTCGCCAGTGAGCACCCCGCCACGACGGCCACCCGTCGGAACACGCCGGCGCTCACCAGCGACGCCGCCATGACCAACGCGTGTACGGGGCCGCAACAGAAGGCCTTGAGGTCGGAACCGGTGGCGTTGTCCAGTCCGCACATCTCCCCGATCGCCTTCGCGAGGTTTCCGCCGCCCCGCTGATAGCGCTCACCGACAGCCTCTTCGCCGCAGTTGATCACGTAGTCGATCCCTCCGGGATCCAGCTGCCCGTCGTGCAGCAGAGTGCGGAGTGCCATCGCCGCGGAGCCCTTGCACGCGAGGTTCTCCAGGATGACCGGCGCCGTCAGCGCATCGTCCTCGTCGTGCGCCCGGTTGACGCATCCGACGAGGCGCCCGTCGGGGAGATGGAGGGGAAGGGCCTTCGCAGCATCGGCAGTCTGCTTCTCGATCGCCGCCGCGGCCGTCCCATCGCCGAGGCGATCCAGCTCCGAGGCATCGATCAGCGGGTGTCGCGACAGAGCCTCGCGGACTCCGGCCAGGAAGCTCTCTTCGAGCCAGAGCAGGTCGAAGTCGTCGGACAGCTTCAGGATCCCGTAGAACTCCTCCTCGGGCATGACCTCGCCGTGGGGTTGTCGCCGTTCGGCCGCCTCGTTCCTGCTGTACCAGGGCCTTGGGATCGAGCGAAGCTCATCGGGGTGCATGGAGCCGAGGAAGACCCGGTTCGGGGCGTAACCGATGGATTGCTCGTGGGTTCGCAGGTGGGAGGCGATCTCACCCAACAGCGCCGGCTTGCGAGAGATCTCTCGCGCGGGCTTGGATCCATAGCGCATCAGACCGCTGCAGTGAGTCAGAAAGTAGCGCGCCCCTGTAATCACCGGTCTCATGATCGCGTTGCCCATGTGCGGCCTACGCTCGCCATCCCAGCATCTCCCCGCCGACCCCACCAGACGTGCGCCCTGGCCCGCGCCGCCGTCCGCACTTGGGGGCTACGGACCTTCGAGTGGCAGCACGAGCTGGTCCTGGACCTCCGCGGTGAGGGTATCGAGGGCGCGCGACACGAGCATCTTCCGGAAGGCGCGCTCCTCGTCCGCCGGCAGCGCCGGGTCTCCGACGGGATGCGGGATGGCTCGTCCGCCGATGATGCGGTTTGCACCCACGGCGATGGGCAGAGGTGCGATCGCCGAGATCAGGGCCACCGGTATTCCCCGCCGCTCGATTTCCTTCGCCATCGTTGCACCGCAACGATTGCATGTGCCTCAGGTCGCGACGAAGATCACCCCTTCGACACCGGTCTTCACCAGCTCATCCGCGATCTCCTCGCCGAAGCGGATCGCGTTCTCGAGGCCGGACTGGTTGCCCGTCGTCACGTACAGGGTGTCGGCCAGACGCGCGAAGGCGCCGCTCGCCTCGAACTCCCGGAGAACGTCCAGTGGAACGATGCGGTTCGGATCCCGGTTGGCGTGCGCGGTATCGAAGCCGCCGTGGATCGACTCCCAGTCCTCGGCGGACAGTGACGCTTGGCCGGCGATGCTGTAGGCGTACCAGCGCGTGGCGCGGGCCGACTGCAGGCCGTCCCGGTTGCCTTTGGGTACGACACCGCCCGACGTCACGATGGCGAGCGTGCTTTGCCCGAGAGCCTCGAGCGGCGGCGCCGGTGGCACGCGGTCGTAGCTCGGTACGGGCCACTCCGTGTCGAAAGCTTCTCCGCGGAGCCGCTTCATCAGCATCTCCACGGTTCGCACGCCGACATCGTCGGAAGCGACCCGGCTGTAGCGAAGGCCGCGCGGCAGGTAGTCCTCCTCCGCTGCCGAGCCGATGGGCTGATCGCCCGCGAGCTTCAACGCGAGAGTGGACGCTCGCGAGATGGAGTCCAGCATCTCGGCCGTCGTGGCGGCCGTCGGCGCGATGTAGATCCGCGAGCGGTAGAGCTCGACGGCCGGATTCTCGGGGTGCATCGCGGAGACCGCCGGGATGCCCAGCTCCCGCGCGACGGCACAAACGAGGCCGCACGCCATTCCGTATCGGCCGGAAGTGAACGCCGGTCCGGCCAGAACCACGTCGGGCTGGTATCTGCTCAGATACTCGGCGAAGGCATCGCGGGCCTTCTCTTCGAACTCGTTGGCGTAATTGTCACCGCAGTAGATCGTGGCGACTACCTCGCCGGCCCCCTCCAGGACCTTCTGCAGCACCAGGCCCGGGCCTTTGGGACCTTCCACGACACCGGGTCCCACATCCGCCTGATCCTCACCGCCGATGCCGGCAAAGAACTGGTTGATGTAGTGGACGACTCTGGTCTTGCTCATGCCTCCCCCTAATACTCTCTGGCCGTCAGCCAGCTCTGCCCGATGTTGCTCGACGCCCCGAAGATGGACGTGTACGGCACACTCACGGGGCCCACCGGTGGGTCACTCACTTCGTGGAACGCGCTTCCCCCGATCACGCTGCTCACGCGCGGAAGCTCGATCTCCTGGCTGGCGCGGCCCGTGCTGACGATCGCGACGGCCTCGGGGACGTAGTGGGAGAAGCCGTGATCGTCGGGGGCGCCGACCTCCTCGGGCATCGCCAGGATCGTCTTGATGCCGCTGCGCTCGCACCTCTGGCAGAACATCATGAACTCCACCCACGGGTTGCCGCTGGGGCTGGAACTGGCGCAGACCGCCTGCACGTCGAGCATCCGCAGGAGTTTGTAGGCGTACTCGGTGGCCAGCCGCTTCGCATCCATGTCGGGCCCGCCGGTGAACAGCACCACTCCGACGAAGTCCAGATCGACGCCGTGTCTCCGGTAGAGCTCCGAAAGGATCGACGGGTTCTGGTAGAAGTAGGTGGCATCCCTGGAGCAACCCTCGTAGTCGCGGACCGAAACGAGGGCGCCGTCCAGCACTTCGTTGGGGTGCATCAGCGTCGGCAGCGACCCGTAGGTTTCGCATTGGGGCGATGTCGGCAGCGCACCGTATAGCCACGGGATGTCGTGCAACAGATACGCCACTCGGGGCAGCGTGCGAGCGGGTTTCGCCAACTCGTAGGGGATCACGCGCTCGGGGCGGAGTCCCTCGGTGGCGCGCGCCAGATGGCTGGCCACCTTCAGCTCGGTGGCCCGAATCTGGCGCCGGTAGACGAGGCTCTGCAGCTCGCCGTCTGGATTGTCCGGGCGCAGATACTTCGCGTGGGGTTCGAGCTCGAGCACCACGTTGACGGTGCGTGAGAGAGGAGTCAGGTCCGCCGCGGGCCCCGACATGTCGATGATGGCCTCGGGTGCGTAGACCGGATCACCGGCCACCAGATCGCTCGTCGTGACGACGGCGACACCTGCAAGACGCTGGGTCGCGCCCTCTCCAACCATCTGGACGGGCCCGCAGAAGCCGGGGAACGAACTGCCGGCAGCTGGTTTGAAACGGGGTTCCGCCGCATCGATTACGTGAATCAGGCGCGTCCGATCGCCGGGTCGCACCAGATGGACCGAGACGTCGGCGAATTCGCCCCCCTCCAGTACGAGCTGCCGAAGCGCCTCGGTGTTCACGCCGAGCACGCCGTCGGCGTAGCAGAGTCGATCCGACTCCTGCACGTCGTCGACGGGAAACGAACCCAGTTCAAGGCGCATGCTGCATCTCACTTTTTCCCCAACGGCGGCAGCATACCCGACCGGCCTGCTCCGAGTCCCGCCCTCGCGATGCGGGTCGCATTCGAACTCTCCGCACGCGCAGGCGAAACCGGCGCGAATCCGGACCGTCGCAACCGCCGACACAGAGAAACGCGCGCCGCGCCGCCGCGAGCCGCGAGACGC
>JAFDBP010000118.1 GCA_019313245.1 Deltaproteobacteria bacterium
CTCCCCCCACCCCGCGCGCCGCACCGCCCCCCAAGCCAGAAATCGAAGACTTTCCCCTTTTTTTCGCCCCAACCAATTGACTCTTCGCGCGCGCCGGGGGTACTCTGAGTCCGACGCTCGGCCCCCCTGCCGCGGCGTCGAATCGCTCCGCGGCCCTCCAGTCGCGGCCCCTGGCGGAACGCGCAGACTGCGGTCCCGATCGAGTCGATCGTAGAAGTGTCTGAAACCAAAGCAGAAACTGGCTCCGAACGAACTCCTGGACAGGGGGTGGCGAGAATTCTGGCCACCGCCGGAGGCGCGGGCTACGCGCCGATCGCGCCGGGGACCTTCGGCTCCGCGCTGGGCGTCCTGGTATTCGTCATCCTCTCTGCCCTGCATCCGCTGCTGTTCCTGCTCACCACCGCCACCCTGCTCGCGCTGGGCACCTGGGCTTCCGACCGCGCCGAAGCTTTCTTCGGCAAGAAGGACGACGGCCGAATCGTGATCGACGAAGTCGTCGGCCAGCTGATCGCCCTCACCCCACTGCTCTTCTGCGCCGAGCTCGCGGGCACCCGGCTGATCGCATCGCTCGGCGCCGGCTTTCTGCTCTTCCGCCTGTTCGACATCTGGAAGCCCGGACCCGTCGCCTGGGCGGAGCGGCGCTTCGAGGGCGGCGCGGGCGTGATGCTCGACGACGTCGCCGCGGGCGCACTCGCGGCGCTGTTCACCGCGCCGCTCGCGCTCTTCTGCAGCGCGCAGGGGGCAACCCCGTGAAGGCCGAAATCCTCACCATCGGCGACGAAGTGATGCGCGGCGAGATCGTCGACTCCAACAAGTCGTTTCTCGCCGACCGGCTGCTCGGGCTCGACATCGAGACCCACTTCCAGACCTCGGTGCGCGACGACCCGGCCGCGATGATCGACGCCTTCCGGCGCGCGGCGACGCGCAGCGAGATTGCGCTCGTGTCCGGCGGGCTCGGACCGACGCGCGACGATCTCACCGCGGAGGCGCTCGCCGAAGCCTTCGGTCTCGAGCTCGTGCTCGACGAAGCCGCCCTCGAGACGATCCGCGCCTTCTTTCACTCGCGCGGCCGCGAGATGACCGAGAACAACGTCAGCCAGGCGCGCTTTCCCGAGGGCGCCGAGATCCTGCCCAATCCGCTCGGAACCGCGCCGGGCTTTGCGATCGCCCAGGGCACGGCGCACTTCTTCTGTCTGCCGGGCGTCCCCAACGAGATGCAGCGCATGATGGACGAGCAGGTCGTACCGCGCATCGAGGCCATCCGCGGCGAGGGGCTCGCGGTGCGCGCGCGGCTGATTCGAACCTTCGGGATGGGCGAGTCCAGCCTCGACGACGAGCTGAAGGGCATCGCGGCGTCGGGCGATGTGAGCCTG
Source organism: Deltaproteobacteria bacterium (assembly GCA_019313245.1). Classification (GTDB taxonomy): domain Bacteria; phylum Myxococcota_A; class UBA9160; order UBA9160; family SMWR01; genus JACZVU01. Next base: position 1,374 of record JAFDBP010000118.1, read on the forward strand.
GGATTCCGCACCGCGTTTCCCGACAACTACCTGCGGCCGCTCGCGCGCGCCGCCACGGCCGAGCAGGCCGAGGCCGCACTCGACCGGATCTGCGACGCCATCGCGCAACGCCTCGGCCCGCTCGTCTACGGCGAGGGCGACCAGACCCTCGACGCCGTCGTCGGCCAGATGCTCGCCGAGCGCGGCCTGACGATCGCCGTCGCGGAATCCTGCACGGGCGGGTTGATCGCCTCGCGGATCACCGACAACCCGGGCTCGTCGGCCTACTTCGCGGGCGGCGTGGTCGCGTATTCGAACGCCGCCAAGTCGGAGCTGCTCGGCGTGCCCAGCGCACTGCTCGAAGAACACGGCGCGGTCTCCGACCCCGTGGCGCGCGCGATGGCCGAGGGCGCGCGCGAGCGATTCGGCGCAGACATCGGCATCGCGACGACGGGCATCTCCGGCCCGGATGGCGGAACCGCCAGCAAGCCCGTCGGCCTGGTCCACATCGCGCTCGCGCGCGAGGCTGCGACCTTCGCCGATTCCTTCGTGTTCCGGTTCGACCGCACCCGCCACCGAATCTTGACTTCGCAGGTCGCGCTCGACTGGGTGCGGCGAACGCTGCTGGGCGTCGAACTCATCGGCCCGGCGTGGGCGCGGCGATGAGCGAAACGAGCGGGCGGAGGAGGGCCGCCGTGAAGCGCCATTCTCTAGAGGGCTGCGGGCGTGGCTGAAGCGGCGGATCGCGTGCGCGCTTTCTTCGCCATCGACCTCGACGACCGCACGCGCGGCGCGGCGGCAGCGGTCGCCGACCGGCTGCGCGAGTGCCCGGCCGGCGATGCGGTCCGCTGGGTGCGCGACGAAACCCTCCACGTGACGCTGCGCTTTCTCGGAGACATCGACTGCGGGCGCATCGCTCGACTCGCGGGCTGCGTTCGGGAGCAGACCGCCGCGCTGAGCCCGTTTCGGCTCCAACTCGGCGGCGCCCGGCTCTTCCCCTCCCGGCGCCGCGCGCTGGCCGTGGTGCTCGATGTCGGGCCCGAATAGCCGCTTGCAGCGCTCGCTGCGGCGGTCGAGCGGGGTGTGGAGGCCGCGGGTTTCGGCGCCGAGACGCGCCCGTTCAACCCGCACCTGACCCTGGGGCGAATTCGCAAAAAACGTTTTCCGCTTGTGACCGGGGACGTCACAAGCGGCGGCGAAAGTTGCCCCGTGACTGAAGCCGTACTCTTCAAAAGTGAGCTGCACTCCTCGGGAGCGCACTACACCCCCATCGAACGCGCGCCGCTCGGCGGCGAGCCATCACCCCATTTGACTGAAACGGATCAATCGATCTACAACCCGAAAGTTGGAGGATGACCAAAATGGCAATGAGCACGAAAAATCGACGGGGCGGTGCGAAATCGAAAGCGGACTCGAACGTGAGCCCGATCGGGTCCGGAGGCTCGGAGGGCCACAAGGACCGCGCGATCGCACTCGCGGTTTCCACCATCGAGAAGCAATTCGGCAAAGGGTCCATCCTCAAGATGAGCGGCGACGGCGTCGACCGCGAGGTCAGTGTCTTCTCTTCCGGATCACCGAGCCTCGACCTGGCACTCGGTGTCGGTGGATTCCCGACCGGGCGGGTCGTCGAGATCTACGGGCCGGAATCGAGCGGCAAGACGACGCTCGCACTGCACGCCGTCGCAGAAGTCCAGAAGAACGGCGGCGTGGCCGCCTTCATCGACGCCGAGCACGCGCTCGACATCGGCTACGCGCGCAAGCTCGGCGTGCAGGTGGATGATCTGCTCGTCTCGCAACCCGACACCGGCGAGCAGGCCCTCGAGATCGTCGACGTGCTGCTGCGCTCGGGCGCGATCGATCTCGTGATCGTCGACTCGGTCGCGGCGCTCGTTCCGAGGGCGGAGATCGAAGGGGAGATGGGAGATCACCACGTGGGCCTCCAGGCCAGGCTGATGAGTCAGGCCCAGCGAAAGCTCACGAGCACCGTCTCGAAATCGCAGGCGACCGTGATCTTCATCAACCAGATCCGGATGAAGATCGGCGTGATGTTCGGCAACCCCGAGACCACCTCCGGCGGCAACGCGCTCAAGTTCTACGCCTCGGTCCGCCTCGACATCCGGCGCATCGCGGCCCTCAAGGACGGGGACGCCGTGGTCGGAAATCGCACGCGCGTCAAGGTCGTGAAGAACAAGGTCGCGCCGCCGTTCCGGCAGGCCGAATTCGACATCCTCTACAACCAGGGGATCTCGATCGAGGGAGACCTGCTCGATCTGGGTGTCGATGAGGGCATCGTGGAGAAGAGCGGCTCCTGGTACTCGTACAACGATGAGCGCATCGGTCAGGGGCGCGAGAACGCGCGCCAGTTCCTCAAGGACAACCCGGATGTGCGCGAGCAGCTGGCGAACGCGGTCTACAGCGCCAAGGGACTCAAGCGCCTCGTGCGAGTGGATGCCGAATCCGCCGAAAAATCCGAGGAGGCGCCCCCGGTTCCGGCCGTCGCCGAGTAGACCCAACGCAGTGACGCCATCTCTGGTGTCCAATTCCAGAGATGGCGCCGCGGCGAGGTCGGATCGGGTCTAGGCGGGCGCCTAGAGGGGCTCCAGCTCGGGGCGCGCTTTCGCGCCGCGGGTGGACGAAAGACCAGTGATGCTCGAGTTGCCGCCGAGGGTGGTGATTTCGATGCGTTGCAGCGGCGTTTCGATCGGGAAGCGCGGCACGCCGATCGTCATCGACTCTCCGGAGAATCCGCGGGTGTCGAGCTGTGTCGTGCCATCCGGTTCGATTCGGAGCGCGTACGCGGCAGCCGGGTCGGCGCCCAATTCGAAGATGGCCGACTCGAGTTCGCGGGTGTAGCCGCGCAACGCCGTCTTGAGTTCCGTCGGCTGAACGCGGCGTGCGGCGCGACAGACTCCAGGTTGTTCGGGAGAGTCGAGGATCGACCACTCGCCGCTCTCGAGATCTGTCCGCACCACGTGGCAACCGCCATTGACGAATCGCAGGTCGAGACTGGTGCGGTTGTCCGCGGTGATCCGATACTGGGGCCGGCCAAAGCGGCCGCGCGGACCACAGACCTCGCCGGGCAACGACAGCGTGTAGCTCGTGGCGTCTTCGCGATAGACGCGCAGATCGTCCTGGGGCAGACCCGTCGTGGGATTGGGCCGCTGCTGGAGCACGAACGAACGGCCCCGCCAGCGCGAATCGCCCTCGTCGTTGAGTTCTTCGGGTCCGAGCACCGTCGCCTCGGCCTCGCCCTGCAGCTGCGACGGCTCGACGCCGCCCGCCGCATGCGAAGCGGGCCCCGTGGTGGACCCGATCAGTTCGAATTTCCCGGCCGAGAAGACCGAGGGCGAAACGGCCTGATAGGAATCTTCAGAGGGCTCCCAGAGCACCAGGTCGCCGGATTTCATCCACGCCAGACGCCGCGGTGAAGAGCGATCGCCGCGCGGGATCACCTGGGCGAGCTTGGATCGACCGCCCTGCAGCTCGACGACGTGAATCTCGGCCGCCCGGCCCGTGGAGATCGCGAACGCCACTCGGCGCCCGTCGGGGGCCAGTGCGAGATCGAGTGCCGGACCTTCGCAGTTCTCGCCGAATCCGAATACCGATCGAGCCGAGAGCAGGCGCTCGAGCTGATGAACCTCGTCGGCGTCCGGGCCCGCGGGTTCGTCGGGATACAAGGCGCGCCAGGAAGACATGTAGGCGAGCGCCTCACCCTTTGCGGCGGGCACGGGGCGACACGAGTCCCGTCGATCGTTTTCGTCGAGCGCGCGCTGTATGCCGACCCGAACCCCGCTCGAATCCGAAACCGGAAGCGGCCGCGGACAGCGGTACCCGTCGCTCATCACGGAGACGATCCGCACCTCGGTGCGATAGGACGGCCAGGCCGAGATGCCCGGCTTGATCAAAGAGCCGATCGAGAAATGCCCGCGGGCGTCGGTCTTCGTCTCGCGGTGCCCGAGTACTTCGCGATCCGGCAGGATATCGTCGTAGTGGCCGTCGAAACGCGCGACCACGATCGCTCCCTCTACGGGTTTGCCGCTCGCCTGATCGACGACCGTTCCGGAAATGCCGGGGGCGATGCGAACCGGTAGAACCACACAAGAAATTTGCAGCAGGGCGAGAACCGCGCCCAATCCAAACGCAGCCGCGATTCGCAACCGCCGAGCGTCCGCTCGACCGCCAGAGCCGAGATCGACTCGATTCGTTACACCCATGTGCGCCTCTCCCTCGATGAAGCGAGATTCATACGCCAATCGAACTATCGAAGAGCCTCTCATTTCGACCGGCGAAGGCCGAAACCTGAGTTCGGGCATCACCTCGCGACGGATCGACCGCGAACCCGAGAGGGGCGCCCTGCGCGACCGAGCGGGCCGGATTCGAGACGGCGCTCAAGGCAGAGCCCCAACAGGTCGATCAGAGGCGCCGTGAGGCCGCACGAGCGGCCTGGGGGGGAGTGAGCGTGGAGCTCAACGACATCCTGAAGATCGCTCTCAAGGGGGGAGCCTCGGATATTCACCTGAAGCCGGGACTGCCGCCCATGTTTCGGGTGGACGGCGCGCTGGTCCCGCTGAAAAACGGCGAGCGAATCCCTCCGGACGACCTCCAGAAAATGGCCTTTTCGATCATGAACGATACCCAGCGGGCTCGTTTCGATGAAACGCGCGAGACCGACCTCGCTTACGGCATCGCCGGGCTCGGCCGTTTCCGCGTCAACGTATTTCAGCAGCGCGGAACCGTCGGAATCGTCTTCCGGGTGATTCCCTTCGGTGTCAAGTCGATCGAACACCTGCACCTGCCCAAGATCATCGAATCGATTGCGATGGAGCAGCGCGGGTTGGTACTCGTAACGGGAACCACCGGATCGGGAAAATCGACGACCCTGGCCGGAATGATCGACTACATCAACTCGAACCGAACCTGTCACATCATGACGATCGAGGACCCGATCGAATTCTTGATTCGCGATCGGCGCTCCATCGTCAACCAGCGCGAAATCGGCGTCGACACCCAGAGCTTCGCCAACGCCTTGCGCGCCGCACTTCGCCAGGATCCGGACGTGATCCTCGTCGGCGAGATGCGCGACTTCGAGACGATCGAAACCGCCCTGACCGCGGCCGAGACGGGTCATCTCGTGATGAGCACCCTGCACACCCTCGACGCGACCGAGACCATCAACCGCATCATCTCGGTGTTTCCCCCCTATCAGCAGAAGCAGGTCCGGCTGCAGCTCGCCGCGATCCTCAAGGCGGTGATCTCTCAGCGCCTGGTGCCTCGCGCGGACGGAAAGGGCCGGGTGCCCGCCCTGGAAGTGCTGATCAGCACGGCTCGGGTTCGCGAGTGCATCGCCGACAAAGACCGCACCAAGGAGCTCCACGATGCGATCGCGAAGGGCTTCACCAGCTACGGCATGCAGACCTTCGACCAATCCCTGATGCACCTCGTAAAACAGGAGTTGGTCACCTACGAAGAAGCCCTCAAACACGTCTCCAACCCGGACGACTTCGCGCTTCGCTTCCGCGGCATCGCCTCCGCGTCGGACGGAACCTGGGACGACTTCGAGCCGGGCGAGGAAAAGCCCGACGAAGAGAAGGCCGGCGGCGAGAAATCCGACGTCGACGAAGACTTCATCCAGCGGTTCTAGCCCACGCAGACCCTCGGTGGTGACGCGCTACGCCGCATTGGCGGGGGCCCAGTTGGCCGCGTCTCCTCGCGACCACGCAGATCCTCGGTGGTGACGCGCTACGCCGCATTGGCGGGGGCCCAGTTGGCCGCGTCTCCTCGCGACCGAGCAGATCCTTCGTGGTGACGCGCTACGCCGCATTGGCGGGGGCCCAGTTGGCCGCGTCTCTTCCTGACGGGGCAGTTTCATTGCCTATTGAGTCGGCCGCACTGGCCGGGGCCCAGTTGACCGGGTCGCGCTGGAAAGCGTCTAATAGCTATTGCGATAACCCTCTTGGCCAGATCTCCTGCCCGCGTCCGCGGGCCGCTGCGGGCGGGGTCTGCGGGGCTTGGTGGGCTCGGTTATAGTTCGGAATCGTGCGTGATCCCGGTAGGTTGGAGGACTGATGGCTCGGAGTGCGAGCGAAATTCGAGAGTTGTTCCTGCGCTTTTTCGAGGCGAAGGGGCACCAGATCGTCGCGAGCGCTTCGCTGGTCCCCGAGGGCGACCCGACCCTGTTGTTCACCAACGCGGGGATGGTTCCGTTCAAGAACACCTTCCTGGGTTCGGAAACCCGCGATTACGTTCGGGCGGTGACCTCCCAGAAGTGCCTGCGCGTATCGGGCAAGCACAACGACCTCGAAAATGTCGGCCACACGCCGCGCCACAACACCTTCTTCGAGATGTTGGGCAATTTTTCGTTCGGCGATTATTTCAAGCTCGAGGCGATCGAGTACAGCTGGGAGCTGCTCACCGAGCACTTCGAGATCGACCCCGCCCGGCTCGTCGCCTCGGTGTTTCGCGAAGACGACGAGGCCTACGGCCTCTGGCGCGAGAAGATCGGGCTGCCCGCGGAAAAGATCTTCCGCCTCGACGAAGATGAGAACTTCTGGTCGATGGGCGAAACCGGGCCCTGCGGCCCCTGCGCGGAAATCCACATCGATTTCGGCGTCAACAGCCAGTGCACGAGCGACAGCTGCGACCCCTCCTGCGATTGCGGGCGCTGGCTCGAGATCTGGAATCTCGTCTTCATGCAGTTCGATCGCGACGCGGCGGGGAACATGACACCGCTGCCGAAGCCGTCCATCGATACGGGTGCGAGTCTCGAGCGCCTGGCGTCCGTCCTGCAGGGCGTGCCGTCGAACTTCGACACCGACCTGTTTCGCGGCATCATGGACCGGATCCAGCGGGTCTCTGGGGTCGCGCGAGGGGAGGATCCCGAGCGCGACGTCTCGATGAACGTCATCGCCGACCACGCTCGGGCGCTGGTCTTCCTGATCGGCGACGGCGTGCTGCCCGGCAACGAAGGCCGGGGTTATGTGCTGCGCCGCCTGCTGCGCCGGGCCGCGCGCCACGGCGTGCTGCTGGGCGTGGAGCGGCCCTTCCTGTTCGACGTCGGCGACGCGGTCATCGACGAGATGGCGGCCGCGTATCCGGAGCTTCGCGACCGGCGCGCCTACATCACGGGCCGCATCCAGCGAGAGGAAGAGCGCTTCCTCGAAACGCTCTCGAAGGGCCTCGCCCTGCTCGAGGAAGACATCGCCGCACTCGAAAAGAGCGGTTCGAAGATGTTGCCGGGCGAAGCGGTCTTCAAGCTCTACGACACTTTTGGTTTTCCGGTCGACCTGACGGCAGACATCCTGTCCGGCCGCAACCTCGAAATCGACGAAGCCGGCTTCAACGCTGCGATGACCGCACAGCGCCAGAGGGCGCGCGCGGCCTGGAAGGGGAGCGGCGACGAACGCGTCGCGGAAATCTACGCGAAGCTCGCGTCCGACCTCAGTACGCGATTCACGGGTTACTCGGGCCTGAGCGGAACTTCGACGATCCGCGCACTGCTGGTCGACGGCGAGAGCCGCGAAGTCGCGAATTGCGGCGAATCGGTGGAGATCGTCGTCGACGAGACCCCCTTCTACGCCGAGAGCGGCGGGCAGGTGGGCGACCGGGGCACGCTGCGCGCGTCCGGCGGCGCCGCCGAAATCAGCGACACCCAGCGCCCGGCGCTACAGCTCGTGGTTCACCGCGGCGTCGTCAGCGAGGGCGAACTCCGCATCGACAGCGAGGTCGAACTGGCCGTGAACGCCGACGCGCGCGCGGCGACGGTCCGCAACCACTCCGGCACCCACCTGCTGCACGCGGCGCTGCGCGCCGTGCTGGGAAAACAGGCCATGCAGAAGGGCTCGCTCGTCGGACCCGATCGCCTGCGCTTCGACTTCACCCACGACGTAGCGATCGAAGACCGCCAGATCGAGGCGATCGAAGATCTCGCAAACGCTTGGATCGAGCAGAACGCGCCGTCCAGCGTGCGAGAGATGTCGTATCCCGAGGCGATCGAGGCCGGCGCCGTCGCGATCTTCGACGAGAAATACGGCGACGTCGTGCGCGTGGTCCAGTTCGGCGACTTTTCGACGGAGCTCTGCGGCGGCACGCACGCTCGCGCGACCGGTGACATCGGCCTGCTCAAGATCCTGTCCGAGTCCAGCATCGCTTCGGGCGTTCGGCGCATCGAAGCGCTCACGGGACTCGGCGCGCTGAACCACCTCCGCAACCAGGAAAAGGCGCTGCGGAGTGCATCGGAGCTGCTGCGCGTAACCCCGGCAGAGGTTCCCGCCCGGATCGAGAAGCTGCTCGAAGACCGCCGCAGCGCAGAGCGAGAGATCGAACAGCTCCGATCGGCCCAGCGCGGCGCGACCTCGAAAGACCTCACCCGAGACGCCAGAGAAATCGCCGGCGTGCAGGTCATCGCCACCCGGGTCGCGGGCGCCGAAGCCAAAGAGTTGCGCGGCATGGTGGATGACCTGCGCAGCCAGCTCTCGAGCGGGATCGTCCTGCTGGCTGCAGAGAAGAACGGCCAGGTCTCCCTCGCCCTCGGCGTCACCAGGAACCTCACCGACCGCTTCCGCGCCGGCGACATGATCCGCGAGGTCGCGATCGTCGTCGGTGGCAAGGGCGGCGGCAGACCGGATTTCGCACAGGCGGGCGGCAGCGATCCGAGCAAGATCGACGCCGCGTTCGACCGACTCGACGCGCTCATCGCAGGGAGCTGAAGGTGGAACACCGTTTTCTCGCGCATCCGTTCGTCCCCCATCGGCGTCGCACCCGAGAGGTGCGCGTGGGTGACGTGGGCATTGGCGGCTCGAACCCGATCCGAACCCAGTCGATGACGACCACCGACACCCGAAACACTCAGGCAACGGTCGATCAAGTCGAACTCCTCGCGTCCGTCGGCTGCGAGATCGTGCGCATCACCGCGCCCTCGTTGACCGACGCCGAAAACCTCGCCGCCATCCGCAAAGAACTCGACCGGCGCAAGGTTCGCGTTCCGCTGGTCGCCGACATCCACTTCACGCCAAATGCCGCGATGACGGCAGCCCAGTACGTCGAGAAGGTCCGGATCAATCCCGGGAATTTCGCGGACAAGAAGAAATTTGCGGTGCTCGAGTACACGGATGTCGCCTACGCGGAAGAAATCGAACGCGTCGCGGAAAAATTCCGCCCGCTCGTGCGGCGTTGCAAGGAACTCGGCCGCGCGATGCGGATCGGCACGAATCACGGATCCCTCTCCGATCGGATCATGAATCGCTTTGGCGACACACCGGCCGGGATGGTGGAGAGTGCGCTCGAATTTCTCGACGTCTGCGAGAGCGAGGGCTTCCGCGACATCGTGTTCAGCATGAAATCGAGCAACACGCAGGTCGCCATCCAGGCCTACCGACTCCTCGCCGCTCGGCTCGCCGAGCGATCGCCGAACGAGCCGAGCTATCCGTTTCACCTGGGCGTCACCGAGGCGGGCGATGGCGAGGACGGGCGCATCAAGAGCGCGATCGGAATCGGCGCTCTGCTCGTCGACGGGATCGGCGACACGATTCGCGTATCGCTCACCGAGCCGCCGGAGAAAGAAATCCCGATCGCCTCGGCGCTCGCGGCGATCGGTTCCGAGTACGGCGGCGTCGCGGTGGAAGTCGTCGATCCCGGCGCGCCTTTCACCGCGGATCCCTACGCCCACAACCGGCGCGTGACCCGCAGCGTCGGACCGACCGATACCGACATCGGAAGCGATCACCCGGTGCGGGTCGAAGTCGATCTCGGCGCAGTTCCATCCGATCCGAAACAAACCGCCGAAGCCCTCGTCCGAAACCTCAAGACATGCCCGGACCTCGCGTGTGAAGGCATCGCGGTACACGTCTCCGGCCCGAACAATGTGCGCTCTCTGCAGACCTTTGCGGACGCCATTGCCGATGCGGGAATGCCGATCCCGCTCGCGGTTTGCGTTGCACCGGATCTGGTCGCAGAGTGGCCGGTGGGTGTCGCGCGCGTGGTGATCCGTGCGGCTTCGGCACGCGACGACTCACTGCTCGATGCCGCGGCGATGCGCTGCGCGAAATCTCGCACTCCAGTCGAATGGAACATCTGCGGAGACATCGAGAAGATTTCCGACCGCCTCGACCGCGCGCTCGAGGCGAGTGCGCGAGTCGAGCTCGACGAGATCCTCGTCTCGGTCGAGTCGAGCTTGCCGGTGCACGCCACGCGCCTCGTCGCCGCTCGGCTCGAGGCGCGAGGCGCTTCGGATGTGCCGATCGTGCTTCGACATCGACGATCCGCCGACGATTCGGACGTAACCGCCCTACTTCGGGCAGCCCACGTGCTCGGCGCGTCGCTGTGTGACGGCATCGGCGACGCCGTCGCGCTCGAGGGATTCGGCGAACCCGCACGGGCCGTCGATCTCAGCTATCGCATCCTGCAGGGGGCGCGACTGCGAACCTCGCGCACCGAGTTCATTTCGTGTCCCTCCTGCGGCCGAACGCTCTTCGATCTCGTCGAGACGACAGAGCGCATCAAGGCGCGCACGGGGCACCTCGTGGGTGTGAAGATCGCGATCATGGGATGCATCGTGAACGGGCCCGGCGAAATGGCCGACGCCGACTTCGGTTACGTGGGCTCCGGACCCGGACGCGTCAACCTCTACGTCGGCAAAGATCTCGTCGCGCGCAACATTGCGGACGATACGGCCGACGACCGGCTCGTGGAGCTGATCCGGGAGAGCGGCCGCTGGGTCGATCCCGTCTGAAGCCGCGGATCAGTCCGACTTCGGCGGGCTCGCGACGTCGATTTCCGTCGGCGGCGCTTCACCGGTCAGCCGCTCCATCTGCTCCAGCGCAGCCAGCGTCCGGGTTTTTGCGATCGCGGGGTGATCCCGGCCGATCCAGTCGCCGACCAGCAGCGTGAGCGCGACGACCACCAGCACGCCCTCGGTCGCTCCGAGCAGTCCGCCACCGACGCGGTCGACGAAGCCGAGCCCGGCCGCGCGAGCGCCGCGGCGGATGATGCGCCCGACAATCGTCACGGCCCCGATCGCCACGACGACCAGCAGCACACCGGCCACCCAGGGTTCGAACGCCCCATGGATGCGGCCCCCGCTGATTTCGCCGACCCAATCGGAAACGGGATCCACGAAGGCCCTGACTGCGAAATAGGCGGCCGCGAGCGAGGCGAGCGAGAACGCTTCGCGGATCAACCCCAAGAACAAGCCGCGCAGACACGCGAGCGCGATGATGGCGCCCACCGCGATGTCGACCGATTCGAATTCCGCCACGGTGGGTTCAGTGTAGCCCATGCGAGCATTGCGTTTGACGGAGACGCGCGGAGACCGCAGGATCGTGGCCGATGGCCGACCCGGAGCGAGACTCGGTCGTTCCCGGCGGTTGATTTACCTATCATCGCCGCCGCCAGCCGTTCGCTGGCTGCGTCGCTGACGGAACGGGGGAAAATCACGTGATCGCCGGCCTTCCCTGGAGTGCCTGGATCCTGCTGATCGCTGCGGTCGGGCCGGGCGTGACCCTGACCGCGTACTTCTACGTCCGCCGCCGCCGCGAACGGGAAGATCGCTGATGCCCTCCGGAGCGATCCTCGCGGTCTTGACCGTCTACGGAATCGTGCTCCTCGCGATCGGCTTCTGGAGTTCGCGCGGATCGGGCAGCGTCGCGGGCTACTACGTCGCGGACAAGAGCCTGCCCTCGTGGGTGGTGGCTTTCAGTTCGAACGCCACCGGCGAGAGCGCATGGCTCCTGCTCGGCCTGACCGGCATGGGGTACATGATCGGAATCCACGCGCTGTGGATCGTGCTCGGCGAAGTCACCGGTGTCGCGCTCGCGTGGGTGTTCGTCGGCACGCGCTTCAAGGCCTACACCGACCGCTACGACTCGATCACGGTGCCCGACTACCTCGAGACCCGGTTCCGGGACTTCCGGCACATCCTGCGCATCGTGAGTGTCACGATCCTGCTGACCATGGTCACCGCCTACACCGCCGCCCAACTGACCGCATCGGGCAAGACCTTCAGTTCGTTCCTCGGAACCACCTATGAAACCGGCGTGCTGATCGGGCTCGCGTTCATCCTGTTCTACACCATCGTCGGCGGCTTCAAGGCCGTCGCCTACAACGATCTCCTCCACGGTGTCTTGATGTTTGGCGGCCTGTTCGTGCTGCCGATCGTCGGGATCATCGCGGTCGGCGGCTGGAGCGAGCTGACCGCCGGTCTACGCGCAATCGATCCCAAGCTGCTCGAGCCGATGGGGAGTTTCGGCTGGTCGGCCGCGGGCGTCGCGAGCGCGCTCGGTTTCGTGGGGATCGGCCTGGCTTTTCTCGCCACGCCGCAACTTCTGATCCGCTTCATCTCGGCGAGGGATCGCGATGAGATCGTCGAGGGCAGCATCATCGCCGTCATCTGCATCGTCGTGTTCGACCTCGGCGCCGTGTTTGCGGGCATGGCGGGGCGCGTCCTCTTCGACGGGCTGGCCGATCCCGAGACGATCCTGCCGACGATGAGCGCCGAACTCTTCCCGCCGGTCTTCACCGGCGTCTTCATGGTGGTCGTGCTCGCGGCGATCATCTCCACGGTCGATTCGCTGCTCATCCTCGCTTCGTCGGCCGTGGTGCGCGACCTGGTCCAGAAGGTCTTCAACCCCAACGTCAGCGATCGCCAGCTCTCCCTGCTCGGCAGGCTGACGACCGCAGTCGTCGGGTTCGGGGCGCTGGCGTTGGCGCTGCAGGAGGTGCGCATCATCTTCTGGTTCGTTCTCTTCGCGTGGTCGGGGATCGGGTCGGCGTTCGGCCCCGTCGTGCTGTGCTCGCTGTTCTGGAAGCGAACGACGCGAGCCGGTGTGATCGCGGGCATGATCGCGGGTTTTCTGGCGACCGTATTCTGGGTGCTGTTCTTCAAGGAGAAGTTCTACGATCTCTACGAGATGATCCCGGGCTTCGCGGCGGGTTTCGCCGCAACCATCGGTGTGAGCTTGTTCACGCAGGCTCCGGAGGGCGCCGGCGAGGAGATGGACGAGCTCACTGCCGAACCGTGATCGCGAGCGGGAAGAGCGCCGATCGATCGAGTAGGACGGGGCATGGAACGACGGAAGACCATCTGCCCGCTGGACTGCCCGGATGCCTGCGGCATCCAGGCGAGTCTGGAAAACGGCAAGATCATCCGCCTGGACGGAGATGCCGAGCACCCGTTTACCCGGGGATTTCTCTGTCAGAAGGTCCGGACCTATCACCACCGCGTTCAATCCGACGAGCGCGTGTTGTTTCCACAGATTCGAACCGGCGCCAAGGGAGATGCGCGTTTCGAGCGGATCTCGTGGGATGAGGCGCTGGAGCTGCTGGCTTCGCGGCTGACCGAGATCAAACGCGAGCACGGCGGCGAAGCGCTGTTGCCCTATTGCTATGCGGGCAACATGGGCGCGGTGGCGCGCTGGGCGGGGTATGCGTTCTTCAACCGATACGGGGCCTCTCGGCTGCAGCAGACCATCTGCTCCAGCGCGGCCAAGGCAGCCTGGGCGGCGCACTGCGGATCGCTCCCGGGAAGCCCGCCCGAAATTGCGTCGCACGCCGATCTGATCCTGGCCTGGGGCATCGACATCAAGGTCACGAACGTCCACTTCTGGCCACTCGTCACGCAAGCCCGTCGGCGGGGCGCGAAGTTGGCGGTGATCGATCCGTATCGGAATGTGACCGCCAGGGCAGCGGACTTCTACTTTCCGATTCGACCCGGCGGAGATGCGGCGCTGGCGCTGGGGCTCGCAAAGCGACTTCTCGACGAGGGCCGTCTGAATCGGAAATTCATCGATCGATACACGGAGGGCTTCGACGAATTCGCGGCGTCGCTGAACGAGAATTCGATCGACGCGCTGATCGAAGACAGCGGTCTGGATCGAGAGCAGTTCGAAGCATTGGCCGAGCAGATCGCGCAGAACCCGAAGACGTTCATCCGGATCGGCATCGGGCTCACGCGCAACACCACCGGCGCGATGTCGGTGCGCGCAATCGTCTGCCTGGCCGCGGCACTGGGTCTGTTCGATGGGGGGGCGGGGCGCGGTGCACTGCTGATGAGCAACGCCTTCCCGGGAGATTCGCGCCGGCTCGAGTTTCCCGAATTGAGCGAGAAGCCGACGCGATCGATCAACATGGTGCAACTCGGGGACGCGCTCACGGTGCTCGCACCCCCCGTAAAGGCCTTGTTCGTCTATAGCAGCAATCCGCTGAGCGTCGCGCCCGACGCGAGCCGGGTGCGCAAGGGATTGGCGCGGGAGGATCTGTTCACCGTCGTGCACGAGCAGTTCGTGACACCCACCGCGCGTTACGCAGATCTGCTTCTCCCCGCCACCACCTCGTTCGAAAACTGCGACGTGTACACGAGCTACGGGCACTTCCAGCTGGGCCGGGTGGAACCGGTGATTCCGGCGCGCGGAGAAGCCCTTAGCAACTTCGACTTGTTCCAGCGCCTGGCCGCAAAGATGGGTTACGATGACGCGCCGTTCCGCCAGTCGATTGGCGAGCGTCTCGACTCCTACATCGGCACCCTGCAGGGACTGCCCAACGCAGTTCGCAAAGAAGGCCTCCGGCCGGGCGCGACCATTACGTCCGACGAAGTCGCATTCGCGGGCAACTACTCGCGCTTCGAGCGGGGGCGCTTCCGCTTTGCGCCACAGCACGTAGAGCCCGCCGTTCCGCGCGTTCTCCCGAGCCGCGAATTCGCCGACGCAGAACTCGAAGCGCGCTATCCACTCCGGTTGATCACGCCGCCGATGCTCGGGCTGTTGAATTCGACCTTCGGCGAGCGGTTCCCGAAGTGGATCGGCACGCTGATGATGCATCCGCGGGACGCCGAAGCGCGCAATTTGAGCGCGGGCGAGACGGTCGAGGTCTTCAATGGGCGGGGATACAACCGGCGCACGCTCGCAATTTCCGAAGATGCGCAGCCCGGCCTCGTCGTCGCACAGGGCATCTACTGGGAAAACGATGCGTCGGAATCCACCGGCGTGAACGACTTGACGTCGCAGCAGACCACGGATCTGGGTGGAGGCGGAACCTTTCACGAATCCCTGGTGGATGTTCGCGGCGCGGGCAGCCGCGCGTAGATGGACATCTACACCACCAGCATCTTGATCAGCATCGTAATCTACGCGCTAATCGGCAATTACGCGGGGCGGAAGGTCAAACACCTCGAGGACTACTTCGTGGTGGGACGCCAGGCGCCGACGCTGTTGATCGTCGGCACGCTCGTGGCCAGCGTGCTCAGCACCAACGCCTTCCTGGGTGAGACCGGCTTTTCCTATGCCACCCAGGGCGGCGCCTACGTGCTGTGGCCGTCGATCTGGGTGACGGGCTACGTGTGGGGCGCGCTCTACTTCGGCCGCTACCTGCGGCGCAGCCGCAAGCTCACCGTTGCGGAATTCTTCGGCTGGCGCTTCGACAGCCAGGCCGTGCAGGCTGCCGCCGGTGTCACCATCGTAATCGGTCTGGGCGGCTATCTGCTGGCTGTCACCCAGGGCGCCGCACTCATCCTCTCTCAACTAACACCCATGAGCTACATCCAGGGTCTCATCGTGGCCTGGGTGAGTTACACGCTCTTCACCCTCTACTCGGGCTCGCGAGGCGTCGTCATCACCGACACGATCATGTTCCTGCTGTTCACCGTGATGAGCTTCGTCGCGCTCTACTACATCGTCGGGGCTCACGGAGGCTGGCTGTCCTCCCTCGAGGGGCTCAGTCGACTCGAAGAAAAACCCGACCTGATGAGCTGGCACGGCGTCGTCGGCCCAGGTACGGAGTGGCCAACCGCCCTCGACTACGCGATCTGGTCGATCGTCCAGGGCATCGCATGGGCGCTCGTCACTGCGGTGAGCCCCTGGCAATCGAGTCGCTACCTGATGGCGAAGTCGGAGCACGTGGTGATTCGCTCCGGGTGCATCGCGGCGATCGTCACCGCAGTGAGCAACATGGCGCTCTACGCAGCGGCGACCGTGGTCAACCTCAGCAAGATCGACATCTTCCCCGACGATCAGACGATGATCTGGGCGGCCCTCAACATGATGCCGCCACTGATCGGCGCCCTGCTGCTGGCCGGCGTCGCGGCGGCGGCGTTTTCTTCGGCGACGACCTTCCTGTCGCTGATCGGCTTCAGCGTGACGCAGGACATCTTTCCCCACCGCGAGCGCGACGATCGCAGCATGCTTCGCCTCAGCCGCACGATGATGCTGCTCGTCGGCGCGGTGGCGCTCCTGATCAGCCTGTTCCTGCCGCCGAGCATCTTCTGGCTGGCGTACTACGTCGGCACGGTATTCGCCTCATCGTGGGGCGCCGTCGGCTTCATGAGCGTGTGGAGCGACAAGATCACCGCGCGCGCGGCCTACTGGGGCATCATCTCGGGCTTCGTCGGAAACGTCATCCCGCGTCTGTTCGACACGCTGGGCTGGATCGATCTGCCCTCGTATCTGAATCCGATCGTGATCGGTGGCGCAATCAGCCTCGTCGTCGTCGTGTGCCTATCCCACCTCGGCGGCGTGACCGAAGTGCAGCGCGCGCGCCGGCTGGCACTGCACGAGACACCCGAAGAAGATCGCGACGCCGCGCAAACCGGGAAGACACAGCGAAGCGCCCTCGGCGTCGCGATCTCGGGCGTCTTTCTGACAGCGATGCTGCTGTACTACTACGTGTTTCCCTATCAGCGAACCACCGGCACCCTGCGCGAAGGTGGCGGGCTCGACTGGTGGTCGGTCGAGGCCCTGCTGGCGATGGCCTGGGCGGCGCTCTACGTGCCCTGGGGCATCATGGCCTACAAGGTGGTCGGCCGTTCCTATGCGAGCAAGCGGCCGCACTGAAGCTCGCGGTTGGCGATTCGAATCGAAGCCGCGAACCCGCATCGACCTGCATGGATCCCCATGCCGACCGACGCGCGGGTGCGGGTTGCCCTCGCGCGGCGCCCTCAACGCTTCGCAGCTTCGTCTCGCGCCGGAACTCCCGCGAGGCGTTTTGCGAGCCCCTTCTTCATTTCGAGCTCCGCCTGTCGGCCGATCTGGATGCGCTGCGCCTGGGGCGAGCCGGCGCCGTGCATCGACTCGGTCAGATAGCCGACGGCGTTGCGGCCCATGGTGAGGTTCTCGATCAGGCGCAGGATCCGGATGCGATCTTCCGTCGGGACATCGGAGCGCCCCTTCAGATACTTCTCGAGCAGGGGCCCCGTCTGCTCCGAGCGCAGGTCCGCCTCCGACGGACAGGTGACGAGCAGGCCCCCGGCGATGTCCTGTGCGAGACGCGCGATCTCGTACGGAAAGCGCGTCACGTTGTGCTTGCAGACGTTCGCGAGCATGTCGTTGGGTTCGTAGTTGCCCGCTGGCCGTCGAGCCGACTCGTGCGAGGCGGCGATTCCGGTGCCGTAGAGCGTCTCGTTCAGGTGCGTCATCTCGATCAGCTTGTCGCGGATGTGGGAGGCGTGCGGCACCCCGTTCATCTCCGCGATGCTTGCGGCCGCGCCCACCAGCACATCGCCGAGCCCGCTCTTGCAGACGTAGCTCCGGCGGTGGTAGCAGGTAAAGCGCTCGACGAGCGGGGCCGCCCACTCCACCTCTCCATCGAGAAACACCCGATCCCAGGGCACGAACACATCCTCGAGTACGATGAGGGCCTCCTGGCCGCTGAAGCCGGCGTTGCCGGCGTCGATGTCACCGCCTTCGAGCGCCCGGGTGTCGCACGACTGGCGTCCGTAGATGTAGGTGAGCCCCGGCGCATCCGCCGGGATCGCCGCGACGATCGCGTAGTCGCGATCGACCTCCCTGAGGCGCATGGTCGGCATCACGACGATCCAGTGGGAGTTCACGCAGCCCGTCTGGTGCGCCTTCGCGCCGCGCAGAACGACGCCGTCGTCCCGACGCTCCACCACGCGCACGAAGAGATCCGGATCGTCCTGGTCTGCCGGGCCCTTGCTGCGATCGCCCTTCGGATCCGTCATGGCGCCGCCCACCACGAGGTTCCTCTGCTGTACGTGGCTCAAGAATTGGCGCAGCCGCTCGTGGTACGGCGTGCCCCTCTCCCGGTCGACTTCGTGGGTGATCGAAAAGAGGGCGTTGAAGGCGTCCATCCCGACGCAGCGCTGGAAGCACGTTCCCGTGAGCTGTCCGAGCCGGCGCTGCATCTTGTTCTGCAGCACCACGTCGTCGACACCCTCGGTCACGTGCAGGAAGCGGTTCACGGGCGCGTCGATGATGGACGAGTGTGCGGTCGCGAGCTCCGGGTCCGCCAGAGCGAGATCGTAGGTCTCGGCGACCGCGTTGACGGACGCCCGGATCAGCGGATGGTCGACCGGTTCCTCCACCCGCTCGCCAAACAGATAGACGCGCAGGCCGCGCCCGCGCAGGCTCGCCACGTAGTCGTCACCCGTGCGGATCGGTTGCTCGGGGCTCGGATGAAAGCGCGCCGGCTCACAAGCCGGTGCGTCTGAGATCGCTGCAGTCGGCTTCTCGGGCATGGCGCGGTCCTCGCTTCGCCGAATCCGGTGCACCCCGGAGCCTACCTCAGTCCGTCCGGACAGGTGTAGCGCTGGAACCGCCGCGGGTCAGTAGCGACCGATCATCCGCAGATACATCTGCGCGTCTTCGCGTTTGGGATGTTCGGCGAGCACGGCCTCCCACTCCTTCGCGGCCTCCTCGGTGCGGCCCAGCGAATACAGGGTGACACCGAGCTGTACTGCCGCGTCACAGAAGCCGGGATGACCGCGCAGCACGCGGCGAAATTCCGCGAGCGCGCGATCCGGCAGCCCCACGTCGCGCAGCGCGATGCCGAGTTTGTTTCGGATGTCGGGGAAGTTCGGGCAGCGGTCGAGCGCCTTGCGATAGGCCTCGATCGCCTCGCGCAATTCGCCAACTTCGCGGTAGGCGTCGCCGATCGCAGCGTGGAGGTTGGCGAGCTTGCCGCGAGTGGTCGAGTCGAGTGCGTCGCCGGCCGAGCGCGCCAACCTTCCCGCCCGCTCTGCGATCTCGCGGGAGCGATCGAAATCACCCTGGCTCTCGTAGACGTTGGCCAACGCGAGCAGCGCCTCCGAATACGAGGGATTGATGCGCAGGGCTTCGCGCAGCGAGTGGGCCGCCGCAGAGATATCGCCCTTGCGGTGGTACATCACGCCGATCATGTAGTGAACGTCTGCGAAATTGCGCGTTTGAATCAGCCGGGTGAGGTGGGGAAGCGAGGCCTCGGCGTCTCCGCGCTCGAAGCAGCGCCGTCCGAGCTCGTAGTCGCGGCGCTCGCCGGGTGTCAACGGTCCAACCTCGTGCATCCATCGCCCCCTAGTCGCTCTTCGGCTCCTCTTCGATCCGCTTGGCTGCCGCAGCGGCGTACTCGGAATCCCGGTAATTCTGCACGATCGACTGGAAGATCCGATCGGCCTCTTCGGTCCGACTCATCGCCGCGTAGCAGACGCCGAGATTGTAGAGCGCCTCGGCGTCGAGGCCGAGGCCGGGATATTCGTTCAGCAACGACCGATAGCGCTCGGCGGCGCTCTCGTATTCCTCTCTCTGCAGATAGAACTCGGCGATCTCGGTGATGTTCTCGGCGAGGTGCGTGCGCAGATCTCGCCACAGGATCTCGGCTTCTCGGGCTTCTGGCGAATGCGGGTATTTCGCGAGCAGGCGGTCGAGGTGGAGCAGCGCGTCGCGAGTGGCGGTCTGGTCGCGGTTGGCCGCGTGCATCTGCCGCTCTCGGCACTGCGCCGAGCGCAGAATCGTATAGGGAACCTTCTCGTGTTGCGGGTGGAGATCCGCAAAGTCACGGTAGTAGGAGAGCGCCTCGTCGTAGCGGCGATCGTCGAAGTAGGCGTCGGCGATCTTGAGTTCGGCCAGGACGGCGATGTCGCTGTAGGGATAATTGTCGATGATCGACTGGAGCTTCCCGATGGCCGCGACGTAGTCGACCGTGCGGAAGACGAGCCAGCTGCGGCCTTTGAGAATGTCGAGCGCCTCCTCGTACAATTCTTCGGCCGGCGCCACATTCTCGAATGCCGGCGGCGGCGCCGAGCAGGCCGCCGCGACCACCAGGGCGATCGAAGCTAGGAATTTCGAGCGGTTGCGCAAAGGTTCCCCGAACGTGCGGCCAATGATCGGTCCATCTGGATTCGCGTCAATTTGCTAGCGTGTCCTACCCCATTATACCGGCGAGAGGAATACATCGATGAACAGGCGATCGCTCGAAAAAATGCGAACAGACCGGCGCCTCGCGGGGCGCAGTGGCTGGATTTCCCGCGCGGATCTGGATCGGGAGACCGAGGGCCTGCCGGATGCCAGCGGGAAAATCGCTGAGGAAGAGGCCGAACCCAACCCGGACGAAACCGATGCAAAGCCGCCCGAAGCGAATCCCCAGCTGACCGGCGGATTCGATACGGCCTAACCCAGATAGGGCTTCGCCCATGATCAAGCAGCAGTTGGGAGATCGGCTCGACGGATGGATCCACACGGCCTTTCCGTTCCTGTTCGTCCGCCCGCTGAACCCCAACCTGCTGACCGTGCTCGGAGCCATCGGCTCGATCGTCGCCGCTGCCGCATTCGCAGAGGGCTGGCTCGTCTGCGGCGGAATCCTGATGCTCGCGAGCGGCTTCTTCGATCTCGTCGACGGCGTGGTCGCGCGACACCGGGGAATCGCCACGCGCTTCGGCGCGTTTCTCGACTCGACCCTCGACCGGCTCGCCGACGTGGTGATCCTGGTGGGATTGTCGATCCACTTCGCGCGCATCGGAGAACCGGGCAACGTACTGCTCGTCGGAGCGGCGCTGACCGTGACGGTGCTGGTCTCGTACTCGGCCGCACGCGCAAAGCATTCCCTACCCGAAGGCATCAACGTCGGATTCTTCGAGCGCGGCGAGCGCGTCGGACTGCTGGCCGCGGGGGCGATCCTGGGCTTTCTGGTGCCGGCGCTGTGGATCCTCACGATCGGCAGCACCGCGACGCTCGCCCAGCGCTTCGTTCGGGCCTACCGTGAAATGGAACGACTCGACGCCGAAGAGCGAAACAGCCCGGAGGCGCCTGATTTGAGGACGGATACCTGATGCCGACAGAACAAGACAAACGAGGACCGGGCTTTACGATGAACGACCCCGACGAGCGATCGAAGGGCGCCGCCATCGACTTCTCGACGTTCGTGCTCTCCCTCGGGACCACCGCGCTCTACCAGCTCGGCCAGATCGGAGACCCCGAAGAGGGCGCCGAAAAGCGCCGCGAGCCCAATCTTCCCATCGCCAAACAGACCATCGACACCCTCGAGATGCTCACCGAGAAGACCCGCGGCAACCTCACGGACACCGAGTCCAAGCTGCTCGAGAGCATCCTCTACGAGCTGCACATGAAATTCGTCGAGGCCAGCAAGTGAGCACGCCGCCCGGCTCCGCCAGCCGGAGCCTGCGCTGCCACGCACCGGGCAAGATCAACCTCGGCCTGCGCGTCGTCGGCAGACGCCCGGACGGCTACCACGAGCTCGTGAGCCTGTTCGCGCCGCTGGATTTCGGTGACGACGTCGAGATCGCGATCTCCGATGCCAGCGCGCTCGAGATCGAACTCGAACTGAAGGGCGCGGGCGGTGGGATTCCCGCCGACGCCTCCAACCTCGCCCACCGGGCTGCCAGGGCCTTCGCGGAAGCCGCGGGCCTGAGCTGCCGAATCGAGCTGCGGATCGACAAGCGCCTGCCCGCGGGCGCGGGCTTGGGGGGCGGCTCCAGCGACGCGGGCGCGGTGTTGCGGGCGCTGCGCGAGCTGTTTCCGGGCGCGCTGGACGGGCCGCGCGTCGCCGAACTCGCGCTGGGGCTCGGGGCGGATGTGCCGTTCTTTCTCGACCCGCGACCCGCGCTGGTCAGCGGCATCGGCGAGCGACTCGAAGCCGTGGACGGCCTGCCCTCGCTGCCCGTCCTGCTCGCAAACCCGGGCATCGCGCTCTCGACCGCCGAGGTCTTCCAGGCCTTCGCGGCGATCCAGCCCGCGTTGACGAAATCCGCCCCCGATCGTACGATCCCGCCTCTTTCCGGGGTGACGAGCCCCGGATGGACGTTTGTGGGAGTCACCGGGCTCAGCCTGGAAAACGACCTCGAACCGATTGCAATCCGACTGTGCCCGCCGATTGCGCGGCTGCAGAGACAGATCCGAGCCACAGGCGCGCCGGCGGTCGGCATGTCGGGCAGCGGGGCCACCGTATTCGGCCTTTTCGACTCCGCAGAAGCCGCGGAGCGCGCGCTAGAAGAGGCGGCCTTCGAGGCGCCCATCTGGGCCCGGGTCGCAGCCACACGGGAATCTCGATAGGCTGACGATTCCCGATCGGGCCTCGAAACAGCCCCGGAGTATCCAGATCATGCAACGCGCCAAGCTCTTCGCGGGGAACTCGAATCCCATACTCGCCGAGGCCGTGGCTCGCCACCTCGACACGCAGCTCGGCAAGATCGACGTGGGCACCTTCAGCGATGGCGAAGTCAACGTCGAGATCCACGAGAACGTCCGCGGCATGGACTGCTTCGTGATCCAATCGACGTCATCGCCCGCGAACAACCACCTGATGGAAATGCTGATCATGATCGATGCGCTGAGGCGCTCGTCGGCGAAGCGCATCACCGCGGTGATTCCCTACTACGGCTACGCGCGACAGGATCGCAAAGTGCGGCCGCGCGTTCCGATCTCCGCCAAACTGGTAGCGGACCTGATCAGCACGCCCGGAACCGATCGCCTGCTCTGCATCGATCTGCACGCGGGTCAGATCCAGGGGTTCTTCAACATCCCCGTCGATAACATCTACGCAACGCCCGTGATGTTGGACGCGATCCGAACGCGCTACGAAGGACCGCTCACGATCATCTCGCCGGATGCCGGCGGCGTCGAGCGGTCGCGCGCCTACGCGAAGCGGCTCGACGCGAACCTCGCGATCATCGACAAACGCCGCGAAGCCGCCAACGTGGCGGAAGTGATGAATATCGTCGGAGATGTGAAGGGGCAGACCTGCGTGATCGTCGACGACATGGTCGATACGGCGGGGACGCTGGCAGAGTCTGCGGCGGCGCTGGAGCGAGAGGGAGCGAAGGCCGTCTACGCGGTCATCACCCATCCGGTCCTGTCGGGTCCGGCCGTCAAACGCATCGCCGAGAGCCCGATCAAGGAACTCGTCGTCACCGACACGATCCCGCTGCGACCCGATGCAGAGGATTGCCCCAAGATACACGTCGTGACGATTGCTCCCCTGCTCGGAGAGTCGATCCGCCGAATCAGCAACGAAGAGAGCGTGAGTTCACTCTTCGTATGAAGAATCTATCGTTAGGAGAAACCCGTGGGTGAATTCGCACTTGGCGTTGAGTTACGAGAAGGACTGGGGAAGGGTGTGGCCCGCAAGCTGCGCGCGGCGGGCCGGATCCCGGCGATCTGCTATCGACGCAATGCGGAACCGGTCCCGGTCAGCCTCGATCCGAAAGAACTCGACCTCCTGCTTCGCAAGGCGAGCTCGGGCATCAATACGTTGATCGACCTCAAGGTGGCGGGCGGCGGCGACTTCGACGGCCGCCAGGTGCTCGTCAAGGAACTCCAGCGCGATCCGATCTCGGGCGCCTACCTGCACGCGGACCTCTACGCGGTCGACCTGCAGCAGGCGATCCACGTCGCGGTTCCCGTCAAACTCACCGGCACGGCCGTCGGCGTCGCGATCGGTGGCGGCATCCTCGATTTCGCAACCCGCGAACTCGATGTCGAATGTCTGCCGAACGCGATTCCCGAGGAATTCACCATCGACGTGAGCGGGATCGAAATCGGTCAATCCGTACACGTCAGCGACATTGCGGTTCCCGAGGGCGTCGAAATCCTCAACGACCCCGACGTCACGGTCATGTCCGTCGTGGCGCCGGTAGCGATCGAGGAAGAGGCGCCCGCTGAGGAAGTGGGCGAAGAGGGAGAGGCAGTCGAAGCGGAGGCCAAGGCCGAGGATGCGGCGCCGGAAGATTCCGCGGAGAAGAAGAGCGACGACTGACGCGACGGCCGGAAATGAAGATCGTCGTCGGACTCGGAAATCCGGGGCCGCGATATGCGGCCACGCGCCACAACATCGGCGCCCGGATCGTCGACCGCTTCGCCTTCGATCGCGGCATCTCGCTCACCGAGCACCGGTTCGAGAGCCGCTTCGGCCGGGGGCGGATCTCGCCGCCGGTCGACGGGACGCCCGAAGCTTCGCCTGAGCGTTCGGCCGATCAACCCGATCTCGATGTCGGCGTGTTGATTCCCCAGACCTACATGAATCACTGCGGCATCGCGGTGGCCGCCGCCCTGAACGAACTCCCGGTAGACGACATCCGAACCGATCTGTTGGTCGTGGTCGACGATCTCGACCTGCCCTTTGGGCGCCTGCGAATCCGGCCGCGCGGAGGCTCCGCGGGCCACCGCGGGCTCGAGGACATCGCCGAGCGGATCTACAGCAGCGACTTCTCGCGCCTGCGCTTCGGGATCGGGCGGCCCGAAGCCGACATCGATCCTGTCGACTGGGTGCTTCGCAGCTTCTCGCGCGCGGAAGAGGCCGCTCTCGAGGAGCGGATTCCGCTGGCCGCAGAAGCCGTCAGCTCGATTCTGATCGACGGCGTCGTCCCCTCGATGAACCGCTACAATCCCGACCCCGAATCGGGGGACTAGCGACTGCCACGCGCAGATGTCTCCGGAAACCGCCAACGGACTTCGACACCAAACGGGCCACTCATTCGAGCAACTGAATTCAATCCAGACGAGCAGGTGAACGGATCGTGAGCGAAACGAACAAACGCGGCGTCATCAACATCCTTCAAGAGTTCTCGGTGCCCCTGCTGTCGGGCGTGTTGGTGGCGATGGTCTGGGCGAACGTGCACCACGAAACCTACGAGCACGTGATCCACTGGGTACCGATCGCCGGACTGGAGATATTCGGCCACCCCGTCACCCTGCACTGGCTCGTCAACGACATCTTCATGGTGTTCTTCTTCGGGATCGCCGCCAAGGAAATCACCGAATCGTGCTTGCCAGGCGGCAACCTCAACCCGATCACGAAGTCGATCAACCCCTTGATGGCGACACTGGGCGGAGTCATCGGCCCGGTGCTCGTCTTCTTCATCGGAATGTCCTTCCTCTACGGACCGACGGACGACATCGCAACGCTGAGGCGAGGCTGGGGCATCCCGACCGCGACGGACATCGCACTCGCGTGGCTCGTCGCGCGAACCGTCTTCGGCAGGGGGCATCCGGCGATCAACTTCCTGCTGTTGCTCGCGGTCGCCGACGACGCGATCGGCCTCGCGATCATCGCGATCTTCTACGGCGATCCACATCTCCCGGCCCGTCCCGAGTTCCTGCTGCTGATCGCTGCCGGAATGGCCATCGCCTATGGAATGCGCCGAGCGGACGTCAAGTCGTGGATCCCCTACATCGCAATCTGCGGTCCACTCTCCTGGCTCGGCTTGTTTCTCGCACACCTCCACCCCGCGCTCGCGCTCGTCTTCATCGTTCCGTTTCTGCCCGGACCGCGCCGCGACATCGGCCTGTTCAGCGAGCAGGACGAGATCGACCGCATGGGAGAAAAGCTCGCCGAGGACCTCCAGATGGAGCACTCGCCGCTGCACCAATTCGAACACCAGCTGAAGCTCTTCGTCGATTTCGGCCTGTTCTTCTTCGCCTTCACCAACGCGGGCGTCGTCTTCGCGACGATCGGAACCATGACCTGGTTGATCCTCGGATCGCTGGTGATCGGCAAGACGCTGGGCATCACGTTGCTGGGTCTGCTCGGCAGGCTGATCGGCTTTCCGCTGCCCGACCGGATGGGCGTGCGCGAACTCGCGATGGCCGGATTCGTGGCGGCGCTCGGGCTGACCGTCGCCCTCTTCGTGGCGGGCGCGGCCTTCACCGAACCGATGCTGCTCGGACAGGCGAAGATGGGGGCGCTCTTCTCGGGCTTCGTGGGGCTCGCCGCAATCCTGATCGGCCGCGCGCTCGGGATGCACCGCCGCAAGCCCGAATAAAGACCCGCGGGCGGAGCTTTCCGTCCGACCGATTGTCGCATTGGCCGGACTTTGTACCGAACAAATGCGCCATTTTTCGTGATCATTGTCCGGTCAATCGCCCATTGACCCCCAAATGACCGATCCATAGACTCCCCTGCATGGATATTGCGTTGGAACGCGGCACGGGCCGGGAGCGAGCCGTCTACCGCCAGATCTCCGATCACATTCGACTCGAGATCGCGGGCGGTCGACTCGAAGCGGGCGATCGACTGCCCCCGATTCGAGATCTCGCAAAAGATCTCGGGGTCAACCGCGACACCGTCGCGCTCGCCTACGAAGAACTCGTCAACGCGGGAGTCGCGGTCTCTACGGTCGGACGCGGCACCTTCGTCGCAGCCGCGCACCCGAAGACCGCTTCGAGTTCCGAGGATTTCCGCCCCGCGCTGTCTCCACTGACGGAGCGCCTGCTCGGCTTCGAGCGCGCGCGGCCGCAATTTGGCAGCAGCGCGAACGCCGTGCCGATGCACTCGCTGGTTCCCGATCACAGCCTCTACCCCGCTGAAGAATTTCGCCGGGTCCTGAACCGCGTGCTGCAGCAGAGCGGGCCAGAGCTGCTGCTCTACGGCAGCCCGCAGGGCCATCTCGGACTGCGCGAAACGCTCGCCGTGCGATTGCAGCGCGAGGGGATCCACACCAGCGCGGGCGGCATCGTGCTCTGCCACGGAGCCAGCCAGGGGATCTCGCTCGGATTGCGGCTGTTCGCGCAATCGGGCGACACCGTCGCGGTCGAAGAGCCGACCTACAACAACGTCCTCGCAGCGGCCCACGGCCTCGGATTCGAGATCGCGCCGATTCCGATGCGCGAGGCCGGACTCGACCTCGATGCACTCGACCGCAATCTCGCGCGGCCCGAAGTCAAGGTGCTCTACACGATTCCGACCTTTCACAACCCGCTCGGCTCGACGACCTCGGTCGAACACCGGCGCCAATTGCTCGAGATCGCCGCGCGCCACCGCAAGCCCGTGATCGAAGACGGCTACGAAACCGATCTGCGCTTCTCGGGGCGAGCGATACCCTCGCTGGCGGCGCTCGATCGCACCGGCCTCGTCCTGCACCTCTTTTCGTTTTCGAAGTCGCTCTTCCCGGGCGCCCGGGTCGGCGCGATCACCGCGCAGGGCCGGTTGATCGAAGCCCTGCTCGCGCTGAAGCAGGCGACCGATCTCTCGGACGCGCTCCCGCTCCAGGCCGCGCTGGCCGAATTCGCCGAGAGCGGGGCGTACGACCGGCATCTCGGGCGCGTGCGGCGGGTGCTGCGCGAGCGCTGCAACGCGCTTCTCGATGCGCTCGCGCGCGAAATGCCGGAGGGCACGCGCTGGACGCAGCCCGAAGGTGGACTCCAGCTGTGGGTCGAGCTTCCCGAGGAAATCGAAACCCGGGAGCTCTTGTCCGACGCCGCCGTTGCGGGCGTCTTCTTCGCGCCGGGATCTCAGTTCAATCACGACGGCCGCTCCTCGAACGGCCTGCGCCTGACTTTTGCGATGGCCGAACCCGACGACCTGCGCGCCGGCGTCGCGGCGCTCGCGAGGGTGATCGTCGAGCGGCTCGAGGGAAAACCGCGGATGGACCGCGTGCAAATCTAACGACAGACTCGCGCCGGGTTCGCCGACGAGCGGCGACGGCGGGGATTGGGAGGAACCATGTCAGATCAAACGGGAAACGGAAACGGCGGCGCGGGAGACGCAACCGCGAAGAGCTTCGAACTCAAGGTCGGGCTCGCCGAAATGCTGAAGGGCGGCGTGATCATGGACGTCGTCAATCCCGACCAGGCGAAAATCGCCGAGGACAGCGGTGCGTGTGCGGTGATGGCGCTCGAGCGGGTGCCATCGGACATCCGACGCGACGGCGGCGTCGCGCGCATGTGCCAGGTGGAAATCATCGAGTCCATCCAGCGCACGGTGTCGATTCCCGTGATGGCCAAGGTGCGGATCGGTCACTACCTCGAAGCGCAGGTGCTCGATGCGCTCGGCGTCGACTTCATCGACGAGAGCGAGGTGTTGACGCCCGCCGACGAAGAGCACCACGTCGACAAATTCCCGTTCCGATCGCCCTTCGTCTGCGGCGCGCGGGATCTCGGAGAGGCGCTGCGCCGGATCTCCGAGGGTGCGGCGATGATCCGAACCAAGGGCGAGGCGGGCAGCGGCAACATCGTCGAAGCCGTCCGGCACCTGCGCACGGTGTTCGGCCAGATGCGCTCGCTGCAGGCGCTGCTGCCCGAAGAAGTGCCGGCGCGCGCCAAGGAGCTGCGAGCGCCGCTGGATCTCGTGCAACGCGTGGCCGAGACCGGGAAACTGCCGGTTCCGAACTTCGCGGCCGGCGGCATCGCGACGCCCGCCGACGCCGCCCTCTGCCGCTCGCTCGGTGCGGAGGCGGTCTTCGTCGGCTCGGGCATCTTCAAGAGCGGAGATCCGGCGGTGCTGGCCCGGGCGATCGTGCGGGCCACGACGCACTGGGATGAGCCCGAAGAACTCGTCGCGGCGTGTCGCGGACTCGGCAAGCCGATGGAGGGGATCGAGATGGAGACCCTCGCCGAGAGCCAGCGCCTGGCCAATCGCGGGTGGTAGCCGCCGGCCGGCATAGTCGGCCCGCTGCCGAACTGCGCGTCGGGATCGTTTCGGTCCAGGGTGCCGTTCAACCCCACGCGGCGGCCATCGCGAGAGCGGGCGCCGCGTGGGCGCAGGTCCGCCACCCGGAGGATCTCGACGACCTCGATGCGCTGATCCTGCCGGGCGGCGAATCCACCACGATCTCCAAGGGGCTGGAGCGCGTCGGCCTCTACGAGGCGCTCGAAGCCTTCGCGCGCAGCGGGCGCCCCGTGCTCGGAACTTGTGCGGGCGCGATCCTGATGGCGCGCGAGGTCGAGGGCGTCCCGGTTCGCAGCCTCGGACTCATCGACGTAACCGCCGTCCGCAACGCCTACGGGACCCAGGTCGACTCGTTCGCGACCGTCGCGCAGGGCGAGTTGGAAGGGCTGCGCGCGATCTTCATCCGGGCTCCGCGGCTGAAGCGGCCGGGCCCCGATGTGGAGGTGTTGGCCCGCGTCGACGGCTGGCCGGTCTTCGTGCGGCAGGAAAACGCGCTCGCGACCACCTTCCACCCGGAACTCACC
Source organism: Deltaproteobacteria bacterium (assembly GCA_019313245.1). Taxonomy (GTDB): domain Bacteria; phylum Myxococcota_A; class UBA9160; order UBA9160; family SMWR01; genus JACZVU01. Next base: position 30,470 of record JAFDBP010000118.1, read on the forward strand.
CCGGACGGCCGGGTTCACGCCGCGCTGCTGGAACTCGCGAAAAAGCGGCAGCAGTAGACGGCGCGGCCCTCGGCCCCTCGGGGCGACATCCCGCTCCCCCTTCCACGACGAGCGCGACTCTGCTATCCATCCCCGTCCGGCGGGCCCGATCTGCGGGCCGGCCATAGGAACCTTTCCTCAGCTTCCGGCGCTGAGCGCGCACCCGGCGCCTCAGCGGTCGAGCGGAAGCTCTGGATCCGGCCCTCGCGGTCGGACCTGTCCACGAGGAGGAGCTGTGCGGGAATACGAAACCACCCTGATCATCCAACCGGAGATCTCCGACGAGGGCGTCGTCACGCTGCAAGAGCGTCTCGACGGCATCCTCGAGGGCTTTGGCGCGGTCCGACTGATCTACGACGATCTCGGCAAGCGCCGCCTCGCCTACGAGATCCAGAATTTCCAGAAGGGGCGCTACGTGATGCTCCGATTCCTCGACGAGGGATCGAACATCAAGGCCCTCGAGCGCGCTCTCGGGCTCGAAGACTCGATCATCCGCTTCCTCACCGTGCAGGTCGACGATTCCGTGGAAGACGTCGCGGCGCGCCAGGCCGCGGCCGCCGAGGAAGAGCGGATCCGCGCCGAGAAGGCCGCCGAACGCGCCGCCCGCGAGGCCGAGGAAGCCGAGCGGCAGAAGGCGGAAGAAGCCGAGCGAGAGCGGGCCGAAGCCGAGGAAGCGGAGAAGCGCGCGGTCGCTGGAGATGAAGCGGCTGCGGACGACGAAACCGACGCGGCGACCGAAGCAGACGAAACCAGCGAACCGGCGGCGGCTGAAGGCGATGCGGCCGAAGCCGCCAGCGCCGAGGAGGTTGCGAGATGAGCGCAGCGTCAGGCCCCGGCGGGTATCGGCGAGATCGAGAGGACCGCGACGAGCGGAGAGAGTCGACGGTCAAGAGCCGGCTGCGCTCGCGCGCCCGCAAGAAGGCTCGAAAACAGAACAAGAAGAGCGGCTTCATGCGCCGCAAAGTCTGCCGCTTCTGCGCCGACTCGAGCTTGGAGATCGACTACAAGGACGCGAAGGCGCTGCGCCTGTTCACGTCTGAGATCGGCAAGATGATTCCGCGGCGCATCTCGGGAAATTGCGCAAAGCACCAGCGCCAGCTCGCGGTGGCGATCAAACGCGCGCGCCACATCGCGATCATGCCCTTCGCCGGGCACGGCATCTAGGAGGCCGGGAACGATGCGCCAGGTCAAGGTCATCCTGCGCGAAGCGGTTTTGGGTCTTGGCGAAGCCGGCGATCTCGTCGGCGTCAAGGTCGGCTACGCGCGCAACTATCTGCTCCCTCAGGGGAAGGCACTGCTCGCCACCGATTCGAAGGTGCGCGAACTCGAGCACCACAAACGCGTGGTGATGGAAAAGGCCGCGCGCGATCTGAAGGATCTCAAGGCGCTGTGCGAGCGGCTCGAATCCGTCGAACTCGAAGTCACGGCGAAGGTGGGTGAAGAGGGCAAGCTGTTCGGATCCATAACGTCGTCCCATATCGCGGACCTGCTCGCCGAAAAGGGTTACACGGTCGACCGGCGCAAGATCACGCTCAGCGAGCCCCTGCGAGAGGTCGGAGACCACGTCGTGCCGATTCGCCTGCAACGCGATCTCACGGCCAACGTCGCTCTCAAGATCAGCGCAGAAAGTTAAGCGCCGCGCGCCTCGACGCCGCGATTTCTTCCGCCACGCGCGCGGGTTGCTGTACAATGAGCCCTCACTCGCCGACGGGGGGGACGTGGCGAAGACCCGGGACTCAAAAGACAAACGCATCGACAATCTCGACCCGAGTTCGAAGGAAACTCATCGGCTTCCGCCGCACGACATCGAGGCCGAGAAAGCGGTTCTGTCCGCGCTGCTGCTCGACAACGACGCGATCCACTCGGTCTACACCGAAGTCGTACCCGAAGACTTCTATCACCCCGCCCACCGTCAGCTGTATCTCTCGATGCTCACGCTCCAGGACTCGAACCAGCCGGTCGACCTGCACACGCTCGCCGACTACCTGAACACACAGAAGAAACTCGATGCGATCGGCGGACCAGTCTTCCTGGCTGAAATCGCAGACTACGAGGCGACCGCGGCCAATGTCATCCACCACGCCCGGATCGTTCGCGACAAAAGCATCAAGCGCAACTTGATTTCGGTTGCGTCAGAGATCGCCGAGGCCGGTTACGACCAGTCGGATGCCGCAGACCAACTGCTCGACGCCGCAGAATCCAAGATTTTCGAGATCGGGCAACAAAAGGCGCGCACCACCTTCCGCAGCCTGCATGACGAGATGAATGACGCGCTCGACTACGTCGAGGTGCTGATCCAACGCGGCGGACAGCTCACCGGAGTGCCGACCGGATTCAGGGACTTCGACGAAATGACCGGCGGGCTCCAGCCCGGAGAACTCGTCGTGATCGCCGCGCGCCCCAGCATGGGCAAGACGGCCCTCGCGCTGAACATCGCGCGCAACGCGGCCATCGAGCACGGCAAGAAAGCCGCCATCTTCTCGCTCGAGATGACCAAGCGCGCGCTCGCGCTGCGCCTGCTCGCGTCGGAGGCGAGCATCGATTTTTCGGGCTTCCGCAAGGGCTTTGGGCGGCCCGAGGATCTGCGCAAGCTCACCCAGGCCGGCGGGAAACTCGCGGACGCCAACATCTGGATCGACGACAGCGGTCTGATCACCATCCTCGAGATCAAGGCGAAGTGCCGGCGCCTCGCCTCGGAGCGCGGCCTCGACCTGGTGATGGTCGACTACCTCCAGTTGGCTCACGGCGATTCGCCGAATCAGCGCAAGGATCTCGAGATCGCCGAGATCAGCCACGGCCTCAAGGCCCTCGCAAAGGAACTCGACATCCCGGTGATCGCGCTCTCGCAGCTCAACCGGGGGCCCGAACAGCGCGACCCCGACAAGCGGCGCCCGAACATGGGCGACCTGCGCGAATCGGGCGCCATCGAACAGGACGCCGACGTGATCGCCTTCATCTATCGCGACGAGGTCTACAACCCGACCGAAGAGAACCACGGCATTGCTGAATTGATCATCGCCAAACAGCGCAACGGACCGACCGGCACGGTGAAGATGCAATTCAGCGCCCGCTACGCGCACTTCCACGATCTCGCCGAAGTGCCGGGCGGGCTCCCTCCACAATCCAGTGGATCCGGACACGGCGGCGGCTACATCCCGCCCGACGACGAAATCTTCTAGGTGCCTCGCTTGCGCAAACCCCGGGCCCTGAGCGAGGGCGCGGTATTGGGGATCGCCGCACCCGGCGGCCCCGTCGATCGCGAACGACTCGAGGCGGGCGAAGCATTGCTGCGCGCCGCTGGTTTCGACTTCTACCGCAGAGAAGACCTGTTCACCTGCGACGGCTACACGGCCGGTGACGACGCGCGCCGCGCGGCCGAACTGATGGAACTCGTCAACGATCCCAACGTCGCCGGCATCATCTGCGCCCGCGGCGGATACGGCTGTGACCGGATTCTTCCCATGCTCGACGCCGGGGCGTTCCGCGAGGCCCGCAAGCCCCTGGTCGGCTACAGCGACGTCACGGCCCTGCTGTTGTGGCAACGCCGCTGCGCGGGGCTGATCGGGTTTCACGGCCCGATGCTCGACCGCGGCGAAGATCTGGCCGCTGCCGCGCTCGAACACCTGGTCAAGCAGTTGACCGGGGAAGGCTCGATCCCGTGGACGCTTCGCGGCCGGGCGGTCGTCGACGGTCGGGCGACGGGGCGCATCGTCGGTGGTTCCCTCACGCTGCTGACCGCGAGCATCGGCACGCCGTGGGAACTCGACACGCGCGCCGCCATCCTGTTGATCGAAGATGTCGGCGAGCGGCCCTATCGAATCGACCGCATGTTGCAGCAGCTTCGCGCCGCGGGAAAATTCGAAGGGTTGGCGGCCGTGGGCGTCGGAAAGTTCACGGGTTGCGTCGACGAACGTTACCCGCAACCCGATGTGGATCGCGTGATCGAAAATGCGCTATGCCCACTGGGTATCCCCATCGTGAGCGATCTGCCCTTCGGTCATACCGAGCTGAACTACGCGTGGCCAATGGGCGGGCGCGCTACCATCGACGGCACGCGCGGCGAGTTGCAGTTGCTCGAGCGCGGGGTTCGCTAGCCGCGCTCGACCGTTCGCGAAGAGTGGGGCGTGAGGGACCGGGGGGCAGTCAGTCGTGAAATGGAGTGCGATCCGGCGCAAGCTCCGACGGGTTGATCGGGCGATCGACAAATCGATTGCGAGCGCCGAAATTCCGGGCGCCGTCGCGGGTGCGCGGATGCCGAAGAGCGGAGAAACGCTCGAATACTTCTCCGAGCGCGGACTCGCGGTGCTGCAACCCGAGCGGATCCCGATGGCGAGGCGGACGATCTTCGATCTCGCGTCGCTCACCAAGCCCATCGCGACGACGACTGCGATCCTGTTGCTCGTCGACGAGGGAGCGGTCGAGCTCGACGCTCCGGTCGCCAAATATCTGCCGCTCTTCTCCGAGAGAAACAAGGAGGAAGTCACGATCCGGCACCTGCTCACCCACTCTTCGGGTTTGAAACCGTGGCGGGCGTATCACGAAATCTTCCTGCAGAAAGAACGCAAGACCGGCGAGAGCTGGATCGGCACTCCCGAAGCGCGCGCGTCCGTGATCGACCGCACCGTTCGCTCGGCACTGGTCCACGAACCCGGCGAGGCCGCGGTCTACGGCGATCTCGACTTCATCGTACTCGGCGCCGTGGTCGAAGCGGTCGTCGGCCAGCGCCTCGACGATTTCTGCCGCGAGCGGATTTTCGCACCGTTCGAAATGACCGACACCTTCTTCATCCCGATTGGGCGCGACGCGCAGCCGCTGCCCGAGCCCACCCGGCGCCGCATCGCCGCCACCGAGAACTGTCCCTGGCGAAACCGCATTCTCTGGGGAGAAGTGCACGACCCGAACGCGTCGGTGATGTCTGGCGTGGCCGGGCACGCGGGCCTCTTCTCGACGGTCGACGACGTGCTGAAGTTCGCCCGCGTCGTCATCGACAGCTGGCACGGGCGCAGCGAACTGCTCCCCCGGGAAACCCTGCGTCCATTCCTCACCCGCCAGAGCCTGCCGCTCTCGTCGGATTGGGCGCTTGGCTGGGATACACCGACAGAGGGCACGTCGTCCTCGGGCAAACACTTTTCGAAGAACTCGGTGGGACATCTCGGCTTTACGGGCACCTCGCTCTGGATCGATCTCGACCGCGAACTCGCAATTGCACTGTTGACCAATCGCGTGCACCTGATCGCCAAGAAGAGCCGCTTCGCGCTGCGCCCGATCGTCCACGACGCGATCGTCGAAGCCTTCGAGGCCGGCTAGCGTGGGCAAGGCGCCGCGACACGTTCACTTCGTCGCGATCGGTGGCACCGGGATGGGATCGTTGGCGGGGCTGCTCGCGGCCCGCGGCATCCGGGTCAGCGGCTCGGACGACGCCCTCTACCCGCCGATGAGTACGATGCTCGAGCAATGGGGCATCCCCGTCTACGAGGGATTTCGCCCGGAACACGCACTCGATCAGCGCCCGGATCTGGTCGTGATCGGCAACGCCGTTCGACCCGACAATTCCGAAGCGCGCGCCGTCATCGACGAGGGCCTGGCGTATCTGTCGTTTCCGGACGCCCTCTACCAGCTCGCGATCGCGGGCAAACACTCGGTGGTGGTTTCCGGAACCCACGGCAAGACCACCACCACGAGCCTGCTCGCAGCGGTGTTGCTCGGATCCGGACGGGATCCGTCGCTGCTCGTCGGGGGCTACGCGCACGATTTTGGCGGCAGCTTTCGCGAAGGGCAGGGCGAACACTTCGTGGTCGAGGGCGACGAATACGACACCGCCTTCTTCGACAAGACCCCGAAGTTCCTCCACTACGGCGCGCGTACGCTGCTGGTCACGTCCGTCGAGTTCGATCACGCGGACATCTATCGGGATCTGGATCACATCAAAGTGGAGTTCCGCAAATTGATCGCGGGCGTTCCCCGCGACGGCACGATCGTCGCGGCCGCCAGCCATCCCGGTGTTCGCGACGTGATCTCCGAAGCGCCGTGTCGGGTGTTGCGATACGGCGTCGAGGGTGACGGGCTCGACTGGTCGTGCGCGGCGCTGGAAGCGGATGCGAGCGGTACCCACTTCGACATCCTGATTGGCGGCGAGCGGGCCGCGCGGGCTTTCGTCCCGATGTATGGCCGATTCAACGTCGAAAATGCGATCGGCGTGCTCGCAGCGGCAACTGCGCTGGGCGTCCCGCCCGACGCCGCGATTGCGGCGCTCGCGACCTTCAAGGGCGTCAAGCGCAGGCAGGAAGTGCGCGGCGAAGAGCGCGGCGTCGCGGTCGTCGACGATTTCGCCCACCATCCCACCGCCGTTCGCGGTTCGATCGGCGCGCTTCGTCAGCGCTTCGCGGATCGCCGCCTGATCGCGGTCTTCGAACCGCGCACCAACACCAGCCGGCGCGCGATCTTCCAGCGGGAGTACGCGGATGCGCTCGGCGATGCCGACCGGGTCGTGATCCGATCCGTTGCCGAAACACCCATCTACAGCGCCACGGGAGCCGTCGAAGAATTCTTCTCGTCGCAGCAACTCGTCGAAGACCTCGGCGAGCGCGGCGTGCCTGCGCTGTCGTGCGACAGCGTGGAGGAAATCATCGCGCAGCTGACAACCGAGTGCAGGGCGGGCGACGTGGTCTTGTGCATGAGCAACGGTTCATTCGACGACATCTGGCAGCGCCTGCTCGCCGCGCTGCGCGGATCATCGGAGTCGGCGAAGCGTTAGTCGATGCACCCATAGGAGAGCAGCCGAGCGCGCGCACCGCTGCCCGCGGAGTTTCGCAGCGCGTCTGCGACGAATTGGCGGCCCCGCTCGACGGCCTCTTCGAGCGCCGCACCGAGCGCGAGCTGGGCGGCGATCGCCGAAGACAGCGCGCAGCCGGTGCCGTGGAATGGCCCCCCCTCGATGCGCTCCCCCTCGAGCCAATGCAGTGACACGCTGCCTCCCTGTCGCACGGCGAGCAGATCGCGGGGCGGGCCGTCGCGGTGCCCGCCCTTGACGAGTGCGGCGCGCGCGCCGAGCTGCGAAACCAGTACGGAGGCGGCGGCCTCGGTGCCCTCTTCGCTGGAGGTATCGCACTCGGTCAGTGCGGCGGCCTCTGCGAGATTGGGGGTGACGAGTGCGGCGCTGCCAATCAGCGATTGCAGGGCGCCCCAGGCGCGGCGTTCGAGCAGCGCCGTTCCATCGCTCGCCGCCAGGACCGGATCGATCACGATCGGAATCTCGCTCGACGCGGACAGGAATGGGGCGAGCCCGAGCTGCACGTTGCGCACGACGTCGTCCGAAGCGAGCGCGCCGATCTTGATCGCGTCCGGGGTCAGATCCTTCAACAAGACGCGCAGCTGCTCGAGCACGACCGAGGGAAAAGCCGGAAGCACCTGGCGGACCTTGGCGGTGTCCTGAACGGTGATCGCGGTGACCACCCCGGCTCCGTGCACCCCCATCGCGCGAAAGACCTGGAGATCCGCCTGGAGACCTGCCCCCCCGGTCGGATCCGATCCCGCGATGCTGAGTGCGACCTTCATCGCCAGTCATGGTAAGGTCATCCCCCGTGATGCGCATCAGCCCTCGACAGCTCGGAATCGACCACCGACCACCGCCGCACTGCGGCTCGCGAACGCGCACCCGCGAGCGGCCGTTCGCGCACGGATTCACCCGCGCGCTGGTCGGCCTCGCGCTTTCTGCGCTGATCGCCCTGCCGGGCGCCGCAGAAAAAGAACAGGCCGCGAAGCAGCCCGAGGATACGGCGTGGTACGCGCAGACTTTTGCGCGCGGCGACGCCCGGGTGAACGTCACCCACCTGTGGGCGCTGAAATCGCAATTTCGCGCGGAGACCGTCGCCCGGGGCCACAAGCTCGTGACGATCGTGAGAGGCGACACCTACTACGTCTACGACGAGATCGCCCTGACCGGAGTCGCCATTCGCCGAGCTCCGGCTGCCATTGCCGCAGATTCCCGAACCCCCCGGCCGTTCGGGAACGAAGCCCAGATCCTGTTGGAAGATGGCGGCGAAAAGATCCGCGAAGAAGTCGTTTCGGGACAACCGGCCGACGTCTATCAGATCACCGACGAAGAAGGCCGGCGGGTCGTCTGGGTAACCCAGGACGATCGGCGGCTGCCGATCCGCATCGAAGTCTTCGGCCGCAAGACGGGAGCGACGCGATACAAGGAATACGTCGATTGGGTGATTGGGCTCCCGCTCACCGACGCGTTCTTCGAACCCGACCCGGGCGTCAAATTCGAGCGCTTCGAACTCGACGAGTTCATCGAGAAGACCCTCGAGAGAGACCCCGTGGCCGCGATCCCAATCCTCTACGGCGAACTGCTACACGGCCGCGCGCCGCGCTAGCTGGCGAATCCTGCGGATTCGCTTTGCGGCGACGAGACCTGCGGCCTCGTCTGGCTGGCGAATCCTGCGGATTCGCTTTGCGGCGA
>JAFDBP010000119.1 GCA_019313245.1 Deltaproteobacteria bacterium
CATGCCCTATGCCGCCATCGGATTCTCCGACTTCTGGCGCCGTTGGCACATCTCGCTATCGAGCTGGCTACGCGACTACCTGTACATCTCTCTAGGTGGAAATCGGAGCGGCGCCCTCCGCACGCGAATCAACTTGATGATCGTGATGCTGCTGGGAGGCCTGTGGCACGGTGCTGCGTGGCAATTCGTACTTTGGGGAGGAATTCATGGCCTACTGCTCATCGCGGAAAGGCAGATGCTGCCTTGGATCACGGCTCGCACCTGGCGTCGGAACGTCGTTGCACGCTTTGCGGCCGCACTCGCGACGTTCTTCACCGTATGCGTGGCCTGGGTTCCCTTCCGCGCCACCAGCCTGGTAGATACACGCGATCTGCTGGGCGCGATGTTCCTCGGATCCGGCGAAAACATCGAACTCGGCAAACAGGATGTCGTGTTGGCAATGGGAGTAGCCGGGCTACTCCTAGTCGCTCAATGGGTTTTCCGCGAGCAGGACGTCGAGAAGATCTGGGCGCATATGCCCGTCGCCCTACGCGCGGTTGTCCTGTCGGTGTTGTTGCTCGCTATCATCTTCATAGCAGGAGAAGATCGTGCATTCATCTATTTCCAATTCTGACACCCTCGAGCGATTCGAGCGTGCGAACGATTGGGTGCCGATCTGGCTGATCGCTGCAACCATCGCTGCGACCACCCTGTTCTGCGCGGAAGTCATCGTTCGCCAGGCGGGGTTTTCTCCTTCCGTTCGCGACGACCCTCGAACATGGTCTGCGGCTCGAGCGCGTGCCCGCGAAGACAGCGTGGTCTTCATGGGCACGTCACGAGTACAGACAGCCATCGATCCGAGAGTCTGGGCCGACGCGTGGAACGGGGAGTTTCCGGTGCAGCTGGCGATAGCCGGTGACACGCCGCTGCCGATTCTCGAAGACCTCGCCGCCGATCCAGACTTCCACGGACTCGTGATCGTCGAGGTTCTGCCGCGAATCCTCTTTGGCTCCCGCGAGACCCGGGGGATCGAGTCACGGCGCTTTCTGTCTGCCTGGGGTACCACGCGCTCCAGCCCGTCTCGCCGAATGGAAGCCCAGTTGCGGATTGGTGTCGCGGAGCGCCTGGCAGCACTCCGTCTTCCGCCAGCCCAGCTCATTTCCCGCCTACGACGACCGGGGGGACCGCGCGTGCCCTATTTCTCGATGGACGGCACGCGTTTCCTGCGTCTCGATTTTTCCCGAGCTGATCTGGATCGCCGCCGAGCAACCATCCTAGAACAAATTGGCGATGCTGATGCGCCGGTCGGCGAGGACGATCGAGATCAAATCATCGCGCGACTCGTCGCCGCAGAAGGCGCGCTCACGCAACGCGGCGCACAGCTCGTCTGGCTACAGATGCCGCGAAGCGGCCATGTCAAAGCCATCGAGGAGCAGCGCTTCCCGAATGCGCGCTTCTGGGAGCCCCTGCTCGCGCAGAGTCACGCCCTCGCATTGTCGGCCGGACGGATCAGATCGCTCTCGGAATTCGACTGTCCTGACGGTTCGCACATCGACGTGCACGATGCGCCGCGATTCACACGTGCACTAGCCGAGGTCTTGAATGATCGACTTCAGCGGCTGTAGCCAAGAGCGCGGAGACGCTCGCGCGTCTGCTCGTCCAGATCGGCGGGGCTGCGGTCGAAGTGTGGCTGGGCGGCCTGCTTCACGATTTCGAGTGCACGCGAAAGCTTACGCACGAGATCTGGCCGCTCGACCGCTAGATCATTCTGCTCGTTCGGATCGGCCGCCAAATCGTAGAGCTCCACACCGCCCTCTCCCTCGATCTCAATCAGCTTATAGGGCTCGAGGTAGATCGCATCGCGGCTGAGAATTCCGCGATAGCGGCCTAGATGCGCAGTCACTGGCATCTCACGCGCGTCATCGAAGACCGAAGTCCCATCCAATTCGTCGGGTAGCTGCAGCCCCAGCAGCGCCACGACTGTCGGCAATAGATCTGCAAGGTGGACGCTGCGGGACACCCGCTCGGAGACCTCTTGTCCCGGGCGCCTGATCACGAGAGGCACATGCAGCTGGTGCTCGTGAAGACCGCTTGCGTGTTCGAACTCGCCGTGTTCGCCGAAGCTCTCCCCGTGATCACCGACGATTACAACGAGAGTGCGTTCGAGCGTCCCCCAGGCCTCGAGTTGAGCAAAGAGTCCGGCCAGGTGATCATCGAGGTAGCGGAGCTCCGCGTCGTAAGCATCTATCAGCGCGTCGCGCCGCGACGTTTGAGGAGAGTCACTGGCGGGATGGAGATCGCGATAGCCAGGTAGCGGAAGGTAGGGGGCATGGGCATCCATATAGTTGAGGAAGAGGAAGAATCGCCGATCACGCCTCCCCTCGAGCCAGCGCAATGCCATCGCGTTCACCTCCGAGGCGAGCAGGTAGAAGCGACCTTGTCCGGTGATTCGGCTCCGGTACCAGAAATCGACCGACGCTGGGAACAACCGCTCGACGACCTTGCGACCAATGGCGAGCCCAGCGGGCTGCCATTGGCTCCAGCCGCCGATTGGAATCATGTAATCGTCGAAGCCCTGCGCGAATCCAAAGGCCGGCGAGAGGTAAGCGAGGTTGGCGCTGATCGCTCCGGTCGCAAGCCCAGCCTTCCGGGCAAGCTCGGCCAGTGTCGTCGCCTCATCCGAGAGTGGCGCAACCGGAGTCGTATCTCCTTCGAGTCCCAGACCGTCGAGGCTGACTCCCGCTTCGACGACGCTGGCACCGTGACTTTCGGGAAGCAGGCCCGTAAAGAGTGTCGCGTGGGAGGGAAGTGTATAGCTCGATGCGGCGACCGCGTGTTCGAAGAGCGTCGCACGCGCGGCAAAGCCGGTCACGAAGGGCATCGTGTCTCGCTCATAGCCGTAGGGAGGCAGGTGATCGGCGCGGACGGTATCGAGTACGATCATCAAGAGGTTAGGACCAGCGGAGGCAGTGCTTTCGCTCGATCTCGAATGCGCGGCCGGAATCCGCGACAGTGCGCGCGAGGGGAGCCAGAGCGATGCGGCCAATGCGACGAAAAATACCGTTAGAGCCACACCAGTTTCCCAGAGCCCCGGTCCGCGCAAGCTACATCGGCGCGCGCGTTGGAGTCCCAGGATCGAGGCGATGACCAGGAGATGGCCGCTGCCCCAGATCACCACAGAAGCATCCACGCCGGCGACTGCTCGCCACAAGAGCAGCGGTGCGGCGGCGCACACCAACACGCGAATCCAGGGTGTCAAGCGTAACGGCGCCAGTCTGATTGCGAAAACCAAAGCGCCGGAGAAGAGTGCCAGCACTCCAACCTGTATTGCCACGACCTGAAGCATCGGCAAGAGCGGCGGAGGCCAGGGCCACATCGGGCGCACCAGCTTGTATCCGTGTGCAGCCGATAGCGTGAGATCAATCGATGCGGCCAGCAGGGTGGCGAACAGCACCTCGATCCACGTCCGGCGAAGCGAGTCGACCCAGCGCATCAAGCGACCCCGAAAAGGCGTCGAGCAGCCTCCGTTGGCCGGTTTCCGTCAGCGTAGAGATAATCGAGCCCAAAGGCATCCACCACGCTGCGCACTTCATCGATCTGCTCTCGCGAAAGCTCCTGGCGCCAGCGATCGACGCTCGCCACACCACTACCCGAACGAGCGGTCATCGAAGCGCGTCCAGTCTCGGCCCCGGTGCCCGCTTGCGGGTGGCCAATCCGCGCAAACACCCGCCCGAGCTGTCTTTCCGGTTCGAGGCAGAGATCCTCATGGAAGACGACCCAGAGCTCTGCCGGGGGAAATTGCGAGAGCGGCACAGCGTGGGTCAGGCACCAGATCAACGCGTGCTTTGCAACCGGGCTGCGGGCAGCTTCGATCGCAGCTGCGCGCGCTGAAAGGAAGTCGTCGCGAAACCGGTCTTGGGCGAGCATCGATTCGAGGTCCCGCTCCCAGGGCCAGCGGAGGGCCAGCCGAGATGCGACTACGGCGCACGGATGACGGATGATGAATACCAGGGGCAGCGAAGGAAATTGTAGATGCAGCCAGCGCAACATCAGGTTCGCCCGGATCTCTTTGACGACCCGCGTGCGCGGCCGAATCACCTCTACGTACTTGTCGACCCAGGGATCGCGGATGCGACCCGAGAAGACTCGTTTCGAAAACTCGAGCAGCCTCGCGTCTTCGTCGTGCGGCCGCATGTATTGGAAGTAGTGGAACCCCTTGAAGGCGGACACGATTTCGGACTGAAAGGGTTCGAAGACCAGTCGGCCTGAAGTACGGGAGGCCACGAGTTCGGCCAGCCAGGTGGTTCCACTGCGGGCCCCTCCTGCAATCAAACAAGCGCGGTCGAGCGAAGGATCGGGATCGCGATAAAGGCGTTGCGCGACGGCTTGCCAGGTGCGCCTGGGCAGACGACGCAAGACGCTATGTACCGGACGGGTCAAGCCGGCTTCGTCGCGACGGCCGAGAGGACGACCTCGTAGTCCGGATCGCGGTGGTCGAGTTCGCTTTCTTCGAGTTCGCTTGCCGCAATCCCGTAGAGGAACGCTGCCGCGGCCAGGACGTTTCCATCTGCGCGAACTTCACATCTCGCTCCCGGGAGTTCTCGCGCCAGCAGCCGCTCGATCGACTGCGACGTAAAGCGCCAGAAATCGCCCCATCGCTCGCTGTCGTAGCGGCTGGTCGCCGTGATCCCGGCCTCGGTCAGCAACAACGAGCCACCGGGACGCAGCAGACGATTCACGTTGCGAAGTGCGGCCGGTACATCGAAGATGAAGTGGAGCACCTGCGTGAGAATGATGCAATCGTACTGAGCGTCTTCGAGTTGTAGTGAGGCATCCGTCAGATCGCCGACTGCGGTCACCCCCGGCTTCCACTCTGCGACGTGCAGCACTTCTGACGCAACGACGCGGTCTCCGCCGAACTTTCGGGTGTACATATCCGTTCCGATCTCGAGCACACGCCCTCGCACGAATTCGGCATGTCGCTCGAGAAAGCGCTCGATGTAATAGCGGTCGATGGGCTGGCCCCGGTCAAAACCGAACTCCCGACTCAGGGGTTCGAGACGGCGTAGCGATCCGAATCGAACTGGGCGACGGATCAGCGGCCGGGCGATCGCAGCGACGCGTCGGCGCGCCGCACGCGGGATCAGCCTGGAAATCCAATTTGAAACTCGCACTCCTACAGCCAATTAACCCACCCAGACATATCCAGATTTTGCACACTCCCCAGGGAACACCAAACGATGGTTAAACTGGTCACGATCGACACAGACCGGCCTTCGTGTCGTCCAGAGCGCGAAGGATCCGCCATCGATGCCCGCCCTCCCCTCGGGCTGAGTCTCGCGAGCACTCAGCATCTTCACCCTCTTCTACGATGAAGCGGGTAATGCCGAAGATCTCGTTTAGGTCACCACTCATACGGCACGTAAACTCGAAAATCCATTCGAGTTGATCCTCGTCAAAAACGCAAATAGCAGATCTACGGCTTCGACCCTCCGAGCTTGCACCGCTGCTTACCCAAGTTCGTCGTCCTGGCCTTCGACCCAACTCCGGACAAACCCTAGCGTTGTTGGCGGGCCTTGACCGCTCGCGCGAAGATGCAACCGTGAAGATGAACGGCGCTCCCCACAACGATCCCGCGGATACCCCGATCTGGCTCGAGAAGCTGCGCCGCAACGCAGACGCAGCATCGGGCTCGGGGCGCAGTGCTTCGCGATTTGCCCGATCACTGAGTGGCTTTTGTTCTTCAATGCCCGATCGTTACTGGGCGATCGTCCCGCGGAGGCCTGGCATCCAAACTTCTCGCGAGCCGTTTCCCGAAGAAATCGAGAAAACAATCACAACTGGGCGCGAAGCTCCTCCTCGATCGAGTCGGCCGATTCCCCTTCCACGAACATCCGATACCAGATTTCGACATTGAGCAGCATCCAGATTCGCACATGGTGGTCGACCTTGCATGCTGCGTGCTCGTCGATGAGCGCAACGGCCGCGTCGCGGCGAAAGACCCCATCTCGCACCGTATGTCCCTCGGCCAGGGTTTTGCGCGCGAGATCTCGCAGAGGTCCGCGTAGCCACTGGGCGATCGGAAACATGAAGCCCTGCTTCGGCCGCGCAATGATCTCGCGCGGAAGCCACGGCGCGGCGATCCGACGCAGAGCGACCTTGAGCTGGCGCCCGCGAATCTTGAGACGGCTCGGTACGCGCACCATCAACTCGACCAGCGCGTGATCGAGAAGTGGACTCCGCACTTCGAGACCGTGAGCCATGCTCATGCGATCCGTGAGCATCAGCGAATGCTCGGGTAGACGCGTGGCGAAATCAGCGGCGAGCATCCGGTCGAGCGGGTCGCTCGAATCGGCAGCCCGCAGCTCACGCACGATTGCGTCCGCGGCGTCCAGTTCGCGCACCTTCGGCCAGATCTCAGGCCCCAGCAGCGCCGCCTTCGACGCGTGGTCGAAGCGGAAGAATACGGTCGCTGCAGCGTAACGCTCGTCCGGATCGCGATACCTCCCGAGTGCATCGAGCCATCGCAGTCGTTGGGTCCAACTCTTGTAGCCCACGTTTTCGGGGATGACCGAGAGCACCGCGCCCAATGTCGAGCGCCGCAACCACGCAGGCAGTTGGGCATAGGGGCTGATCCAACCAACGCCGGCGTAGCGATCGAAGCCACCAAAGGTTTCGTCCCCGCCATCGCCGCCGAGCACCACTTTCACGTGACGCGAGGCGAGAGCCGCAGCGTGATAAGTGCACGCCGCGATTGGATCGGAAGGCTCATCGAGGTGATGGATCATCCGCGGCAGCGAGGCGATGGGATCCGGTCCCACTTCTGTTTCGACGTGTGCGGTCCCACAATGCTCGGCAACCACTCTCGCGTGTGCGCGCTCGTCGAAGCTCGGATCACCAGTTCCCACTGCGAATGTCTGGAATGGTTTAGGTAATTCGCCGGCTGCCAGTGCGACGACCGCGCTCGAATCCATACCACCCGAGAGGAATGCGCCGACGGGGACGTCGCTGACAAGATGGGAAGAGACTGCTCGCCGCAGTTCAGCCTCGATGCATTCTAAAATCTCATCGTCCTGCCCTTCGAGGGGGTTCGCGAAACTCAGATGCCAATAGCGTTCGATGCTAATCGTATCGTCTTCGTAGATCAGCTTGTGCGCGGCTGGAAGTTTTTGGATGCCCTCGAACATGGTGTCTGGTGTCGGAATGAAACGGAGCGAAAGGTAGTGGTGGAGCGACCCAGCATCGAGAGATGTACTCGCATCCCCGCTGGCTAGGATGGACTTGATCTCCGAGGCAAATGAGAAACCCTCGGGTGTTTTGGCCCAATAGAGCGGTTTTTGCCCGAGCCGGTCGCGCGCCAGTAACAAACGTTGGCGCCGATCGTCCCAGAGAGCAAAGGCGAACATCCCCTCCAAGGCCTCGACACACGCGTCTCCTCGCTCCTCGTAGAGGTGAACGATCACTTCCGTGTCGGTTCCGCTCGAAAATTGGTGCCCACGATCCATCAGCCCTTCGCGCAATGACCGATAGTTGTAGATCTCGCCATTGAGAACCACATGTACATTTCCGTCCTCGTTCGCGATCGGCTGGTGCCCGCCTGCCACATCGATGATCGAGAGGCGCCGACTCCCGAGACCCACTGGCCCCGAGACATAAAAGCCCTCGTCGTCGGGTCCACGGTGGGCAATCGCCCCGGCCATGGCCCGGAGCACATCCGTACGCGCACCCGACCGCCGGACTTCGCCGCATATGCCGCACATCGAGGTCTCCTTTTGCCGGTTCGTTGCCGGCGGCGTTTCCACATGCCGGACGAATCGCGCAGCCAATGTTACATTGGCTTGCCCGCGAACCGAGCGAGGATTTTGGGAGAGCCAGGTTCATGCGCACAGCTACCGAGCCGCCCAGCCAGACCACCAAGCCCTGGCAGCTGCGGATGTTCTCCAAGGCTCTCAAGAAGCAGCAGAAACTTCGCCTTCTGCTCGATCAGGCTGAAAACATAGTCGACCTGGATTGTCTGCTCGTCACCAATGGCGACAATAACGGAGCCCTCAATCACCATTTTCGCGCTGCAGGTGGGCGCTGGACCTGGGTCGAAAACGAAGATGACCATATCGCCGAGATGGAGGCTCTGCTGGGGGATTCCGTCCTGCTCGGCAAGCCAGAGCACATTCCTGCCGCTGATGAAGCATTCGATCTCGTCATCAGCATCGATGTCCACGAGCACCTCGATGATTGCACGCCATTCAACAAGGAACTCTTTCGCGTCGTTCGGCCAGGAGGAAGAGTCATCGTCACGACCCCGAACGGAGACGCATGGAAACCCGTGACTGTCCTCAAACAGTGGATCGGCATGACCAAGGAGGCCTACGGACACAAGGTCATCGGTTACAATGTCGAGCAGCTGACCGAGATGCTGGAGACCGTCGGCTTCGAAGCGCGAGCTTCCGGGAGCTATTCGCATTTCTTCACCGAGCTCGTCGAGCTGGTGATCAACTTTGCATACGTCAAGATTCTCTCTCGCAAGAAGGGTGCTCCAGAGATCGCCGAGGGCGTGATTGCCCCATCGAGCAATGACCAGCTGAAATCGGTGGAACGTGAGTATCGCCTCTACGCGGCCGCATATCCGATTCTGCGTGCCATAGCTGCCCTCGATTGGCCAATCTCGTTTCTGACCGGCTACGCGGTTTCTGTGGTCGCGCGCAAGGGCTCATGACCGCCGCCGGCGAAAAATCGCTCCCCAGTGTACTCGTAACCGGGGCCGGCGGATTCATCGGACGCCATCTGACGCGCGCCCTGCTCGAGCGGGGACATCCCACAACGGCCCTCGACCCGCATTTGCCGCCTGCAGCAAACGGGCTGCGAGGCATTGCGGCGAGTATCGCGGACGCGGGCGCGCGCCTCGAGGCGTTGGAATCGATTGATACGGTCTTTCACCTCGCAGCCTGCCATCTCGGGGTGCGCACGCCGCCCGAGGAATTCGAGCGCATCAATGTGCAGGCCGCGGCGGCACTGGCTCGCGATTCTGCCGCCGCGGGCGTTCGGCGCTTCGTGCATTGCAGCAGTGTCGGCGTGTACGGCCGAATCGCCCATCCTCCGGCCGACGAGGAGACTCCCTGTCATCCCAACCTCGTGTACGAGCGCAGTAAACTAGCGGGCGAGCAGGCAGTGTTGGCCGCGGCGAGCGAGACGGGGCTCGATACCATCGTGTTGCGGCCCGCCTGGGTATATGGTCCCGGTTGCCCGCGTACGGAAAAACTCTTTGGAGCCATCGGCAAGGGAAGATTCATCGTGGCGGGAAGCGGCCAAAGCAAGCGCCACTGCATCTACATCAGCGACATGGTCGAGGCGTTCCTGCTGGCAGCCCGGATCGATGCAGCCGTGGGAAAGACGATCATCATCGGCGACGCCGCCGCCGTCTCGATCCGCCAGCTGGTGGACGAGATCGCCAGGCTCACAGGCGCGCGCCCACCATTGCGCGTTCCGCTGGTGCTGTTCCATGCCGTCGCGTCGATGGCCGAGATCGCATTCAAACCCCTCGGCACAGAACCCCCGATTTCGAGGAGAACGCTAGAGTTCTTCACCTCGAATACCTCCTTTCGAATCGACCGCGCGCGTGAGGTACTCGGATTCGAGCCCCGCTTCGACCTCGCTGCGGGCCTCGCCGAGACCCACGCCGCGCTCTGCGCCGAGAAGGGGAACGCGTGAGCGAGGCCATCACCATCGTAGACGCCCACGCGCACCTCCATGCGTGCTTCGCCCCCGAAGATGCACTGGACGCAGCATGGGACAACTTCGCAGCAGTCGCCGCCGACCGTAACTTCACCGGTGTGCTGATGTTGGCAGAGCCTGTAACCGGAGAGCCCTTCGCCGCTCTTCGCACAGAGAGCTGGACGCGCTGGACCCTCGAGTCCGGTTCAGAGCCCGTAGCGCGATGCGCGCGCCGCGTGGGTGATAACGCCAAATTGTGGCTCGCGTCGGGTTTCCAGGTGGTGACCCTGGAGGGTCTCGAGGTTCTGTGCCTCGGCTGCGAACGGCGCCCGGAAGATCGATTGCCGATTGCAGAGATCGCCCGCCAAGCCCGCGAATCGGGAGCGCTAGCAGTCGTTCCTTGGGGTGCGGGGAAATGGCTCGGGCGCCGAGGCGCGGTGCTCTCCCACTTTCTCGAATCGGTCGACGACCCCGGTGTCTTCCTGGGCGACAACGGCGGTCGCCCGGATGTCTGGCGCCCGCGCCACTTCGCCAAAGCCGCGCCTCGCGGTATCCGCGTGCTGCCGGGAAGTGACCCGCTGCCCTTTGCGTCCGAGGTGAATCGCCTTGGAGGCCACGGATTCATCTTTCCACGTGCTCTGCCGGAAGACAGAATCGTCGCCGAACTGATCGCGCGGCTGCTTGATCCCGGAACCCACCTCGAAGCTTTCGGCTCCACCGAAACTCTGCTTCGCTTCGTTGGCAATCAAATCGCGATGCAATGGCAAATGCGCGCACGCCGGGGATCTAATTGACGATGCGTGCTCTCGTAATCGCTCCCGAGCCTTTTTTCACTCCTCGCGGCACGCCTCTCAGTGTGTATCACCGCACTGCGATCATGGCCGAACTCGGTGTCGAAATCGACCTGCTCACCTACGGTCAGGGGCAGGACGTCGATCTCCCAGGCGTGCGAATCAACCGCATCCCCAATTTTCCTTTTCTCGGCGAGGTGCCGGCGGGCCCGTCGTATATCAAGTTATTCCTGGACCTCTTCCTGATTGCCTGGGCAATTGCCCTGCTGCTCCGGAACCGATACGACATCGTTCACGCCCACGAGGAGGCGATCTTCTTCTGCCTCGCCCTGAAGCCCTTGTTCCGGTTTCGCCTCGTCTATGACATGCATTCGAGCCTGCCCCAGCAACTGGTCAATTTTCGGTTCACGAGTTCTCGGCTTCTGATCGGAGCATTCGATTGGCTCGAATGCCGCGCCCTTGCGGTCGCCGACGCGGTCATCACGATCTGCCCCGACCTCGCGGACTATGCGGCGACGAAGCAGGTATCCGCCGAACGACACTTCTTGATCGAGAATTCGATCCTCGACCCGGTTCGGTTGGTCGGCGGCCCCGGCACCACACCCCAGCCGGAAATCCCTCCACTGGACGATGACTCGAACCTCGTGATCTATGCGGGAACCCTCGAAGCCTACCAGGGCATCGATCTGGCTCTCGAGGCGGTGCGCATTCTCGCGCCGACTGTGCCGAAGCTTCACGTATTCTTCCTGGGTGGGACACCGGACCAGGTCGACCACTACCGGAATCGCGCCGAAGAGATCGGCGTCTCCGCAATTTGTACCTTCGCGGGACGCGTATCACAGGAAGCCGCACGCAGCTGGATCTCGCGAGCGCTCGTGCAACTCTCACCCCGTATCTCCGGCACGAACACGCCGCTCAAGGTCTACGAGCAGCTGGCGAGCGGCGTCGCCATCGTGGCTACGAACATCTATTCGCACACTCAGGTGCTAGACGACCGCGTCGCGTTGCTCGTCGATCCGGAGCCCGAATCGCTGGCTGCAGGAATCGCACGTGCCCTCCGCGAACCGGCGCTCCGCGAGACTCTCGCCGACCAGGCCCAAAAACTCTATTCAGAGCGTTATTCACGCCAGCGTTATCGCGACAAGATGGTCGCATTGCTCGAGTCGCTCGACTGATGTGCGGAATCGCGGGTATTGCCGGACCCGGTGGAATGCCGGCACCGCGCGAGGCACAGCTGCGCGCGATGTGCCGGACACTGGCCCACCGCGGTCCCGACGACGAAGGCGTCGCGATCCGAGGGTGCGTCGGCCTGGGCATGCGAAGGCTCGCTGTAATCGACGTCGCGGGCGGCGCGCAGCCCATGGCGAGCGCCGACGGCTCTCGCGTCGTGGTGTGCAACGGCGAGATCTACAATTTTCGCGAGTTGCGCGCCGACCTGGAGAGTCGGGGCCACGTCTTCCGCACACGGAGCGACACCGAGGCGTTACTGCACGCCCATGCCGAATGGGGCGAAGGCATGCTGCCCCGACTCAACGGCATGTTCGGATTCGCGCTGCTGGATGTCCAGGCGAAGAAACTGCTCCTCGCCCGCGATGCCTTCGGGGTCAAACCCCTCTACTGGTCGCACATCGGCGACCAGTTGATCTTCGGATCTGAAATCCAGGCCATCCTGGCCAGCGGAATCGTCCCGCGGAACCTCGACATGGCAGCCCTCGGTGACTTCCTCGCATGGGAGTACGTTCCCGGCACAGCCACCCTGTTCGAGGACGTACGACGTCTCGCCCCCGGCTCAGCCTTGCGATTCGACCTCGACAGCGGCCGCCTCGAGGTCTTTGAATATGCAGATCTCCCGGATGACCCCGAGGATGAGGACGCCGACGAGGAAGTCTGGCTCGAACGAATCGAAACCGCGCTGAACACCGCGGTGCAGCGTCAACTCATCTCCGATGTGCCCCTCGGCGCGTTTCTCTCCGGCGGCGTGGACTCCTCGCTGATCGTATCCGCCATGGGAGATGCCCACGCCTTCAGCATCGGTTTCGACGATCCCAGCTACAACGAACTTCCCTGGGCGCGGCGTGTGGCGCAACACCTCGGCGTGACGCTCAGCGAGCAGGTACTGGAAGCGCAGATCGGTGGCCTCTTCGAACAGCTCGTGGACCACTTCGACGACCCCATCGGAGACTTTTCGATCTTCCCGACCTACCTCGTCTCGCAGCTCGCTCGCGAGCACGTGACGGTCGCGCTCAGTGGTGATGGTGGCGATGAACTCTTCGGCGGCTACGAGAGCCATCTGGCGCAGAGCATCTGGCGTCAGTACCGGCGCATCCCCGCGTTTCTTCGAAAGAACGTCGTGGAAACCGCGGTGCGTCAGCTACGACCGCGGCCTCAGAAGAAGGGGACGATCAACAAGGCGCTGCGTTTCGTCGAAGGCCTGAAGCACGATCAAGCGCTCGAACATGCGCGCTGGCGAGCTTACATGGGGGACGGCCTGCGGCGGGCCTTGTTTACGCCGGAGGCTGTGGATGCGACTGAAGCGCCGACCGGCGCCCACCTGCTGAGGCTCTTCGAGAAGGCCGGATCGCGTGACGCCGTCAACCGGGGGCTTTACGTAGACCTGCGCAGCTACCTCTGCGACAACATCCTCGCCAAGGTCGACCGCACCTCAATGGCGGTCTCGCTCGAAACACGGGTTCCCTACCTCGACCCGGACCTCGTGAATCTCGCCTTCCGCATCCCGGGTCGCTTCAAGGTGTCTGGTGGACGGACCAAGCGAATCCTGAAGACACTCGCCGCTCGACGTATCCCCCGCGAGTGCGCGTATCGACCCAAGGAGGGCTTCAGCATCCCGATCAAGCATTGGCTCGGCACGGAGCTCGCTCCTCGTATCGATCACCTGCTTGCCCCCGGGCGCTTGCGCGAGCAGGGAATCTTCGATCTCGGTACCGTTGCGCAACTACGCAGCGAGCACGCGGCGGGCGTGGCAAATCACAGCCATATGATCTGGTCGCTCGTGGTATTTCAAGCGTGGGCGGATCGCTGGCTTGCGAACGGCGCATGCGCTCCCGCCGCAGCTGATTAGACGGTTGGGTGGGGATGAGGCCACCCGGTCGAAAGCGTGCGATCGCGTGCAGCGCGCGCTCGAACATGCAAGATCGCTGTGCCAGTGAGACCGGGCTGATGACGACTGGACCCGCAAACGATACGGCGCTCGACCGCAGCATCCGGGTGGTGGTGTTCACTTCGGGGCCGGCCCTCGAAGATGGCCTGCGTGAGCTGCTCTACCGGCTCGAGAGCCATCCCGACATCGCGCTGATGGGAGTCATCTGGGAGTCGGAGGGGACCACGCTTTCGGATGCCTGGAGAGATCTTCGGCGACGCCGCGGAGTGCTCGCTCCCGTGCTGTTCGCGCTCGAGATGACGCGCCGCACGCGCCGCTGGCTCCGATCAGCACGCCAGCGCCAGTCGGGTGCGGTTTTGAGTCGGATCGAGGACCGGGTCCATGTCGTGGCGGACATGCACGCCGACCCGGTGCTCGAAGAGATTCGCGCGCTCGCACCCGATCTGGGCCTGAGCTATGGCAGTCCGATTCTGCGCCCTGCCCTCTTCCAGATTCCGTCGCGCGGAACCCTCGGCATCCACCACGGAAAGCTTCCCGAGTATCGCGGCAAGAAGACGCCCTTCTGGGCGATCTACTCCGGCGAAGCGTATGCGGGGGTGACGATTCAACGCGTGAACGCCCGACTCGATGCGGGAGAGATCGTCCGCGAGGGTGAGGTCAGGATCGGCCGCCGCACGCTCGGCGCAGTCTGGCGCCGTCTCGAAGCCCTGGGCGTCACGCTCTACATGCAGGCCATACTCGCGATTCGCGACGGCTGTGCTGACCTCGAACCGCCGCGCGGTGAGAAGGGTCCGCTCTATCGCGATCCGACCCCACGCGACATCGCAATCTTCTGGCTGCGTTGGCTCTTGCGGCTCGCGCGCGGCAGACCCCGCGAGACCGCATCATGAGTCGCGTCCTCATCGTCACCGAAACCTATTTTCCAGAGGCCGGGGGCGGCGAAACCCAGGCCCGAGCGCTGGCCGAAGGCCTGGCCCGAACCGGTGTCCAGGTCTGCCTGCTCACGCGGCGCTCGCAACGCGACTCGCCAAGCGGAGAAGCGATTGGCGGGGTCGACGTGCAGCGACGCGGGCCAAGCGGGCGCGGACAGCGCAAGAAATGGATGCTCCTCGTGACGCTCCTGCCCGCACTGACGCGCCGAATCAAAGGCTGCGACGCGGTGATCGTCTGCGGCTACCGCATCCTCGGTCTCGTGGTCGTTCCACTCTGCCGGCTCTTCCGGGTTCCCTGCATCTTGAAAGCGGACAGCCAGGGCGAGCACTCGGGCGCGTTCTTCCACCGCGGCCTGGAAAAGCTCCCCGCATCGCCCGAGGGCTGGCTGTTTCGCACGGCGCTCCAGTTGCGCAACCGCGTACTCGCACGCGCCGATCGATTCGTAGCGATCTCGTCGACGGTGGCGGCCGAACTCACGCAGCATGGCATCCCGGAACAGCGCGTTCTTCGCATTCCGAACGGCGTGGACGTCGCCTGTTTCAAGCCCGCAACCGACGCCGAGCGGGACGAGTTGCGGCGACAGCTGAACTTGCCGGAGAAGGTGCGAATCGTCGTCTACACGGGGCGGCTGGTCCGCTACAAGGGGCTCATGGATCTGGTCGAGGCGTGGCCGGCGATCTGGTCCCGCCACCGCGACGCCCACCTCGTGTTGGTCGGTTACGGCGGGCTCGACGTCGACGCATGCGAGAGCGAGCTGCGCGAGCGCGTCGAGACGCTAGGCCTAGAAGCATCGATTCACTTTACGGGGGCGGTCGACTCCGTGAGGGACCATCTGCGAGCCGCCGACGTCTTTGCATTTCCATCTCGGAATGAAGCGTTCGGTCTGGCCCCCGTCGAGGCCATGGCGACCGGGCTCGCCGTCGTCTCCACGCATTGCGGTGGACTTCGCGACATCGTGCGCCACGAAGAGACCGGGCTCGTAGTGGAGCCGACGCCGGGTTCGCTGCGAGACGCAATCAATCGATTGCTCGACGACGCGCCACTGCGCCGCCGCCTCGGCGCGGCGGCTCGACATGACGCGGCCGAGCGCTTTTCGATCGATGCGGTCGTCGATCGCTACGCTTCAGCCATCGCGTCACTCCGATCGAGCTGAGATCGACGCTGAGGAGTTGCGCAGATGCCCAACACCCTTGCCCACATGGGGGTCCAGGCGATCGCGAGCCGGGCGCTGGTCCGCGACGCCGATTTGCGCTGGGTCTTCATCGGCTGCGTCGTTCCCGATGTGCCGTGGATCCTGAATCGGGTGCTGGCGGTCCTGGTACCCGGGCTCGACGTCTTCGTCGTTCGTCCCTATTGGATCGCGCAGGCGTCGCTGTTCGGATCACTCTGGCTTTGTGGCGCGCTGGCGCTGATCTCGGCCCGGCCGGGGCGCACCTTCGGATTGCTCGCCGGAAACGCCGCCGCACACCTCTTGCTCGACGCACTCCAGACCAAATGGGGAAACGGTGTCCACCTGCTCGCGCCCTTCTCGTGGCACACCTGGAACGTCGGCTGGTTTTGGCCGGAAAGCCAGCTGACCTGGTTGCTCACCGCGCCCGGCGCAGCGGTCGCGCTGTTCGCGGCATTCGAGGTCTGGCGCAAGGCAAGCCGGCGCCCTCAACCCAGCTTGGCGCGCTGGCTTGGAGCCACCGCTCTGCTCGCGGTTTACGGCGTCTACCCGCTGCTGATGAGAGACGCCGTCATGGCATCCGATGCACATTCGCTGCAGACCCTGAGGTATCCCGAGTTGCGCGCGGGCCGCCAGGCGGGCTTCGATCGGGTCTGGCTCGATGTCGAGGGATCGTCTGGACGGCTCCACGTACTCGGTGGAGAGGTGATCCATGCCGTGGGCAACCTCGAAACCGCATCGGGCTCGATCTCGGCTCGCGGGCGCTTTGTGGATGCGGAGACGATCGTCCTCGAAGATGTCCACCCACATGGCTTGTTTCCTCGAGCGCTGGCGTCCTACCTGGGGCTGACCGCCATCGCGTGCATCCTCGCGCTCGGGTGGGCCACTTCGCGACTCCGACCCGCGCCGGCTGGCAGTGAAGACGAGGTGCCGCGAGGACCCTAGCCTGCCGCGGCTTCTTCGAGGATCGAGAGCGTCTGGCGTACGCAACGATCCCACGAATACCGTTCGGAACGCTCGATTCCTCGGCGTCGCAGGGACTCGGCCAGCGTCGGCTCTTCCAGCACACGCGCAATCGCGGCAGCGATCGCGACCGGATCGTCGGGCGGAACGAAGAGCGCAGCTTCACCCGCGATCTCCTCGAGGCCATTGGCTGCCGAGGTCACAATCGGCGCCCCACAGGCCATCGCTTCGGTGATCGGAATCGGAAACGCCTCGAGATTCGAGGGGTACACGAAGAGATCGGCCTGCGAATAGACTGCCGGAAGATCGGCCTGGTCGAGCCAGCCCGGGAAGATCACGTCGGCACCCCAGCCGTCATCCGGAATCGCGTGGAGCGACCGCAATTCCTCCAGATCTGCGCCGCCGACGACCAGGGGGAGCGGTTCCGATGCGGCCCCGTGGTAGTGAGCATAGGCCGCGAGCAGACCTGAGAAATTCTTCCTCCCCGTGCCAAATCGCTTGGTCAGCGTGAATACGAATCGCTCAGGCAGGTGGTAGCGCGCCCGTACCTCGCTCAGGCGTTGTGGAGACCTGACCGGGGCAAAGTGCCTGGCCGGAGCAAAGTAGACCGTGCGGATCTTGCCGGGAGGCAGATCGAGCACCTTCTCGAAGTTTTGAGTGGTGAGCTCCGAAACCGAGATCACGACGGCGGACTTTCGGAAATACCAGGGCATCACGCGCCGCACGTATTGCACGTCGAGAGTTCCGTAGTACTGCGCTTGCTCCGCAATGAACCAGTCGGCGCCGTGGACGACCATTACAGCCGGACACGGAGCGAGCAAGGGAACCGTGAACTTCGGATGGAGAAGAACATCGATCCCTTCCCGCCAGCAAGCCCAGGGAACGGCCATCTGGTCCCAAATGAACTTGCCAGATCCAGCAAGCACACGTTCGCGAACGTTGGGTCGCTCCGCGAACTGCCCCGATGCCGCGGCACTCCGGTAGAAGAGCACGTACTCGTTCTCGCGATCCATATCGAGGAGTTCGCGCGTCAGGTTTCTGGTGTAGACCCCGACTCCGCCCTTCTCCTCGATCGCGCGAAGCATGACTCCGATTCGCATTGGGCTCTGCTCTACCTCATGAAAATCGTCGCCAATCTCGACCCGAGCGGGCCTTACAGGCCAGATTCGCAACTCGGCTGCCGCTAAGTTGCCGGTTGGTGTCGAGTTTGCGGCCCGCGTCACCAAACGGCGAGTAGAGCGACGACATATGCTAGCCAACCTGACTCGATCGCGGGTAATATGGTGCGCATGCAATCACAAGACACAATGCGGAAAGACGTCCGAGATTACTGGAACACCCATCCACTCGGGCTTCAATATGTAACCGATGCGAATATCGAAGTGGGCAGTCCGGAATTCTTCGCACATATCCGCCCGTGGATGAACCCTTTCAAATTCGACTGGATCATGGACCGCATCGATCGGGAGGCCGCGGGACTCCGCGGCAAGCACCTTCTCGAGATCGGCTGCGGCATGGGCTTTGACTCGCTCGAATTTCTCAAGCGTGGTGTCCGAGTGACCGCGACGGACCTCACGCCGGCCGCGGTCGAGTTTGCCAAGCGGCACTTCGAGATCGAAGGAGTCGAGCCCGAGGACGTTCGCGTCGAAAATGGGCTGGCCCTCAGTTTCCCAGACGAAACCTTCGACGCAGTCTGGTCCAATGGCGTGCTGCATGCGACGGGCGATACTGCCCTGGCCATTCGCGAGGTGCGCCGCGTCCTGAAACCGGGAGGCCGCGCCATCATCTCGCACTTCTACCGCAAGCCCTCGTGGATGTGGACTCTCCATCGCTTCGGACGCGAAAACATCGAGTACCAGGAGGAAGACCCCCCGGTCAACGAATTCTATTCGGAGTCTGAGATCGAGGCGATGTTCGAGGGCTTCGAAATCATCGAGACGGCTCGCGAACACCACCGAGCGCTTCCAGTCCGCCGCGACGGATTAAAAGCGGCGCTGTACTCCTACGGCTTCAAGCCGATCTACAACCTGCTGCCTGATCCCATCGCGCGCAGGCTCGCGTACAAATACTCCGTCACCGCCGTTCGGATCTAATCCCTTGCAACGCGTAGACGAGATTAGCGACCCTGGCCACGGTCTCGACTCGGCAGAACGCCCTGGGGTTTCGCCGCTCGTTCTCTGGTCCGGAGTTTTGCTGCTCGTCATCGTCGGCCTCGCGTTCCGGCTCCACGGCCTGGGCCGGCTGGGGCTGGTCGTAGACGAGGGCAACCAGGCGATTGCGATCGCGGGGATCCTGGAGCACGGCATCCCGGTTTCGGACTCGGGCTGGCCCTATGCGCGAAACCCTCTCTTCCGGTACATCCAGGCTGCGAGCGCACTAGGTCTCGGGCTGGGCGAGTTCTCACTCCGACTGCCCAGCGCTCTCTTCGCTACGGGAGGAGCCAATCCAGTGGCTGCCTGGGAAGTAGGTGCGCGGGATTATGGGGCGCTCCTTGATCCCTCCAAGGGCGTCATCTCGTGGCGAGCCTACGCTGGCTTTCATCAGGATCACAAGACCCCGAGCCTCTACGTATCGCGCAATCGTTCTGCTGGAGACCGCACAATCGTCTTTGGCCCGCCTCATATGATCGGTGTCTACGGCTATTATCCGGACCGCATCGATTTTGCGATCGGTCGCCCTCAGGATCGCGGCTACTTGAGACGCCGGGATCAGGAGAATGTGGGTTGGGTGACGGGCATCCCGACCATCACTCATCACGAGGAGCTAATCGAGGTGTTGCGTACTCCGATCGATGGAACGAACTGGCTGTTGGGTGATCACGTTCCTCTGCTAGCAGACAATCCGTACTACGCCGAGAGCGTAAAGACGGTCATACGAAGGCTCGCCGAGAAACCGGCTTATCTCGGTCTCGACGGCCAGACCTTTGTCGTGCGTATACCATGACGAAACGAGACGAACTCGCGGATCGGCCCTTCATCAGCATCATCGTTCCGATCTACAATGAAGAGCGATACATCGAGCGCTGTGCAAAGGCGCTCATCGACCAGGCTTACCCTCGAGATCGATTC
Source organism: Deltaproteobacteria bacterium (assembly GCA_019313245.1). Classification (GTDB taxonomy): domain Bacteria; phylum Myxococcota_A; class UBA9160; order UBA9160; family SMWR01; genus JACZVU01. The sequence continues at coordinate 19,729 of JAFDBP010000119.1, forward strand.
GAGATTCTCTTCGTCGACAACAACTCCAGCGACCGATCGGTCGAGATTGCACGGGGGATCGAGGGAATCCGCGTGTTTTGCGAATCGACACAGGGAGACTACGCAGCGCGAAATCGCGGCATTGCCGAGGCGAGAGGAGAGATTTTCGCGTTCGTCGATTCTGACACGGCGCCATTCCCCGATTGGCTCGAAAAAATTGCGGCCACGATGGCGGAGGATCCGCAAATTGGTGTCATCGTAGGAGGATTGCGATTCAACGGTTCTTCCCAGGCGCTCCGCATGTTGGCCGACTACGAGGAAGACAAGGCAAAGTACACCTTCGCAAGCGACGACCCGACGATGTACTTCGGATACACCTGCAACCTCGCCGCGCGCAGAAAAATCTTCGATCAACTCGGCCCCTTCGCGTCGATCCAACGTAACGCTGACGTGGTTTTCGTGCGAAGTGTCGTGGATACCTATTCGACCGATGCAGTCGTCTATCGGCATGATGTTGCGGTGCTGCGACTCGAGATCCAGAGCTTGATCGACTACTTTCACAAGCAGGTGATCTATGGGAAAGATTTCCGACGCTACAAGGAGAGCGCCGGGGCCCGCCCGCTTCGAACCTCTGAACGCTTCTCTATCTTTCGACACGTCGTGCGCAACCGCCGGTATTCTCCGGTGGACACACTCTTTTTGCTCGCGATACTGGTAGTGGGGGCGCTCTGCTACGACGTGGCTCGCTTGCTGTCGACGGTGGAGCCTTGGTCGGATCGTGACTGAATCGAGTCGAACCACCTCCCCCCCCGAGCCCACGACCACAGAAGATCGAATCTGGTCGATCGCGAAGCTCCTGAGCGGCAACCTGCTGGGAACCTTTGCTGGCGCCGTCTTCTTCTTGACCGCGTCCTGGACCCTTCCAATCGAACAGATGGGGCATTACGCGGTCGCGATCAGCACGCAGTGGATCGCCGTCGGTCTGGTTGGTTCGGGACTCAGCATCGCCACTTTGCGCTTGGCAGCGGATCGCCTGGGCGCAGGTGACCTCGCGGGTGCCGCCGGCGTCGTGAGCCAGTCCGCCGTGACCGCCCTTACGGTGACGCTCGTCGCGGTGCTCGTCTGCTGGGCGATTGGAGCTGCTGCACCCGAGATCACGGGACCGCTGCCTCCCCTCATCGCGGGTTGGGCTGGAGCGCGATCCGTGATCGACTGCATCCGATCCGGGTTGCTGGCATCACAGAGCTTCGGCCGCGCTGCCCTGTTGATGGTCGGAACGGCGATCACGGGCCTGACCGCCCTCGCAGTTGCGGTCATGAGCGGCCCCCTCACGCTGGAACATCTCTTGATGGCACACGTCGCTGGGCTCAGCGCGGGGGTGCTCGTAGCGGTCGGCTTTTCCACCCCGCTCCTGCGCGATGGAATCCGCTTTTCTCGAGCGCGCCAGTGGGAACTCTTGCGCTACGCACGTTGGCCCTCTCTCGCCGAAGGCACCCGCTTGCTCCAGATCAACATCGGGCCAATCCTGCTCGTCACATTCTCGACTTCTTCCGAGGCAGGACTCTTTGGTGTTGCCCGGTACCCGGCTTACATCTTCGACATCATATCACTCAGTCTCTACCAGTACTGGCTCTCGACCGCCGTGAGGCGGCCGGACACCAAACTGCGCGGATTTCTCGGCTCGCAGCTTCGACTCGCCGCAGTGATCGGCGCGCTCGCCGTGCTGGTTGCCTTCGCCGTTCGGCCTCTCCTCGGTTTACTGGGCAGTCCCTTCGTCGAGGCGGCGCCACTCTTCGTGCTGAACGTATTGGATTTCGCGATTCTGTTACTCGTACGCCCCGCTGAGTCAACCTATCATGGGCTTCGCAAGCCATGGCTCGAATGGATCCAGCGCGGCGCAGTTCTCCCCGTACTGTTGTTGTTCGGCTGGCTGCTTGGGCCCCGCTTTGGCGCTCAAGGGATGATCTGGACCCAGATCATGGGTGGCATCGCGGCGCTTGTGGCTGCCGCGTTCCTCCTCCGTGGTAGGCTCGATTCGATACCAACAGCAAAGGCGGTGAGCGAGCCATGAATCCGGAGGGTGACAGCGCATGCTCACGCTGGGCCTGATCGACAGCAAGCCTTCCTCTGTGGCACTCGTCGATGATGGACGGATTGTCGCCGCAGTGGCCGAAGAGCGGCTTTGCCGGATGAAGATGGCCGGCGGCATGCCTGTGGCTGCCATGGACGAGGTCCTGCGCATAGCAGGCGCGAACCCTTCCGATGTCGATCGCGTCGCGGTGGCTCAAGTCGTGAGCGTTTTCGAGCCGGAGCCGATCGCCTGGAAGGGCTGGTTCGACACCACGATCAACACGCGCAGCTCGCTGCTCGACAGGCTCGGCTCCAGCCTGGCCCCGATTGCTGGATCGAACCCCGCCGCACTACGCGCGCAGCAGACCCTCAAACGCTGGCTCTTTCGCGACCGGCACAAGCGAATTCCCGCGCTGCTTCGCGAACGCTGGGGGATCAACGCGCCCGTATCGTTCTTCGATCATCACCTCGCCCATGCGGCAAGCGCCTATTACACGGGCGGCTTCGAACGCGCGCTCGTCGTTACACTGGATGGCGGAGGAGACGGACTCTCGGGCAGCGTCTGGGAAGGAATCGGCGGCCGACTGCGTCGTCTCGACTCGGTTCCGAGCTTCCACTCTCTCGGCAACTTCTATTCGTACGTGACCGAGCTGTGCGGGTTCAAGGCCGAGCGCCACGAAGGCAAGGTGACTGGACTGGCTGCCCGCGGCCAGCCGATCTATGCCGATCGCCTGCGCGAAGTCATCTGCTACGAAGAGCCGGGCAAGATTCGCTATCTCGTACCGATGTATCACCGCTCGGCTCTCCGGGTGCTGAAATCTCGACTACCTCGAGATTTCGACCGGGCGAATCTCGCCGCCAGCGCCCAATTGGTGCTCGAGGAGATCGGAATCGCGTTCGTGCGCCACTGGCTTCGAAGCACCGGCATGACGAATTTGTGTCTCGCGGGCGGCGTCTTTTCAAACGTGAGGCTGAACCAGGGTTTATTCGAGATTCCCGAGGTCAATCAGATCTTCGTCCATCCGGCGATGGACGACTCGGGACTCGCCGTGGGAGCCGCACTTCAATCCCACGCAAAGCAGTCGGGAGGACGACTCGCTCCAGCCCGCCTGCCCAACGCCTACCTTGGATCGGAATTCAGCGACGCAGAGATCACAGCCGCACTGACAGCGGCGGACCTGATGCCTGCTCGAGAAGATCGGATTCAAGAGGCAATCTCCGAACGCCTTGCTGCAGGAGCAGTAGTCGCTCGGTTTCAGGGCCGGATGGAATATGGTCCGCGCGCTCTGGGCAATCGCTCTGTCCTCTACCAGCCCACGGATCCAAGCGTAAACGACTGGTTGAACGAACGACTTGGGCGCACCGAGTTCATGCCCTTCGCGCCGGCCACACTCCAGGAAGAGGCAGACGATTGCTACGAGCAGCTCGAGGGCGCGCGCGACGCAGCTCGTTTCATGACCATCACCCTTGATTGCACGGCAAAGATGCGCGACGCCTGTCCCGGTGTCGTCCACGTCGATGGCACCGCACGGCCGCAGCTAGTCGATGCCGAAACGTCGCCCGACTTCTACGCCATCTTGACTGCCTACCATGCGCACACCGGGCTTCCGGCACTGATCAACACGAGTTTCAATCTTCACGAAGAGCCGATCGTATGCACGCCGTCCGATGCGATCCGGGCTTTTTTGCAGGGGCGCATCGACTATCTCGCAATCGGCGACCATCTCATACCCCACCCGGCCATTGAGACCGAGGGCCCAGGGGCACGCTCGTGATCGTTTCGGCTGAAGACCTCTTGGCTGGCCGCATCTTGCTCACCGTCCCGCACATGGACGACGGCGTGCTCGCCTGCGGAGGAACGATCGCTCAGCTCTCGGATCCAAGCCGGGTCCACGTCGTCTATGCGAGCGATGGACGCGGCTCTCCCGAACCCGTGGTTCCCTGGCAAGATCGCGTGACCGATGATCTCTTCGAAGTGCGGCGCGCAGAAGCGATTGCTGCGATGAGTCATCTGGGCGTTCCCAAGGATCAGCTGCACTTTCTCGAGCTGCCGGACCGTAGACTGCGCCACCATTCGGCGAAGCTCGGCGCCGAGCTTAAGGCGCTCATCGCCAGGCTGGCTCCCGATCGCATACTCGCCCCCTTCCGTTTCGATCAGAACCCGGACCATCTCGCATTACATGCCGCGGCGCGCGCCTGTGCCCCCCGTTTCCTGATCGAATACTTCGTCTATTACCGTTTGCGTTTCCTGCCTGGCGGCGACCTCCGGGATTATCTTCAGCCGGCGCTTCGCAGTGAGGTCGACATCCGCACAGTGTCGCAGGCGAAGCGGGCCGCGCTCGACTGCTTCGCGAGCCAGACGACGCGCTTCTATCCGTGGCAGACACGCCCCAATCTGACCGCGACCCTGCTCGACGACGTGAGCGCGGCGCCCGAAAACTTCGTCTGCAATGCGCCCGCAGGCGGCGGCATCTTCTTTCGCAGCGCCACTCGAATCCGAATGCTCAATCGCCTCGAACCGATGCTCAAACGACCGAAGGATCGAGCGATCGCGCTGTTACGAAGGGGCCTTTCGCGCAATGTCTGAGAGAATCCATGTGGACGCGGCCTGTGTCGTGCTGACCTGGAACCAGCGAGAAGTGACGCTGCGTTTTCTCGAGAGCCTCGTGGAGGCGCGAGGCGACATGGACCTCGGCGTGCTGGTCTTCGATCAGGGTTCTGAAGACGCCACCGATGCCGCCATCCGCGAGCGTTTTCCGGAGGTGGACGTGCACCGGAATCCAATCAATCTGGGCGTGGCGTCAGGGCGAAATGCCGGAGCCGCGCTTGCACTCGAGCGCTTCCAGCCGCGGTTCCTCGTCTTCCTCGACAACGATCTCATCCTCACCCCGGGCTTCTTCGATGCTCTGCTGGCTCCCCTCGACGCAGATCCACGACTCGGGCAAACCCAGGCGAAACTGCGCTTTCTCGACGATCCCGAGCGACTGAACGATGGCGGCGGTTGCCGCATTCGCTGGTGGCTCGGCGAAACCCTGCCGGTTAGATTCGGCGAACTCGACGAGGGGCAACGCGACACCCCTGCTCCCTGCATCTCCTGCGGCGGTGCGATGGCCGTCCGAGCCGATCTCTTTTCAGAACTCGGCGGTTTCGATGCCGTCTTCGATCCGGTCGGCCCCGAGGATCTGGACTTCTCTCTGCGATTACAGGGAGAGGGGCATGGCGCCCTCTACGTCCCTCAGGCGATGGCCTTTCACGCAGTCAACCACAGCTTTGGCGGCGGGGCGTATACGGAAGATTACGCCCAGCACAAAGCGCGCAACTGGCTGGTCTTCATGATGCGCCACGCCCAGCTGCACCAGAAGCTCGGCTTCTTCCTCGTTGGCGCACCGTGGCTCGCCTTGCGAGCGGCCTCACGAGAGATTCGCAGTGGAAACCTGGGGGCGCTGAGGGGTTGGGTCCGCGGACTGATCGAGCTGGCGCGTCGCTCGAGCTGACGCGTTCGGGCAGCAAATCCGCAGCTCATCCCGCATCCGACGACTTGGCGACGAAGCGCTAGTCCCTGGCGTCGTTGCCCAGGCTGCCTGGCCATGGAAGCCTGGGGAATACGCGCTGCAGCGAATGCACCAGCCCGAGATCGAAGCGGCGATCACCGAACCAGAGACCGGCGAGGGCGACGAGGCCTCCCGCCACGGCCGCCGCGATGGTGCCCGGAAGTCCGTCTACTGCCCGATCGATCAGGAGGGCCGTTGCTGCACCGACCAACGCGCTGGTCACTACGGCCAAAGCTGTCGAGGAGAGGCCGCGCATCGGGCGCGACAGCACCCGGGGCAGAAAAATCGCACTCACCAACTGCGTGACCAGAACAGCCGGTATCCACGCGAGCGCGGCTCCGATGACACCAAGCCGGCTCGCGAGCAACCAGACTCCGATCAGCAACACAGCCGATTGCAGAGCTTCGATCAAGGCGTTGCGCCAGGGCTGCCCCATGCCCTGCCAAATCGGACCGGTAACATCGCCGAAGATCGAGAGAATACAGACGCCGGCGAGGATTCGGAGCACCGCCTCCGTGCCCTGCCATTGGGCACCGAGCACGTCCGTCACGATAGAGGGCGCGAGTGCAATGAAGAGCGCAAAGGCGGGTACGATCAGCGCCATCGTGGCACTCCAAACCGCGCGGAAGACCCGGATCGCCTCCTCGCGCTCCTCTTGGAGCCGCGCATAGATCGGAAAGGCGACGCTCGAGCCCACGTCGATCACGGTGCCACCCAACAGGAAGGTGAGACGGGTCGCGAGATAGTAGATACCCAGTTCCGCAGCGCCGAGCTGGCGCGAAATCAGCAGCCGAAGCAGTGCTCCCCCGATTGTGCTGGTCAGCGCCGCTACGAAGACCCACTGACCGAACCGAACCAGCGAGCGTGCGGCGCCCGCGTTAAACGCGACCCGCGGCGCGTAGGGCGCAACGATGTAGGAGATCACCAGGCGAAGCAGGTTTCCCGCAAGCATTCCCGCGACGAGCGCCCACACGCCGATCAGTGGAGCCAGCGCGACAGCTGCGATCGTATTCGCCATCGCCTCTCCGAGATGAATGATCGCCAGCGGCCGAAACTTCAGCTGGCGTTGGAGTTCCGCGACCCGGATGCTCGAAATGGCGAGGAGCAAGGGTTGAAGAGCCAGTACCCGCGTGATTGAAGCGGCGCGTGGCTCGCCCGCGAACTCGGCGACCCACGGCGCCAGCGCGACTACGAGCCCAGCTGTGACGAGGCCGCGCGCGAGACCAATTGTCCAGGCCACGTCGTAATGACGCTGTGTCGGCTCGCGCGCATGGACGAGCGCGGGGATCATGCCGAGCTCACTGGCCTGGAGCAGGATCCCGATCGGAACCAACGCGATCGCGAACAACCCGAAGGCATCGGGCGCGAGGATGCGCGCCAGTACCAGCACCCGAATGAGAAAGATCGCATTCACGCCGATGAGCTGCGCCGTGCGCCAACGAACGGCGCTACTCGCCTGCGACGAGAGGGGATTCGTCACGTCCGGCATTCCGAAGCCGAAGACCAGAGACTGTGTCGTTGGCTCATGGGCGGCGATTGTAGCCGCGACAGCACGGCGCGCTCGCTGCCTCGATTGGAAACCACCGCTCAGCCACTGCTACGATTCCGGCAAATCGAAAAACGAAGATACCCCATGCCTCACGCGGCGCCCTCGATTTCGGTGATCCTGCTCTGTTACGACTCCGAGCTGTTCGTACGCGATGCGATCGAGAGCGCGCTCGCGCAGGATTATTCCGGCTCGCTGGAGATCCTCATCTCAGATGATGCCTCACGGGACGGCACCTTCGAGATCGTTCGAAAGGTGGTCTCGGAATATGCGGGACCACACACGGTGCGGGTGCTGCGGCGCCAGGAGAACTCGGGGAGCAAGAGCGCACATCTCAATCACGTGTTCCCGGAAGCTTTGGGAGAGATTCTGATTTCCTTCGACGACGACGACGTCTCGCGTCCCGGCCGGGTGCGAAAGATCGTGGCCGAATTCGCGAACGAAGACGTGCAGGCCGTCTACTCCTCGTTCTCGTTGATCGACGAGAATGGAAGCCCACGCGGAACGGGCAAAGTGCCCCACCCCGCGCCCAACGAAGACGCCAGCCAGTGGTTTGCACGCGTCGACGCTTTCGCGGCAGGAACCACCCTGGCCGTGCGCCGGCGCGTCATCGAGACCTTCGGACCGCTTGACGCAGACGTTCACGAAGACATCGCGCTGCCCTTCCGCGCAAGCCTGCTTGGCGCCGTTGTCTTCATTCCCGAGGATCTGGTGATGGTCCGTCGCCGGGCGGAGAGCCTGACCTCCGACCTCGAGCGCTTTCGCTCGATCGCGGACTATCGCAAACGCATGCTGGCTGGAATCGAGCAAGCACGTCGCAACCTCGAGAGTCGGCGGTCGGATCTCGACATCGCCCTCGATCTGCAACCCGAGCGCAGTGCAGAACTGAAGAGACTGCGCTCTATCGCGGAAGATACCTGCGTCGTTGCAGAATCCACGGCAAAGCTTCTGGGCCCGTCTTTCTTCGAGCGCGTCGCTGCGCTCTTACATCTGATCCGACTCGGTGCATACCGTGATGAACTAGCTCAACATGCGTTCATCGCGCTGCTTCCCCGGACGTATCTGCGATATAAGCGTCGTTCCTTGGGCACCGCGACGTCAGATTTAGTTGGCAACTGATTCCCATGCTTCCAAATCGAGACTCCCGGAGGAGTCACAGTTTCTGTATTGGGAACCATGGCTACCTCGAGCATCATTGGGCGCGCTGGCCCGCCCTTCCTCTCATGCCCTGAAAGAAAGTCTCATGAAGAGTCTGTCACGCTGCCCCTGTGCGACGCGCCAGAAAAGTCCGAGACACTCACCTTCGGAAGCTGCAGTCGCCCCACACTGAGTCAAAATCACGAGCGCTTACGGAGGAATACTGCCCCGAACGTGTATTGCTGCGAGCGGTCGCTCGGCCATATCAGATAGGACTTACCATTGTCATGAAAGGGCGTGTTGCCCACCACTTCGAATTCGTCGCTCGACATGAAATGACGGCTGACATCGTCGGGCGTGCGAATCAGATTCTCGGGTGAGTAGTCGAAACCTGCACCGCCAAGGTTCACCCCCGGACCTCTATAATCGAATGTGAGCGAAAGCCGTCCACCCGGCTTGAGCACTCGGGCAATCTCGCGAAGTGCTTTCTGGCGATCAGCCGCGTCGAGGTGTTCAAATACGCAGATCGAGTACGCGCAGTCGAAGGCAGCATCCTCGAAGTCGAGATCCGTTATGTCCATGTAGTGAGACGACATATTCCAGCCCATCTCGCTTGTAATCTCGTTGCCCGCCGCGACGAGACGCTCGTTCAGATCAACAGACCGCACGCAGGCCCCGTGCGAGGCCAACTGGCAGCTGAAGAGCGAAGCTGTTCCGCCTGCATCCAGCACCTGGTGGCGCTGCTCGAGACGCGGCCCATGAGTCATCACCCAATAGGCCTCCCAATACAGGAACCAGGGGTGGCGATCGTCGCTGGCAACCTCGTCCAGGGGCTCGTAGGCATCACCGCCGCGATTGATGCGCTCGACTTCCCCCGCTCGCCGCAGGCGACGCAACCATTGTCGCAGACTTCCTCGAAGTCGAGGAACAGGCCCAACCAACTCTTTCTCGGGAAGGGCACCGTACCACGACGTCACCGGCAGTTGACGTTCTTCTAGAGCCTGCGCGAACTCCGAAAGTTGGGAAACGAAGCGGCGGCCCGACTCGCTGAGCAGATCGTCCCGATCCATGCTCTTGTTGATCAGCGCCTCTCCCACGTAGGGACCTCTCATGCTACAGCAGCTCACCGACCGCGAATATCGAGACGGACGCCTGAAAACCAATACCAGCGTACTGGTAAAGTCGGGCAACGCAAAGACTCTTCCGCGAACGTACTCACCTTGCCTTGCCGGCCATGAAATCCTTGCACCTGCGCTTCATTGGCGACGCGCTGAATCCAGCTCATTGGGGTCGCCCGCGGCGACCAGAACACGCTCGGATTCCCGCCTATTCCGGGAGGTGGAGGATCTCTGGAAAGCGAAATCTGCTTCACCCCCGCCCGGCAATTTGACAGAATCCAGCGCTACCGAGTCTGGCCGAAACCCCCTGTTTTACCTATTTGGCTTCGCCGCTCGGGCGAAAGCACGGCGGCGCCCCCCGTAGATTACGCAATCACGAGTGAGTCGCTCGTAATTGCCACTGGAGCAACGCGATACGTGATAAACTCGCTGCGTGGTTCCTTCGTTTCGCCTTGCGGAGGCAGCTCGATGGCCGACAATTCACTCGCAAGGCTGCCCAGCAACACCTTCAGGTGAGGCCGTGCGCAGCGCCCCTGCGCGGGCTGCGGCGGAGTAGATGGCTCGGCTGGGTCCCTGCCTTCGCTGGCGGGAGATACGACGTTTGAACTACCGAGATGGTCGATTGACGACATGATTCGATCCGATCGCCGCGTGTTGGTCTGCTATGTGCCCGGACTCGATTTACGCCGCATCTCGGATGCGGTGACGCCTACGATCGCGAAGCTGATCGGTCGCTATTCCCGCGTCGAAATTTCGACGCTACCGGATACGGAACTCGTCCCAACCCTCCTGAGCGGCGTCTATCCACATCAGAATCAAATCTGGCAGGTCAGTCTGGGCAGGCGCCAACGTCCGACCGCCATGCAGCGGTTGATCGATCACCTGCCCGATCTCGTGACGACCACGGCGCAATGCATCAGACAGAAGTTCGATCCCGATTTCGACCTGGCCGCAATCCCGCCACGCCGTAGGCGCGAGTTTATCCAGCACCGCTTCAAATACACACGAAGGGCCGCTTCACCTTCGATCATGGCGGAATTCAATGGTTACAAGAGCCTGTTCGGCCTGCTCGAGAGCGAATCGCGCTACACGTTTACCAAGCGCTTCGACGCGCTCGACTCGATTGCTCGAGAGATCTTCGAACGCGACTTGAGACTCGAATTCCTAGAGATGTACGCGCTGGACCTCTATCAACACTGGCATCTCGATCACGCCGCCGGCATGCGCGAAGCTCTAGGCAGAACGGATCGATTCGTCGCGACTCTGCGCGACGGCTGCGCTCGAAACGGGTGCACGCTCGTCTTGCTTGCGGATCACGGTCAGGAGCCCGTGAAAAATGTGATCCCCGTGGTGCAAACACTGCGTAGATCAGGTGTTCCGCAGGCGAATTACAGTTATTACTGCGAACTCGCGTGTACCCGGCTGTGGTTTCATACAGAGGATGCCCGCGATAGGCTGACTGCGATGCTCGAGGAGCTGCCCAGCTGCAGCCTGCTGCATTTCAGCGAGATGCATCAGTCGCATGTCTGTTTCGATGACTCCCGGTTCGGAGAGTATTACCTAATGGCCGATGCGGGTTCGGTCTTTTTCCCCCACGATTTCTATCAGCCGTTCGCCAATCTCTACCTCGGCCTGAGCGATCATTCGCAGCGAAAGCGGATATTCAATCCGATCCACCGGGGCAATCACGGGTATCTGCCGCATCATCCGTCCGAGAAGGGGTTTCTCGTACTGGCCGATGAGCACGCAACGCCGAATCGAGAGAACATGACGCTAATCGATTTTGCGCCGACGATGCTCGCCTATCTCGGCGTCGAAATCCCAGCGCACATGAGCGGTCGCAGCGTCGTGTCGCAATGAATGCATTCAAGACGACGGCACGGTGTGCCTTCTCCCTGGTCGTATTCGCGCTCATCCTCTATCTGGTGGATGCCCATGGCGTCGTCGAAACGATCCGAACGGCTGACGCCGCGAGCGTGTTGATCGCAGCCTGTACCGCGTTGGGCGCCCAAGCCATCGCCGCGATCCGGTTGAGGCAACTCCTGGCGATGCAGGAAATCGCGCTCTCCGTGCGCAGAGTGTTCCTGATTGGACTCGCCGCGACCTTCTACGGTCTGCTGATTCCGGGCGGAACGGTCGCTTCGGTTGCGGCGCGTTTTGTCCAGCTCTCGCGCGACGCGCGCGTCGAGACCATCGCCGCGGCACTGGTCGTCGACCGCTCTGTCGCAGTGGTCTTCCTATTCGTCATTGGCGCGCTGACCATCGCATTCGACAAAGCCGAACCCGCCTGGGTCGGCGCCATGCTCGCCGGGGTTCTCTGCGGGATTGGAATCTTCGCGATCGGGCGAAGAGCATTGGTGTGGTTGACGGCGCGGCTCGACGATCTCGCCAGCGATCGATCGCCGGGCCGAGTTCGCAGATTCGGCGCGCGCATCGGTCGGGCACTGTCGAACTACACGGCGGCCAGCGGTGCCGAGATCCGGATCGTTCTCGCAACGTCGCTGCTCGCGCACCTGTCCGGTTGCTGCGCCTATTACGCAATCGCGCTGGGCCTAGGCTTCGATATCTCGTTTCTGACGATCTGCTGGATTCGCAGCGGGGTGATTCTTGCGACGATGGTTCCGGTCAGCCTTGCGGGCATCGGCATGCGCGAAATTTCCAGCATCTCCCTGTTGGTTCCCCTCGGTTTTACCGAAGCGCAGGCCGTCGGATTCTCGATCTTGATCTTCCTGTCGACGTCGGTCCTCGTCGGCCTGATCGGCGGGTCATCCGAACTGCTCGGCGCAACCAGTCGTCGTTAGCCGAGATGAATCTCAATCGCGTATTGAGCGTTCAGTGATTTCGAGACTGGTTCAGCGCCTCGAGCGTTGCCTGCTGGAGTGCTGCGTGCTCCTCCGGCGCGACGACGAAGAAGAGTTCATTCGGACGAGGCGCTCGCCGGAAATAGCTGTAGTAGCGCTGCGGATCCTGCCACAACTCGTCGACCGTCCGTCGAAACCAGCGCAGCATGCGCATCGTCGGGTCGCCTCGATGGGCGCACGGCGCGTTCGCAGATCGTGCATCGCATCAAGGGCGAAGAGCTTGTCGACTTGTGCCTCGCGGTCGACCGCATGCGAATACACCGAACCGAATGAGTGCGGATTGGTGCCTCCGAACCAGGGCGGTAGGGTCATCAGCGAATCAGCGGGTCCGTAGGGCCAGTATTCGGAGTAGACATGATGGTTGTTGTACAAGAGAATCTCCGCGTCCAGGCCCTCGACTTTGGCGAGGGCTTGCAGGAGCGAGCGGATCGTGAGCCGGTGATCGCGCGAGCCATCCAACACCGGATGAGGCAAGGCGATGAAGGCGGGCTCGATCCGCTCGATTACGTACACGAGATCGGCAACCAGACTCTTCCAGCTCGATACCGCGCCAGGTCGTGACCAGGCAAAAAAGCCACGTGAGAGCATCTGGGCCAGTTATTTCCAGCTTACTTCCTGCCGGACGGCGCTCCCAAACTATGTTGGGCCGACCTATAATGGGATTCGCGCAGCTGCTGGTGGCCGCAAAGCGCTTCCACACGGCGAGAAGCCTCGAGGCCAATTTTCGCAAGGCGCGGTTGTGTTTCGGACTCGGAACCCTCGCCTACGCGCTCGGCACTTTCGTGTGGTCCTGGTACGAGTTGGTCGCGCACGTTCTGACTTGTATTGGTTGGAATTCGATGAGTTGCTTCGTTTCGCCCCAGGCCTGACCCGCGCCCGCCCACAACGCGACAGGTTCCCGGGTTGTTTGGCCCTTGTCGAAAGCCGGTTCCTTCTGCCGAGCTCGACCTGCGAGCCCGGAGAGCGTCGATTCCCGTTCGAGCGGCCGATTTCGTCTAGCGGCGCGGAGCTGCCCCTTGCCGTTCGCTGGCTTTGCTACACGCGATGGGCTGGATATCGCCCCCTGCTCGAGAAGCGGGGATTGTCACCCCGGGCCTCGAGAAAATTGCCTACGCTCTGGGTTGAAGAATGGAGGCCGATCAAGGATGCAGTCTGACATGAGAGAGCTGGACAGCCTGCTCGATTACACCATCCGACACAACGAAGAGCACGCCAAAGAACTGGAGAGTCTGGCCAGGAGGGCGCGAGAGCTGGGCAAAGAACGGGTGGACGAGGAGATCGAGAGGGGTGTGGAACAGCTGAACCAAGCCAATCAGAGCCTGAAAAGAGCTCTGAAGCAGCTGCGAGAATAACCTCAGCGTAAGCTCGAGAGGAGAGCGGAGGAAGCGCCATGTGTTTGGCGAAGGCCTATTTCAAGGATGGCGACGACGGGGAGCTTCTGCTGGAGAACGTGGCTTCTCTGGAGGTGAAGGAAGACTCGCTCGTGTTGACCACGATCATGAAGGAAACCCGGGAAGTTGAGGGGAGATTGAGCAGCGTCAATTTCCGAAACGGGAGCATCGTTCTCGAACGAACCGGCTGAAGTAGGCCCGCGCACTGCGAGTGGCGCCGGACGCAACTGGTCGGCGAGATTTTCGCTACGTCGGCCGGAGTGAACTAGACGCGTAGCTCCCGATTCCGATCAGGGTTGCATCGATGTGGTGGGAGCGTCGAGCAGCGCGCGCAATATCTCGGCGAGTTCGATCTTTCGAAACGGTTTGTGGATGAACTCGGCACCGAGCTCGACCGGATCTGCTGCGGCGAGATGTTCGCCCGCGAAGCCGGACATCAGCAATATCTTGACTTGGGGCCTCAGCTCACGCGCGCGCTTCGCGAGATCGGTGCCCGTGATACCGTCGGCAAGCACCACGTCGGACAGCATCAGATCGAGGGGGTCGAGATTTTCCAGCAGGCGCTGCGCCTCGTTGCCGTCTCCAGCCTGGACGACGTTGTAGCCGAGGTCGGTCAGCATCCTGACCACCAGTCGACGCACCTGCGGTTCGTCTTCGACCACGAGCAGCGTCTCTCCGCGTCCGTGTTGGGCACTCGAGGAAGCAACGGAGTCGCTTTCCTCGGCGGAGTCCCAGCAGCGGGGGATGTAGATCCGAACCTCCGTTCCAGCCCCCTCCTCGCTGCTGATCTCGACATGACCGCCGGATTGTTTTGCAAATCCGTAGACCATGCTCAGGCCCAGCCCAGTACCCGCTCCGAGCTCCTTGGTGGTGAAGAATGGCTCGAACACCTTCTCCTGAATGCCGGTCGGCATCCCTCCACCGCTGTCTCGCACACGGAACAAGACGTATTGCCCAGCCTTTTTTGCTGAAGTCTCGAAGCCTTCCGCCTCTTCGATCGTTACGTTCGAGACGTCGATCGCGAGCTCACCGCCATCCTGCATCGCGTCGCGTGCATTCCAGACGAGGTTGAGCAGCGCGGTTTCGAGTTGAAGGCGATCCGCGTTGCAGTTCCATAGCCCGTCGTCGACTCGGATTTCGATCTGGATCTCGTTTCCGAGCGTAGATTCGATCAGGCCGGTCATCCCGTCCAGCAGGGAAGCTCCATCGATCGAAGTCGGGGAGAGCGCTTGCTTGCGCGAAAAGGACAACAGGCGTTGCGTCAGGGCTGCGCCGCGATCGGCGGCCTTGGCCACGTCGCCCAGCAGGTCGGTGAGATCACTGTCTCCGCGCGCACGCTGCTCCAGCAATTCGAGGTTTCCGATGATCACGGCCAGAAGATTGTTGAAGTCGTGGGCGATGCCGCCGGTCAGCTGTCCGAGTGCTTCCATCTTCTGCGCTTGGCGGAGATCTTCCTGCGCCTCGAGGCGTTTGCGCATCTCGTCCCAGAGCTCGGAATTCGCCATCGCGAGCTCTGCATTCTTGACCAGCAGATGCTTCTCGCTCTCCTGTAGGCTCGCTTCACTCGCGAGCGCCTGAGAGCGCAACTGATTCTGGACGCGCTGCACCCACCATTCGCGCGCGGCAATTATCGCCACGAAGGGTACGAGCACCGATGCCGTATAGGGAAGCACCTGCGGATGCGTTCCCCTGTCGAAGAAGGTCATGACCGCGAGCACGAGCGCCACGGATATGGGCGAAAGCAGCGACTCCCACTGCAGCGCGCGGCTCTCCCATTGGGACAGCAGCGCTCTCGAGCGACTCGCGTCGTCGAGATGATCTTCCTCGAACGCCGACCAGCAGATGAAAGCGAACGGCAAGAGATAGACCGCATTGAAGGCATCCGTCGACGAAAAATCGCCGCTCACGAGCCAGTACGCCGTCATGTTGTCGGCCAGCGCGAGTGTGGCGCCGGCGAGCAGAATCGGAATCATGACCGCGCGTTGCGGGCTGGCCAAATAGAAGAGAGTGCTGGCGAGCCCATAGAAGAATACCGTCGTGCTGGATAGCGCATAGCCGACGGTGGTCACGGACAGAGCGGTATTCTGCGACCACTGGAGGATGTCGAAGAAGAAGAACGTGTGGGCAATCAGCAGCGCGAAGACGATGATGCCGAGATTGCCGAGCTGGATCAGCGTAACGCCTCGCGAAGGCGAGCGATTGCAGTAGAACCAGATGCCCGCGAGGAACAGGGGTGACATCGCGAGGAACAAGACGTCGGACCACGACGGGATGGGCGACAGGACGTGCGCGCCCAACTCGTACCACGACCACAAGAAAGTGCCGAGCGCGTAGGCGAGGATTCCCAGTCCGAAACACAACCACGCCCTGCGGTAATTGGCCTCGAGACCTCTCGCCGTGTGGAAGCACTTTGCGGCGACCACCAGCTGAACGAATCCCCAGTAGAGGTCGGCCCACCATAGTTTGGGGGTTGCGTCCGGCAGGAAGTAGCGGTGCACCA
>JAFDBP010000120.1 GCA_019313245.1 Deltaproteobacteria bacterium
CCGCGCTGCGCGCCGACATCACGATTGCACCGAACATCGACTTTCTGGAGCGCGCCTACGACGACGCGAAGTACGGGCGCTTTTCGCGCGAACCGTTCATGGATTGCGTGATTCCGTCGCTGACGGATCCGTCCGTGGCGCCGCCCGGCAAACACGTGATGAGCATCTTCGTGCAGTACGCGCCCTACAAGCTCAAAGAGGGTCCCGAAGACTGGGAGAACCAACGCGAGGCGTTCGGAGATGCGGTCATCAACACCCTCGAGCGCTTCTCTCCGGGCATCAAGGATCGCATCCTGCATCGCCACGTGCTGACGCCGTGGGATCTCGAGAAGACCTACGGGCTCACCGAGGGCAACATCTTCCACGGCGAACTCAGCCTCGAGCAGCTCGCCTTCATGCGCCCGGCTGCGGGCTGGGCGCGTTACAAGACGCCGATCGAGAAGTTCTGGCTGTGCGGATCCGGCGCGCATCCCGGCGGCGGAATCATGGCTGCGCCCGGACAGCTGTGCGCGAACACCATGCTCAAAGCGAGGGCGGTATGAGTCGCGCCATCATCATCGGTGCCGGACACAACGGCTTGGTGGCCGGGCTGCTGCTCGCGCGCGCGGGCCGCAAGGTGACGATCGTCGAGCGGCGCGACGTGGTGGGCGGATTGTGCGCCGCCAGCGAAGTGTGTCCGGGCTACACGGTCCCCGGTTTGCACCACGACACCACCGGCGTTCGCCGCGAAGTCGTCGAGTCGCTCGGCCTTTCGCGCTTCGGCCTCTCGTTCGAGAGCGAAGCGCCGTCGGTGCTCGCCGCAAACTCGGAACACAAGGGCGTCGTGCTGCACGCGGAAGCCAAGCGCTCGCGCGACGAACTCGAGATGCTCCAGCGCGGAGACGGCGACGGCTACCTCGCGTGGCGCGGATTCCTGTCGCGCATTCGCGGCTTCGTGTCGGGCGTGTTGAGCGAAAAGCCACCGCTGATGAAGCCCGACTCGATCGCCGAACTCTGGAACATGGGCAAGACCGGCATCGGCCTGCGCCGGCTCGGCAAGCCCGACATGCTCGAGTTGATGCGGGTGGCGCCCATGTGCGCGGCCGACTGGCTGCAGGAGTACTTCGGTAATCCGCTGCCCGCCGCGGCACTCGCAGCGCCAGCCGCGACCGGCGCCTCCCTCGGGCCGTGGTCGGCGGGAACGGCCGCGAGCCTGTTGCTCTACGAAAGCGTGCGCGGCCCCGAGGTCAAGGGCGGGCCGGCGGCACTGACGCAATCGCTGCAGCGGGCGTTCGAGGCTGCGGGTGGCGAGATCGCGCTGGAGTCGGCGGTCGCTCGGATCCGCGTCGAGAGCGGGGCGGTCTCCGGAGTCGAACTCGAAGGCGGCGGTTTCATCGAGGCGCCGCTGGTGGTGGCGAGTTGCGATCCGAAGCGCGCGCTGCTCGACCTCATCGAGCCGGCCACGCTGCCGCTCGACGTCGAGGAGCAGGTCGCTTCGATTCGCGTGCGCGGGTCGACCGCAAAGGTGAACCTGGCCCTGGACGGCCCGATCCATTTCCGCGATCGCGACGGCGAGCGGCACGCGCGCGCGGTCGTTTCCGATCACCTCGACGACATCGAGCGCGCGTTCGACGCCGCGAAATACCGCACCTGCTCAGAGCGGCCCCATCTCGACGTGAGCATTCCGAGCGTCAACGATCCGTCGCTCGCGCCGGCCGGGAAGGACGTCGTGTCGATCCTCGCCCATGCGGCACCCTATCAGCTGGAGGGCGGCTGGAGTGACGACGCGCGGGAGCGCTTCGGCGATGCCGTGGTGGAAGTGCTCGAAAGCGTTGCGCCCGGGGTCCGGGCCAGCATCGTCGCGCGCGAAGTGCTCAGCCCCGCCGACCTCGAGGATCGCTACGGCCTCACGGGCGGCCACATCCATCACGGCGAGCACGCACTCGATCAGCTTCTCTTCATGCGCCCCACGTCCAAGCTCGCGCGCTACAAGACGCCGATCGAGGGGCTCTACCTCGGGGGCAGCGGTTCGCATCCGGGCGGCGGTGTCACCTGCCAGCCCGGCGCGCTCGCCGCAGAGGCCATCCTCAAGAGCTGAGCTTTTCCTCGAACTTCGCCGAGGTTCCCGCGCGAACCTGCTCCAGCGTCGCTCCGGGCATCAACTCGATCAGGCTGAGTTTCCCCGACTCGAACGAGAACACGGCCAAATCGGTGATCACCATGTTCACCGCGCCGCGGGTCGTGAGCGGGAGATCGCATTCGGGTACGACCTTCGCGCTGCCGTCGCGGTTGGTGTGGGTCATGGTGATGATCAGCCGCTTGGCGCCCGACGCCAGATCCATCGCGCCGCCGACGCCGAGCAGCGGTTTCCCGGGCACCGCCCAGTTTGCGAGGTTGGCCGCTTCGTCGACCTGCAGGCCGCCCATGATCGCCACGTCGACGTGTCCGCCGCGAATCATCGCGAACGAGTCGGCGCTGTCGAAGTAGCTGCTGCCGGGCAGCGCGGTGACGGGGATCTTGCCCGCGTTGACCGGGAAGTCCATCGCGCCGCCCTCGGTGGGCGCGGGGCCGACGCCGAGCATGCCGTTTTCGCTGTGGAGGATGATCCCGTCGTCGGGCGTGATCAGGTCGGCCACGAGCGTGGGGATTCCGATTCCGAGATTGACCACGTCGCCGCGCTTCAGTTCCTTCAGCGCGCGGTGGGCCATGTTCATGCGCGCGTCGTCGACCTTCTTGTCACTGGAGGCCACGGACGCCGAGGTGCCCAATTCGTCGACTGTGGTGCTGGCCTGCACGAGGTAGTCGACAAAGCAGCCCGGGGTGTGGATCTGATTCGGATCGATCTCTCCGACGGGAACGATCGACTCCACCTCTGCTATTACGAGGTCGGCTGCGGTGGCCATCGCCCGGTTGAAATTCTGCTCGGTCATGCGGTAGACGAGGTTGCCCGCGGTGTCGGCCTTCCAGGCGCGGACGAAGGCCACGTTGCCGCGCAGCCCCGGTACGAGGACGTGCGCCACACCGTCGATGATCTTCGTTTCGTATTTCTCGCCGATCAGGGTGCCCGCCGCGGTGGGGGTGTAGAAGCCGCCGATTCCCGCACCGCCGGCCCGCAACGCCTCGGCGAGGCTGCCCTGGGGAATCAGTTCGACCTCCATGGTTCCGGCCTGCGAGGCCGCGACGGCCTCGGGATTGCTGGTGAAGAACGATCCGATCGCCTTCTTGATCTGGCCGGTGCGCACGAGCCTGCCGCCGCCGAGCCCGACCTCGCCGACGTTGTTCGCCACGTAGGTGAGTTCCTTGGTGCCGGTTTCCGCGAGTGCGTGAACGAGATGCACCGGGTTTCCCGTCATCCCGAAACCACCGACGAGGATCGTGTCGCCGGTCTTCACCAGTGCGACGGCTTCTTTCAGCGTTATCTGGGGAACTTCCTTCACTGCTGCCCCCTGCTAGATCATTTCGACGATGGCGGCTTCGCCCTGGCCGACGCCCACACAGAGCGTGGCCAGGCCGTAACGCATCGATTCGCCGAGTTCGGTTCGCCTCTGCATTTCGTGGATCAGGGTGGTGAACAATCGCGCCCCCGAGCATCCGAGGGGGTGGCCGAGTGCGATGGCTCCGCCGTTGACATTGGTGATCGCGTGATCGAGTTCGAGTTCTCGCAGCACGGCTACGGATTGCACGGCGAAGGCCTCGTTGAGTTCGGCGAGTTGGATGTCGCCGAGCGAGAGCCCCGCGCGCGCGAGCGCTTTGCGGGTTGCGGGCACCGGCCCCAGGCCCATCACGCGAGGGTCGACGCCGGCAGCTGCCGAACAGACCCAGCGCGCGAGCGGCTTGATGCCGAGTTCGTTGGCGCGGGTGTCGGACATCAGCACGATCGCGGCGGCACCGTCGTTGAGCCCGCTCGAGTTTCCCGCCGTCACGGTTCCGCCGGATCGGAACGCCGCCCTCAGTCCACTCAGTTTTTCCATGTCGGTGGCGAGTTGGAATTCGTCTCCGTTGCGCGTGTAGCGCGGGAACTCGTCGGTATCGAATGCGATCGGATCGCCGCGCCGTTGTGGGATCTCGACCGGCACGATTTCTCGCTTGAAGTGGCCCGCTTGAATGGCACGCACGGCGCGGGTCTGGCTCTCGAGCGCGAAGGCGTCCTGGTCCTGCCGGGTGATCTCGCCGCCCTTGATCTTCCCGTCGCGGCTCTGCTCGTAGATGTTCTCGGCCGTCTCGCCCATGGCTTCGAGCGGGAACAGCGCTTCCATCTTGGGATTCGGAAATCTCCAGCCGAGCGTGGTGTCGAAACCCGTGATGTTGCCCGACGGGCCAAACGATTGCGGGTTCTTCGGCAGCACGTAGGGCGCGCGCGTCATGCTCTCGACGCCGCCCGCGAGGTAGATGTCGCCCTCGCCGGCGCGGATCGCCCTGGCCGCCTGATTGATCGCCGTCAGGCCGCTGGCGCAGAGGCGGTTCACCGTCGAGCCCGGCACCGACTGCGGAAAACCCGCGAGTAGCAGCGCCATGCGCGCCACGTTGCGGTTGTCTTCGCCGGCCTGGTTCGCGCAGCCCGCGATGACTTCCTCGATTTCGGCGGCGTCGATGCCGGCGCGATTCACGGCTTCGCGCAGTACCAGCGCTAGCAGGTCGTCGGGCCGCACACCCGAAAGTGTTCCGCGAATCTGACCGATGGGCGTGCGCACCGCGCTTGCGATCACGACTTCGGGCATGTGTCAACTCCAACGTCATTTTGGGCGCAAGCGCCCCGGTCGACGCAATGGGTGTCGCGATTGAGAATGGGGAGCTCCGATCCCAACCCTTGCCGATCGGCTCCGACAGGGCGGAAGTTAGAGCTTTGGCGACCTTCGGGCCATTGCGCGCGGCGGGCCGGGTGCGCGGCCGGTCTCCGATCGGCCGAGCGGTTGCCGCTTCCCGGTGGACCCCTGATACTCCGGGCGGCCCGAGGGGGAAGCCGGAATCGGGGGAGGCGGTAATGGCGCGCGGCGAGAACTTCTTCCCGATGCGGAGAGGCGAGAAGATCGCGCTGGTCGTCCTGATCGTCTTTGCGGCCGCGTCGTTCCACCCGATTGCGCGCAGCGTCGAAGTCGCGGGCATGCTGCTGTTCGGCTGGCTGATGGCGGCCCTGATGCTGCTTTCGCCGCTGCTGACCCTCTGGGTCTTCTGGCGCGGTCGGCCGCGAAATTAGCCGGCGAATCCCGCGGATTCGCCGGCGGCGTCACGCGGCCCGACGGGCCGCGCTTCTGGAGAGGGGCCCGTGCTCGTCGAGCAGATCCTCGTCGTTCTCTATCTGGCCGCCTGCATCGGGATCGGCGTCTACGCTTCGCGCAAGGTGCTGACGTCGCGCGATGAATACTGGGTTGCGGGTCGCCGCATCGGCGCGGCGGTCAACACCATGGCCATCATGGCGAGCCTCGCGAGCGGCGGCTCGATCATCGGCGTGATGGGGTACGCGTATTCCCAGGGAATCCCCGCCACGTTCGCGCTGTTCGCCGGGGCGGTGGTCGGTTTTCCGCTCGCCTCGATTCTGGTCGCCCGCCAGCTGCGCAACTTCGGCCGCTACACGATCACCGATTTCCTGGCCTTCCGCTTTCCGAGCCCGGTCGTGCGCGTGCTCGTGCCGAGCCTGATCGTGATCGCTTTCACCGCCTACATCATCGCGCAGCTCAAAGCCGCCGGGATCACCGCCAACGCGCTGCTCGGCATCCCCTACGACACGGCGCTGGTCGTCGCGACGCTGGTCTTCGTCACCTACGTCTCGATTGGCGGGATGATCGCGATCACGTGGACCGACGTCGTGCAGGGCGTGTTGATGCTGTTCGTCGTCGTCGGCACCGCGCTCGTGGTGATCTGGCGCGCGGGTTCTCCGTTTGCACTGATCGCGCAGGCGACCGAGGTGGCGCCGGAACTCGGTGGCCTGGCCAATCCGGAAATCGGCAGCGCCGTCGGTTATTTCATCATCTGGGCCACCGCGATTCCGGTGATCCCGCATATCGTGATGCGGGTCTTCACGGCGAGAGACGGGCGCAGTGCACAGCTGTCGCTGAATTTCGCGATGTTGGCCTACAGCGTGATGATCCTCGCCGCGGTGCTCGCGATCGTTCCGCTCGGGAAGATCGCCTTCCCCGACCTCGCCGACGCCGACCGGGTGTTCCTTCGGGTGATCCAGTCGGAATTTCCCGCGGTGATCCGCGGGATCGCGGTGGCGGCCGTGCTCGCGGCCGTGATGTCGACCACCGACGCGCTGCTGCTGGCCTGCAGTTCGGCGATCGCCCACGACCTGCTCGGCGACCTCTTGCGGCGCAAGGCGAGCGACAAGACCCTGGCGGCGATTCGGGTGGCTTCGGCGTGGGTGATCGGCATCCTGGCGCTGTATTGGGCGCTGTCGCCGCCCGAGTTGCTGACCCGCTTCTACACCGCCGGGATCGGCCTGCTGAGCGCGGGGCTGTTCGTGCCCACCATCGCGGGCCTCTGGTGGAAGCGCGCGAACCGCGCCGGCGGGCTCGCATCGCTGGTGGCGGGCGCGGGAACCTACGTGCTCGCCCTCGGCGGGGTGGTCGACTTCGGGCTTCCCCCGATCGTCGTCGCCCTGTCCGCGAGCGCGCTGGCCATGGCCGCGGGCGGGCTGCTCGGGGCGCCCGAAAGCCCCGAAATGCGCGAGCAGATCGCGGCCCTCCACGCCGACGCACCCTGAGGGCCGAGGCTCGCCCACGACCGGTTTCTCGCGCGGATTGATACTATACGCGCATGCCGCCTGGAGCCCTGAGCCACTACCCCGACGGACACGTCCTCTATCGCCGACTCGCGAAGAGCTTCCCGAAGATCGTGCGCGGCGAGGGCTGCTGGCTCTACGACGACACCGGAAAGCGTTACCTCGATGCGAGCAGCGGCGCGCTCGTGAGCAACCTGGGGCACGGCAACGCGGGCTTGGCCAAGGCGATCGGCGAGCAGGCCGCGCGCGTCGGGTACGTGAGCGGCGTGGCGTTCACCAACGACGCGGTCGAAGAGCTCGCCGCCGAGTTCAGCACGCTGACGGCCGACGGTCTCGACAAGACGCTGTTCTGCTGCAACGGCGGGGATGCCGTCGAGGCCGCACTCAAGGTGGCGCGCCAGTTCTGGGCGGAATCGGGCCGGCCCGAGAAACGCAAAGTCCTGTCGCTGTTTCCGAGCTATCACGGCAACACCTTGCTCGCGCTGTCCGTTTCGGGTCGCCCGGCCTACCGCAAGCAATTTCGCGATTGGTTGATTCCCGTCTGCAATGTGCCCGCGCCCTACGCCTATCGCTGCGCGTGCCGCGGTGAGGCGGAGGATTGTCCGGCCTGCAGCGGGAGCGCGCTCGAGGACGTGCTGCTGCAGGAGGGGCCCGAGACCGTCGCGGCCTTCATCGCCGAACCCGTGGGCGGATCTTCGACGGGTGCCTCGGTGCCGCGCGACGGCTACTGGCAGAAGATCCGCGAGATCTGCGATCGCCACGAGGTGCTCTTCATCGCCGACGAGGTGATGGTCGGCGCGGGCCGCACGGGCACCTGGTCGGCGCTCGAGCCGTACGCGGTCGCGCCCGATTTCCAGATCTTCGGCAAGGGGATCTCCGGCGGTTATGCGCCGCTGTCGGCGATGGTGACCTCGCGCCGGATTCTCGACGTCCTCGCCAAGGGCTCGGGCGCGCCGTCACACAACCAGACGTTTTCGCAATTTCCGATCTCCTGCGCGGCCGGCCTCGAGGCCATTCGACAGCTGAAGGCCCAGGGCCTGATCGAGCGCTGCGCCCAGATGGGCGAGATCCTGCAGCGGCGCCTCGCGGAGCTGCTCGATCACCCCCACGTGGGCGACGTGCGCGGCAGGGGGTTGTTCGCGGGGGTCGAATTCGTCGCCGACAAGGCGTCTCGCGAGCCGTTCGAGCCGCGCCTGCGCTTCGCAGACAGCTTCACGCAGGCCGCTCAGGCGGCCGGGCTCGCGGTTTGGCCCAATTCGGGCTACACCGAGCGGGAAAATGGAGATCTGGTCCTGATCGGGCCTCCCTTCATCGTTACCGAGAGCGAAATCTCCGAGTTGGTGGAACGGTTCCGTTCCGCACTCGACACCGCGATCGCGAAGATTCGATAACCCAACCGCCAGTCAAGCTTTACTGAGGAGGCACGATGCCGACGGATGCACCGGACCAGATGAAGATCACCTACACGACCTCAGCGGCCGACATGGAGAAGATCCATGCGGCTTTCGACAAGGCCCTCGAAAAGGTTCGCTCCGAGTGCGGTCGCGATTACCCGGTCTATATCAACGGCAAGGAAGTCCGAACGGACCTCCCGCCGATCGTCGACACCTCGCCGATCGATACCGATCTGGTTCTCGGCCGATTCACATCCGCCACCGTCGACCACGTCAACGAAGCGATCGAATCCGCCTACGACGCCCGCTTGCGCTGGGAGAAGCTCGGCTGGCGCAAGCGCGTGGCGATCATGCGCGAGGCGGCCAACCTGGTCCGCCGCGACAAGATCGAAATCGCGGCCTGCATGAGCCTCGAGGTCGGCAAGAACCGCATGGAGGCGCTCGGCGACGCCGAGGAGGCGGCCGACCTGATCGACTACTACGCGCAGCAGATGGAAGACGCCAACGGCTACGAGCAGAAGATGGAAAAGCTCACGCCGATCGAAGACAACACGGATCTGCTGCGCCCGTTTGGCGTGTTCGTGTGCATCGCGCCATTCAACTTTCCGATGGCGCTCGGCTGCGGGATGTCGTCTGCGGCGCTCGTGGCGGGAAACACGCTCGTCTTCAAACCCGCCCAGGACACGCCGTGGACGGGTCTGAAGCTCTACCAGATCTACCGCGAGGCGGGCGTGCCGGAGGACGTGATTCACTTCGTATCCGGCCGGGGATCCGTGATCGGGGATGCGCTCTGGCAGCATCCCAAGGTCGGCGGCGTCGTGTTCACGGGTTCGAAGGAGGTCGGCGATCGGATCTTCAAGGGCTTCAGCGAAAAATGGGTCAAGCCCTGCCTGATGGAGCTCGGCGGCAAGAACGCCTGCGTGGTGATGGATTCGGCGGACGTCGATGCGGCCGCCGAGGGCGTGATGAAATCCGCCTGGGGGTTGCAGAACCAGAAGTGCAGCGCGTGCTCGCGGGTCTACGTGCACAGGAAGGTGGCCGAGGAGTTCACCGCGAAGCTGCTCGAGAAGACCCGCGCGATTTCGATCGGCGATCCGACGGAGCGCGACGTGTACTTCGGCCCCGTGATCAATCCGGCTGCGGTGGCGACCTGGGAGCGCGCCGTCGAGATCGGAAAGAAAGATGGAACGATTCTCCACGGCGGTCAGCGCCTGACCGAAGGGCCGCTGGAGAAGGGCCATTACGTGGAGCCCACGATCATCAAAGCGCCGCCGACGAGCGCCGTCTTCAAGGAGGAGTTCTTCGTGCCGATCCTCGCGATCGCCGAAGTCGATTCGCTCGAGCAGGCGATCGCAGAGACCAACGATGTCGAGTACGGGCTGACGGCGGGTTTCTTCTCGAACGACAAGGCGGAGGTGGAGAAGTTCTTCGACGAGGTCGAGGTCGGCGTCATCTACGTCAACAAGCGCAGCGGCGCGACCACGGGCGCCTGGCCGGGCGCGCAACCCTTCACGGGCTGGAAGGCCTCCGGTTCGAGCGGCAAGGGCGGTTGCGGTCCCTACTACGTGATGCAGTTCATGCGGGAGCAGAGCCGCTGCGTGATCGAGGAGTAGTTCGAGCACCGGCCGGTTCGACGGGCGCGTGGGGTTCGTCGCTTCTATCATCCGCGCTTCGCTCTAGTGAGGAAGTGCGCATATGCAGACCAATCGTCGAGTCCATTGCGGTTTGATCGTTTCGCTGGTTCTGCTTCTCGCGGCCCCGGGCATCGCGCAGGCGGCCGGCCGCGAACCGGTGCTCAAGCAGATCGGGGTTCCCCACAGCTACTACTACCGGGAGATGTACCTGCCGCAGCCGACCACGGGGCCGAGTTCCGTCGCGTGGTCGCCGGATGGCTCGACGCTCGTCTATTCGATGCAGGGGCGGCTGTGGCGCCAACGGCTCGGCAGTGAAGAGGCCGAGCAGCTCACACAGGGCAACGGTTACGATTTTCAGCCCGATTGGTCGCCCGACGGGCAATCGATCGTCTACGTCTCCTACCGCGCGGACGCGATGGAGTTGCGGTTGCTCGACGTGGCGACACTCGAGTCGCGCCCGCTCACCGAGAACGGCGCCGTCAACCTGGAGCCGCGTTTTTCTCCGGACGGCACGCGGCTGGCCTTCGTCTCCACGCAATTCGAGCGGCGCTGGCACATCTTCGCAATGGAATTGAAGGACGGCGGGCCGGGCAAATCGCGCCGGATCACGGTGGATCACGAGAGCAAACTGCCGCGCTATTACTACAGCGCCTTCGACCACTACCTCTCGCCCAGCTGGTCGCCCGACGGCAAAGAGCTGATCTTCGTGTCGAACCGCGGGCGCATCTGGGGCAGCGGCGGGTTCTGGCGGATGCGCGCGAAGCCGGGCGCGAAGCCGCGAGAGATCCGCTACGAGGAGACCACCTGGAAGGCGCGGCCCGACTGGTCGCCCGACGGCCGCCGGGTCGTCTACGCCTCCTACCTCGGCCGGCAGTGGCACCAGCTCTGGATCATGACCGATGAGGGCGGCGACGTGTTCCCGCTCACCTACGGCGAGCACGACGTCACCGCGCCTCGCTGGTCGCCCGACGGCGAGAGGATCGCCTACATCTCGAACGAGGGTGGCAACACCTCGCTCTGGGTTCAGGAGATTCCGGGCGGGCGGCGCGAGCAGGTTCGCGCGGTAAAGCGCAGCTACCGGCAGCCGACCGGACAGCTGCGCATCCGCATCGTCGATGGGGCCGATGGGTCACCCGTCGCGGCGCGCGTATCGGTGACGGACGCGTCGGGACGCGGCTACGCGCCGGACAGCGCGCTCTGGCACGCCGATGACGGCTTCGATCGATCCGAGCGCGCGTTCGAATACCAGTACTTCCACGCGCGCGGAGAGGCTGAACTCGTGCTGCCCACAGGAGAGGTGGAAGTCGAGGTGATTCGCGGCCTCGAGACCCGACCGGTCCGTCGCAAGGTGAAGGTCGAAGCGGGCACCGCGCTCGACCTCGAGATCTCGCTCGAGCGGATTGCCGATCTCGCGGCCGAGGGTTGGTGGAGCGGCGATGTGCACGTGCACATGAATTACGCGGGCGCCTATCGGATGACCCCGGCGGATCTCGCCTTTCAGGCCTCCGCCGAGGATCTGCACCTCGTCGAGAACCTGATCGTCAACAAAGAGCAGCGCGTCCCCGACATCGCCCATTTCGACGGCAGTCCGGACGTGTTTCCGGCCGAGAACGTCGTGCTCAACCACGGCCAGGAGTTTCACACCAGCGCCTGGGGGCACGTCGGCCTGCTCGGGCTGCGCGAGAACATCCTGCTGCCCGGCTACGCCGCCTACGCGAACACCGCGGCGGCGAGCCTCTAC
>JAFDBP010000121.1 GCA_019313245.1 Deltaproteobacteria bacterium
CCGGGGCCGAGAGGATCGCGCCGGTCACGGCGATTCCCGCGGCGCCGGCCGCGACGATGGCGGCCGCGTTGGCGGCGCTGATGCCCCCCTGGGCGATGACCGGAATGCCGCAGTCGGCCGCCTCGGCGACGGCCCGCACGCCGAGGTAGGGGCCCGCGTGCGGTTTCGAGAGGGGTTGTCCGATCGGCGCGAGCTGCGCGTAATCGACCCCGGGCGGCGCGGCGCGAAC
Source organism: Deltaproteobacteria bacterium (assembly GCA_019313245.1). Classification (GTDB taxonomy): domain Bacteria; phylum Myxococcota_A; class UBA9160; order UBA9160; family SMWR01; genus JACZVU01. The sequence continues at coordinate 230 of JAFDBP010000121.1, forward strand.
CTCGTCGGGGTGGTGGGTCGAGATTCCGATGGCGGCCCCGGCCGGCAGCAGTCGGCGCGCGGTCGCCGGATCGACCGCGTCGAATCCGAGTTGAACGCCGTCCGCAGCGAGCGCGAGCGCGATGTCGATCCGGCGATTGACGAAGATCTTCACGCGAGCGCCGCGCCGGGCGGCCGCCTCGCGCGCGGCGGCGGCGATCTCTTCCGCGTGCGCGAGCAGCGCGCAGCCCTGAAGCTCTCGCTCGCGAATCTGCACCCAGTCCACACCGGCAGCCACCGCGGCCGCGATGCAATTCGCGAGTTCGCCGCGCACGGCGGCGCGGTCGACGACGAGGCAGAGGATCGGATCGGTCCGGCGCCCCTCGGTCGGGTTCGGCTGCGACACGGCGGAACTCGGGTTCAGAAGCTCGCCAACCCATCCAGCGGGCTGGAGGCCGAGGCGTAGAGGCGGCGCGGCATGCGGCCGGCCTCGTACGCCAGGCGCCCCGCCTCGATCGCGAGCCGCATCGCCGTCGCCATCTTCACGGGCTCCTTGGCGGCCGCGATGCCGGTGTTCATCAGCACCGCGGTGGCTCCGAGTTCCATCGCGACGGCGGCGTCGCTCGCGGTCCCGACACCGGCATCCACGATGACGGGCACCTCGACGGTCTCGACGATGATGCGCAGGTTGGCGGGGTTGCGGATGCCGAGGCCGGAGCCGATCGGTGCGGCCAGCGGCATCACGGCCGCGCAGCCGAGCGCCGCCAAACGCTGGCAGGCGACCGGATCGTCTGTCACGTAGGGCAGAACCGTGAAACCCTCGTCGACGAGCACGGCCGCGGCTTCGATCGTGGCGGCGACGTCCGGAAACAGCGTGCGCTCGTCGCCGATCACCTCGAGCTTGATGAGGTCGGTCTGGAGCAGTTCTCGCGCCATGCGCGAGGTCGCAATCGCCTCTTCGGCGCTGTAACACCCAGCCGTGTTGGGCAGGATGGTGAATCGATCCGGCGAGATGAAGTCGAGCAGGCCCTGTCCCTTGGGGGCGTCGAGTTTGGTGCGGCGCAGCGCGACGGTGACCATCTCGGCGCCGCTGGCTTCCGCGGCGGCCAGATTCTGCTCGAAGCTCGCGTATTTGCCGCTGCCGATGATCAGGCGCGACTTGAAGTGATGGGTGCCGAGTGTGTAGCCGTCGTCCGCCATCTTCTAACCCCCTCCCACTGCTTCGAGAATCTCGACCCGATCGTCCGCCTTCAGTCGATGGGTCGCGAATGCGGAGCGCGGGACCACATCGCGGTTGACCGCGATCGCGATCCGGCCGGTTCGAAGGCCGAGCTCGTCGATCAACTTCGCCACCGTGTAGTCCGAAGGAACTGTACGAGGGTCGCCGTTGACGAGCAGATTGACAAGCGGTTGGTGTTGTTGTTCGGACACTGGTAGCCGTCAGCCTCGTCTGAGCGGAAACTAGTCGAGGCGCCGAGGGTGTCAAACCGAACGCCCGGTTTGCCGGTCGCGCTCGATGCGTTATGGGTTGGTGGGGCGAGGGGGTTTTGATGGTGGGCGGGCGGCCGACGAGCGCGACGATCGATCTCGGGGCGATTCGGGCCAATTTTGCCGAGGCCAGGCGCCGCGCCGACGGGCGCGAATTGATGGCCGTGGTGAAGGCGGACGCGTACGGGCACGGAGCGGTCCGCGTGTCGCAGACCCTCGTCGAGGCGGGTTGCCGCTGGTTTGCGGTGGCCACTGTCGCCGAGGGCGTCGAGCTGCGGGATGCGGGCATCTGCGAACCCATCCTGGTCCTGGGCGGAGTCTTCGACGCCGAGGAGAGCGAGGCCGCGGTCGGTCTCGATCTCACCCCGGCCGTGTTCCACCCCGGGCACGTCGCCCTGCTGACCGCCGCGGCCCGGGATCTCCCGCACCCGTTCGACGTCCACGTCGCAGTCGATACCGGGATGCGCCGGACCGGCATTGCGCGCGAAGGCGCGATCGCGCTACTCGAGGCCGTCGCGCGAGCGCCCGCGCTCCATCTCGGGGGCGTCTACAGCCATCTGGCGCGGGCCGACGAGCCCGATCTGGCGCCGAGCCTCGAGCAGGTCCGGGCGCTCGGCGAGCTGCTCGAACGGGCGCGCGAACGCGGGCTCGATCCGGGTCTGATCCACATGGTGCACTCGGCGGGGCTGCTCGCGGGCAAGGCGCTGATCGAGCCGCTGCCCGAACAGGGCGCTGCGCGGCCCGGGGTGATGCTCTACGGCGTGCGCCCCGCACCCCATTTCGAAGTGGATCTGCAGCCCGCGATGAGGCTGGCGACCCGGGTCGTGCAGCTGCGCTCCGCCAGGGCGGGTGATCCGGTCGGCTACGGGGCGGAGTTTCGCGCGCCGCGCGACACCCGCATCGCCACGCTCCCGATCGGCTACGACGACGGGGTGCCGATCTCGACGAGCGGGCGCGGCTGCGTGCTGCTCGCGGGCCGGCGCATGCCGATCGCGGGCCGAATCTCGATGGATTTCATCACGGTCGATGTCGGCGACGCGCCGGTCGAGATCGGAGACGAAGCCATCCTCTTCGGGGGCGCGCAGGGAGACGCTGTTTTGAAAGTGGAAGAGGCCGCCGCGGCCGCGCAGACCATCCCCTACGAGTTGCTGGTGCGCGTCGGTCGGCGCGTCCAGCGACAATTCGAAGCTTGATCGCTCGACGGGTCCCGCGAGCGCTCGACTTCAGGTAGTCTCCTCACAGATCTCACCGCCTAGGAGCTTGACCCAAGACTGTCGCGGTAACGTCCGAGCGGCGATGCAGCGGCGTTCGGCCGGCGCGACAGTCTTGGGTCAGGCTCCTAGATCTTCAACGGAGAATTCCCCAGTGCCCCCCACATCGTCGCGCGCGGTTCGGCGCGCACTGCTGTCTGTTTCTGACAAAACTGGTTTGATCGATTTTGGTCGCGGACTCTCGGAACTCGGCGTAGAGCTGATCGCTTCGGGGGGCACTGCGGGAGCGCTGCGAGAAGCGGGCCTCGCGGTGATCGACGTCGCCGAACTCACGGGCAGCCCCGAGATGCTCGGCGGCCGGGTGAAGACGCTCCACCCGCGCATCCACGGCGGCATCCTCGCGCGTCGGGATCACGAGGGAGACCAGCGAGATCTCGAGCAGCAGCAGATCGGCACGATCGATCTGGTTGCGGTCAACCTCTACCCGTTCGAGGCCACCGTCGCGAATCCCGACGTCACGCTCGCAGAGGCGATCGAGAAGATCGACATCGGCGGCCCGTCGATGATTCGCTCCGCGGCCAAGAACCACGCCCACGTGGCGGTGGCCGTCGATCCCTCGGATTACACGGCGCTGCTCGACGAGCTGCGCAGCGAAGGCGGCCTCGGCGAAGCGACGCGCCGCCGGCTCGCGCTCAAGGCCTTCGAGCGCACGGCCGCCTACGACGCCGCGATCTCCGACTATCTGTCGAGCCAGAGCGCGGAGCCGGGCAGTCTGTTTCCCGAGCACCTGCGCGTCGAGTTCGGCCGCAGCGCCGAGTTGCGCTACGGCGAGAATCCCCACCAGCGCGCGGCCCTCTACGGCCATTTTCTCGAGATCGCCGAGCCGCTGCACGGCAAGGAACTCTCCTACAACAACGTCGTCGACCTGCAGGCCGCGCTCGCGCTGATCCTCGAATTCGACGCGCGCGACGAGGCGACCGTGGCGATCCTCAAGCACAACACGCCGTGCGGTGTCGGCGCGGGTGCGTCCCCGGCCGAGGCCTACCGGCGGGCGTTCGAAACCGATCCCGAGTCGCCGTTCGGCGGCATCATCGTCTCGAATCGCGCCTTCGATCTCGCTCTCGCCGAAGAGGTGGACAAGATCTTCACCGAGGTGCTCGTCGCTCCCGAGTTCAGCGCGGAGGCGCTCGAGTTGCTGACCCAGAAGAAGAACCGCCGACTGCTGCGGTTTCACCCGGACCGGATCGACGCGAGCCAGCTGGACTGGAAGCGCGTGTTCGGCGGCGTGTTGCTTCAGGAGCCCGATCTCGCGTGCGAGGAGATCGCCTCGTTTCCCGCCGTCACCGAGCGCAAGCCGACCGAGGACGAAATGCGCGCGCTCGCGTTCAACTGGAAGGTGGCGAAGCACGTCAAGAGCAACGCCGTCGTCTTCGGCGGCCCGGACCGCACGCTCGGGCTCGGCGGCGGCGCAACCTCGCGAGTCGATGCGATCCTGCAGGCCGTCGCCAAGGCCGAGCGCGTCGGTCTGAACCTGAAGGGGTCGGCGCTCGCGAGCGACGCGTTCTTCCCGTTCCCCGACGGTGTCGAGGCGGCCGCGCGAGCGGGCGCGACGGCGATCGCCCAGCCCGGCGGTTCGACGCGCGACGAGGAGGCGATCGCCGCCGCCAACCGGCTGGGCGTCGCGATGGTCTTCACGGGTGCGCGTCACTTCAGGCACTGAGGTTGGGCGCTGTAGCCATCGAGTAGCGGAGCCGAGATGCGAGTCCTGGTGGTTGGCGGGGGCGGCCGAGAACACGCGCTGGCGTGGAAGATCGCGAGCAGCCCGAAGGTCGAAGCGGTGTTCGCGGCGCCCGGCAGCGATGCGATCGCCGCGTTCGCGAGCTGCTTTCCGAAGATCAAAGCCACCGACGCCGACGCGCTGATCCAACTCGCGCGCAGCGAAGACATCGACCTCGTGGTGATCGGGCCCGAAGATCCGCTCGCCGCGGGGCTCGCGGACCGCTTGCGCGACGCCGACATCCCGGCCTTTGGTCCCTCGGCGTTCGCCGCCCAACTCGAATCCAGCAAGTCGTTTGCGAAGCGTTTCATGGCGCGCCACGGGATCCCGACCGCGGCGTTTCGCGAGTTCTCGGATCTCGACGAGGCGCGCCGCTACGTGCGCGAGCTCGGCGGCGCGTGCGTGGTGAAGGCCGACGGCCTCGCGGCGGGCAAGGGCGTCGCGGTCTGTTCGACGCCCGACGAAGCCGAGCGAGCGCTCGTCGAGACCATGGCGGACCGGCGCTTCGGCGACGCGGGCTCCACAGTCGTGGTCGAAGAACTCCTGGTCGGCGAAGAAGTCTCCTACTACGCGATCACCGACGGTGAGCACATCGCGACGCTGGCGCCCGCCCAGGATCACAAGCGCGCGCTCGACGGCGATCGCGGCGAAAACACGGGCGGCATGGGCGCCTACTCTCCGGTCGCGTTGGTGACCGACGAGGTCGAGCGCAGAATCGTC
>JAFDBP010000122.1 GCA_019313245.1 Deltaproteobacteria bacterium
GATCGCGTCGTGCCGGGCGCATCGGGCCCAGTACGCGATCTAGTCCTGCAATCTCGCTGAAAGGATCGTCAGCTAAACGGTTTCAGTTGGACTGGACCCATTTTTCGATCCACGTCTCAGGAGTTGGATGAACTTCGGCGCGGCTAGCACATAGGCGTCAGAGCACCGAAAGGCAACCGAGCCAGCCGAACATCTCTCGCTCCGATGGTGTGCGCTTCTCGCTCGATTGCACGCAACTGCCCACGGTGCCGAGTGGCGGCGCTACTCGGCGAAATCGATTCGCGTTGACGACAAGGACTCATGGATGGGCTCATCGATTCAGGTACACCGCCGCCAAGATCGTGGTGACCGTCGATTGAAGCTGCGATCCACACACGCGCAACGGAAAAAGCTAGTGCTGAATTCCCCCAGGCAGTGCTCCCTGGATGATCGCACCCTCCATCATCACCGCTGCTGGCTTCACCTTCCAGATTTCATCGCGGCCGACGTCAAACAGGTTGTCGTCGAGCAGCACCAGATCGGCGAGCTTCCCGGTTTCGATCGATCCAATCCGATCTTCCATCCGGAGCTGGTAGGCCCCGTGCCGGGTGTATCCCTCGATCAGCTGATCGATGTCCAGTCGCTCGTTCGTTGGCGCTCGGATGCCCGCCTCACCGTCCTCCCACCACTCGCGCGGGCTCTGCCGCATATGCCCGACCTGCATCCCGAAATAGGGGCTCAGATAGGTCGGCAGCAGCTCACCGCCCCACCATTCGTCACTGGAGAACGTCACCGGCACACCCAAGTTCGCGACGGACCTCGCCAGGTACATCCTCTCGTAGCGATCGTCCCCGAGTGAGTTCTTCAGGGGATCATCGGGATTGGCCGTAAACCACCACGGCGTAAAGTTGCAGATGATCCCCAACTGCTTGATCCGCGGCAGATCCGCGGAGTCGATGAGCTCCAGGTGAGCCAGCGTGACTCTCGGGTAGAAATCTCCATGGGCGACCTTCTTCGCCTCTTCCACCGCGTCCAGCACTCTCCTGACAGCCAGATCACCCATCGTATGGACATGCAGATCGAAGCCTTCCTCGTCGAGCTCCAGCAGCAGATCGCGGAGCTCTTCGACTGACAGCATGGTATCGCCAACATAATCTGGATCGTCGACGTGCGGCCGCAGCAATGCGCCCGCGCGGTTCTGGTTCATACCATCCATGAACAGCTTGACCGCGTTGAACTGCAGACGCTCGCCGCCGTAATCCTTTCGGTATCGCTTCATTTCAGAGACGGCGTGCTGCGCTCTTTCGGGCGTGATTATCTGATAGGTGCCTTCGTAACGGAGCGGCAATTTACCTTCTCTTTCGAGTTTGGCGATCAGACCGTAGATGCGATCCTCGTAGCCGAAATTGCCGGCATCGTACACCGCCGTCACACCGGATTGACTGAGCCATCTCAGCGCGTTCACCACGCCTTGTTCATGAGATGACTCGTGTGCGGCCGTCTCAATGGGAAATTGCTCTGCCAGATGCTGCCAACCGGCACCCTCTTTCACCCAACCGGTAGGCTCTCCGTCAGCATCGCGCACGTAAGTCGCCACGCCCGGTTTCGGGTCGGGAGTGTCTCGATCGACGCCGAGCACCTCCAACGCTTTCGAATTCAACCAGCTGCTGTGCCCCCATTCACTGACGAACCAGACGGGTCGGTCTGGGACAATGGCGTCCAGTTTGCGCTTGTCCGGCCCCTGGTCGCCTTTTACGTACAAATCAATCGGCCAGCAACACAGCTGCAACCATTCTTGATCCGGATGCTCTGCGGCGTATCTCTTGACGGCGCTCAGCATCTGCTCTTCGTCGGTTTCCGCGATTTCAGCGTACCGCTCGACGTTCATGTAGCCGGGATGAGCATGCGCATCGATCAGGCCGGGCATTACGAATCGCCCCTCGAGATCGATCGAAATTGCGCCCTCAGACGAGTAGTCTGAGGCGCCTGCGGAATCACCCACGTAGATGAAGCGACCATCCTTGATCGCAACCGCTTCCGCCCAGGGTTGTTGCTCGTTCGAGGTGAAGATCTTCGCACCGGTCAGAACCAGGTCAGCGCTCTCGAGGTGTCGGCTGTCACCGCAAGATACGCAGCACGCCAGCAGAATTACCGACGTTCCGATGAGCGATGCGAGATGATGATTCGGGCTCACGGATGCCTGCCATGGTTCCGAGAAGGACGAGTTTGCAGTCTAGCGACAACCCAAATCAAATCCAATCGCAGTTCCCGCCACGCGTGACCCGCGCGTATCTGTGGTACGCTCGAGCGCCATTCAGGGGATGACTGCGACGAAACCCGATGTCTTACCGCTCGGTCAGCTACTGGTTCGACTCGCTCGGCGCGGAGCCGGAGCCGCGATCGCCGCTGCCGGGTGACCTCGAAGTCGATGTCGCGATCGTCGGCGGCGGCTTCACGGGGCTCTGGACCGCCTACTACCTGATGCGCGCCGATCCCGCGTGCCGCGTCGCCGTCATCGAGCGCGAGACGGCTGGGTTTGGCGCATCGGGGCGCAACGGCGGCTGGTGCGTCGCCCTGATCCACGGCCTGCAGGAGTACTTCGAACGCGACCCGGAGCGCGGAGCCGCACTGCGCGAGGCGATCAAAGCGAGCGTCGACGAGGTGGGTGCCGTCTGTGAGGCCGAGGGAATCGAAGCGGACTTCCACAAGGGCGGAGGTCTCTCCCTGGCCACGTGTGAGCAGCAGGCGGAGCGACTCCGAGCGTATCTGGAAACCGAGCGGAAGGTCGGATGGACCGAGGAGGACGTTCGCTGGCTCGATCCCGCAGAGGTCGCGGTTCGCATCCGCGCTTCCTCGATTCATGCTGGCGTCTTCAATGCGAACACCGCTGCCGTCAACCCCGCAAAGCTCGCGCGCGGTGTGGCCGATGCCGCCGAACGGCGCGGCGCGGCGATCTACGAACAGACCACCGCGCTCGCGGTGGAGCCTGGCCGCGTGCGCACTTCGCGCGGTTCGGTCCGAGCACCCCGCATCGTGATGGCGCTCGACGCACACGTCACGCGGTTGCCCGCTTGCCGACGCAATCTGATGCCCGTCTACGAGCACATGATTGCCACCGAACCACTATCGGATCAGATCTGGCAGGAGATCGGCCTCGCGGAGCGAGGGCTCTTTGGCGACTTCAACCGCCTGTTCACCTACGCGCAGCGCACGGCGGACAATCGCATCGCAATTGGCGGGCGCAATTTCGACTACACATACGGATCGAAAATCGACGCGCGCTTCGAGAGGAATCCGCGCGTCGAGCGGCTGCTCGTCGACGCACTGCGCGAAATGCTTCCACAACTCGGAGCGTTCGCCATCACCCACCGCTGGGGGGGAGTGCTCGGCATCCCGCGAGATTTCACCTCGGCAATTTCGATCGACGAAGCGACTGGCATCGCAGGCGTGCAGAGCTATGCGGGCGAGGGTGTGTGCCCCAGCAACCTCGCGGGGCGGACGCTCTGCGATTTCGCGCTCGGTCGCGAGACGCCGCTGACCGAACTCCCCTGGGTGGGTCACCGGTCACCGAAATGGGAACCCGAACCCTTGCGCTGGCTCGGCGCTCGCGCGGCGCGGACACTGCTCGTATCCGCCGATCGCGCAGAGGAGCGAGGCCGCCGCCACCCGGTTCGCCGGCTACTCCTGCGCGCAATGGATCTCGACCAGTAACGAAAAGATCACCGACTACAGGGGGATATGCGATCGGCGGGTTGCGCGGCGCCACCTTTTAAGAGATGCGACTTCACCGCCTCATCGATTCGAGAGCGGAAATCGGCCGCAGCGGCGGCGCCGAGCCTTGCCAAATCGCGCGCGGACGTTCACGCTTGCCGAGAAAGGAGCAAATCCATGGACGATACGAGAATTCCCGTCGACAGCTCTCCGATCTACCGGCTGATGCCGGAGGCCGACGCCCAGAAGATCATCGATGCGAGCTTCAGGCTGCTGCGCGAGACCGGCGTGGCATTCGATCCGGATCCACAGGTGCTCGACCGCTTCTCGGATGCGGGCTGCAGCATCGCGTCGGATCACACCGTTCGCTTCGAGACCGATCTCGTGAAGGAGTGCCTCGATTCCGTGGCGAAGAGCGTCAAGGTCTGGAATCGGGACGGGACCGATTACCTGGAAACCCGCGAGGGGAACACGTCATTTCTCCCGGGGATGACCTGTATCAAGGTCTTCGACCTCGAGACCGGCGAATCGAGGGAGAGCACCTGGGACGATCTCGCGACCATCACGCGCGTGGCCGACGCGCTGCCCAACATCGATGGCGTCTGCGTGACGGTGAAGGACGTCCCCAACTCGACCCTACACGGCGAGATCGGCGAGTTCGTGGCGCTGGTCGAAAACACCGGCAAACCCCTCGAGTACCTCTGCGAACAGAGCGCCGCGTTCGACGCGGTCATCGAGATGGCCGCAGTGATCCGCGGGGGGATGGAGCAGCTCGCCGAGAAACCCTACTTCAGCCAGATCATCACGCCGCTTCCGATCCACTATTTGAAGACCCACACCGATCAGATCATTCGCGCAGCGGAGTGTGGCATTCCGGTGAGCCTGGGCACGATTACGATCGGTGGCGCGTCCGCACCGTATACGATCGCGGGCTGCATGGCGGTGAGTTTTGCGACGGACTTCGCGGGGGTCGTGCTGTCGCAGCTCGTCAAGAAGGGCTCTTTCTGCATGGCCTGTTCGGAGAACAGTTTTCTGGAACCCGCCCGCGGACGCATCGGTAACCCGCTCCCGAGCGTGCTCGCCGCCCACGCCACGCAACAGGTCTACACCCAGCTGGGCCTGCTCCCGGCCGGCGGGGGGGGCGGCACTTGCCGAGCACCGCGATTCAACCAGGACGCGGTGACGGAAATCGCGTTTGGAATGGCGCGAGCTTTCTACACGCGACCGCCCACGATGGACTATCTCGGCATCGTCGATGCCGGGATGACCTTCTCGCTGCACGCACTGCTGCTCTGCGAAGACCTCGCAGGCCTGCTGCGCGGCCTCTGGGAACAAGTCACGGTCGATGAGGAGCAACTGGCATTGGATCTGATCCACTCGGTCGGACCGAAGGGAAACTATCTCGCACAGCGACACACCCGCGATCACTGCAGAGAGCACCTCTGGAACTCTCGTTACTTCGGCGCGAACTTTCCGCAGATCAACTCGCCGGACACTCCCTACCCGGAGTTGATCGAACGCATCGACAAAGACCTGCGCAAGATCCTCGAATCACATCGCCCAGAACCTCTGTCCCCTGTGATGCAGAAGGAGATCCGCGAGATCCTCGGAAGATTCGAAAGCGACTGAATCCCTGGGCACGACCCGCGCACGCGGAATGATCTACTCCAGATGCGCGTCGTACCAGGCGATCCATCGCAGCATGAGATCTTCCAGGTAGCTGGGCACAGACGGCCAATGGTACTGCCCCGGGTAAATGACCAGCTGCGTCGGGATCCCGAGGCTCCTGAGCGCCATGTACATCTGCTCCGAGTTGATGAGCGGCACGTTGAAGTCTTTTTCTCCGCAGATGAACAGCGTCGGTGTCTTGATGCGATCCGCGTGGAAGAACGGAAACGAGAGTTCGATGTAGCGAACCAGGTCCTCTTCGACCCAGGGCATTCCGACCTCGCGTTCGTAATCGTGGATGTACTGATCGGTGCCATAGCCGGTGATGAGGTTGGAGGCTCCGGCGCCGCTCACCGCGGCCCTGAACCGCGTATCGGTCGCGATGGCGTAGTTGGTGTTGATGCCGCCATAGCTCCAGCCACCGATGCCCAGGCGCTTCGGGTCGGCGAGCCCCTCGGCGACCAGGTGATCCACGACGGCGTGGATGTCCTGGACCCCATCGGCCCACTTCGCGTACAGAGTGCGCGAGAACTCGGCGCCGCGGCCCGAGCTGCCGCGGTAATTCGGTTGCACCACCAGGTAGCCCGCGGCGGCGAAGGATTGGGCCATCCAATCGAAATTGAAGGCGTCCTGCCCGAACGGACCGCCGTGGATGAACGCGATGGTCGGCAGGGGCTTGCGGAGCCGCTTCCCAGGAGGTTCGTAGAGCATCGCACCGATGCGCGTTCCGTCCCCGCTCGTGACGTCGATGCCTCGCACCACCGCCCATTTGATCTGCTCGCGCAGGGCGCGGTTGTGGTCGCTGAGCGCGAGACCGTCAGTCAGGCGAAAGATTTCCGCTGGATGTGTGGGCGACGTTGCGAGCGCCGCGATGCCCTTCCGACCCACTTCGAAGGCGTTGACGATGCTCGTGGCAAGCGCCGACTCGGGGAGTTCGAGGCGCTCGATCGCGCCGCCCTCGGCCGGAACCGAGCCGACGAAGCGCTTGCGGTCGTCGTCGAAGCCGAAGTACAGCGTCTGGCCGTCGAGTGACCAGCGAAGATTGCTCACGCTTCGATCGAGCGCCTCGCTGAGGAGCGTTGGGTTCGCGCTCTTGGATCTTCCGGCGGCGACCGAAAGAACCGCAGCATGAGACGAGCCATAGCCGGCGTATTTACCGGCTGTCCCCTGGATGTAGGCGATCTTCGTCCCATCGGGGCTCCAGACCGGCTCGGAATCGGCGCCCGTCCACTCGGTCAGCTTTCGGGCCACGGCTCCCTTCCGAGCTTCGAGCAGGTAGAGGTCGGTGTTCAACGTGCGATCGGGGTCGGGCTGCTCCTCGCTCGGACGCTTGCTCGTAAAGGCGATCCACTTGCCGTCGGGCGACCAGGCGGGTTGAACACTGTCGAATGCTCCCTCGGTCAGGAGCGTCGCTGTCCTCGTTGCGAGATCGAACCGATAGAGGCGCTCGTAGCGGTCGACCAGATAGCCCTCCCAATCCCTCTTGAACTGGTAGCGTTTGACGACGATCGGCTTGGGTGTCTTGAGCTTATGCTCCTCTGGCTTGCTCCCGTCGTCCGGTCCGCTGGTGCCTTCCGCCTCCACCTCGTCGGGGTTCGGGTCGCCCGATACCAGCACCAGCCGCTGCCCATCGGGAGCCCACTCGAAATCCGACACACCACCGGGTAGCTCGGTCACCCGCTGCGCCTCACCGCCGGCCCGGTTGAGCAGCCAGACCTGCGCCTTGGACTTCGGGTCCCGCTCGCCGTCGCCGTCGCCGCGCGAGGCGATGAAGGCCAGGTACTTGCCGTCCGGGCTGAAGCGCGGGTGGACTTCACTGTGCTTCTCGGTATGCGTGAGTTGCACCCGGGTCTCGCCGTCCCAGCTCACCATGTAGAGATCGGCGCTGTAGCGATCTTCGTCGATATCGGTCGCCTCCACGCTGTAGGCCACCCAGTCTCCTTCCGGCGAGATCGCGAGGTCGGAGACGTAGAAGAGACGATGCACGTCCGCGGGCTCGAAGAGGCGACGAGCCCCGTCCCGGGCGGCGGGTGCCACGGAGGCCGACAAGATCAGACTCCATGCGATCGAGAGGAGAGCCAGCGAGGAAATTCGGAATAACTTCGACTGTTTCGGCGGCATGAGTCGATGACTCCTCGTTGCGGTGGGATGCCACGACGACCTGCGGACGACGCCCGGCGCGAACCGGAGCGCCTGCTGCGAGCCCTGAGCGGCTCGTGCGAACGATAACCCAGCGTTCTGCCGAGCCGCGAGCCAGATCCGAGGCGCGCCGGTGATCAGTTCGGCAGCGAGATATGCGGAATGCTGTGATCGCGCGCCCACTGGTTGATGGCGGCGATATCAGTGGACGTGATGGCATCGAGTTCCGCACGCAGCGCGGCCCATTCCCCCTTGAGATCGGCGAGGCGCTCGAGCGCTCCTGCCGCAACCGGAGGTCCGGTAGAGTCGACGACATAGAGCAGATGGCGCACCTGGCTGATCAGTTTGCCCGGCAGATTGTCCTCATCCTCGCCGGTCTCGTAGCTGACCTGATACACCTCTTTCTCCCATGCACTCAGGCGTTCGACGGCGCGACCGCCGATCTCCTGCAGCGGCGCAGCGGATTCGTGGTCGTTCATCAGGGCCTCGATCTCGGCGCGTGATTTGCGAATCGCCGCCACGCCATCGATGAGCTCATTGATCAGATTTGTGATTTCGAGGATGCTCGACTCGACGACCTCGAAGTCCTCGGCACTCGCATCGAAACGTCGGTCGGGGACGAGTGTCAGCTCGATCGTATCCTCGAAACCGCCGCTCGACACTTTCACGGTGTAAGCACCTGGTGGCACCAATGCGCCCCCGAAGCCTTCGAAGATCTTGATGTCTTCGATGCAGTGAAGCCCGCCGCGGCGCATATCCCAGACCCACTGGTTCGCACCCGCCTCGGTCGATGGATACTTCACCTCGAAGGGCTCGCGCTGATCCGAGTTGCCGAGAACGCAGCGCTCGAAGTCTCCTTCCTCGCTCGAATAGCGGCGAACGACGTTGCCCGCACCGTCGCTGATCTCGAGCTGAAGCGGCGCAGCGTGCTCGCCGCGAAGGTGGTACCGGAGCACGGCGCCCCGCGGTGGGTTCTCGGCCTCGAAGTCCCCCGGTTCACCGCCGCTTTTCAGCATCTCCACGGGGCCGGGCGTGAATACGTGCAGCGGCTTTGTTGCGAGCGCAGCGCTCGCCTGCCGCAGCGGACTCAGGTCATCGAGCACCCAGAAACCCCGGCCCTGAGTCGCTGCGACGAGGTCGCCCTGACGCACCATCAGATCCGTGACGGGCACCGGGGGAAGGCCGGTATCCAGAACCTGCCAATGCGCACCGTCGTCGAAAGACACGTACATGCCGCCCTCGCCACCCGCGTACAGCAACCCCCGGCGTTTCGGGTCTTCGCGCACGACGCGGATGAAATTGCCCTTGGGCAGATTGCGATCGAGTCGCTTCGACCGGCGACCGTAATCGGTCAGCTTGTAGATGTACGGCCGGAAGTCGTTCAGCTTGTACCCGGTAACCGCGATGTAGGCGCTGCCCGGTTCGTGAGGGCTGACGTCGATCGCGTTTACCATCGCGCCGCGCAAGTTGCCCGGTGTCACGTTCTGCCAGGTCTCACCGTCGTCTCGCGTGACGTGAACCAGGCCGTCGTCACTACCCACCCAGATCGTGCCGTATTCGTGGGGCGATGCCGTGATCGTCAGGATCGTGCCATAGAATTCGGCACCGACGTTCTCGACCGTGATTGGCCCGCCGTTCAGGCCCTGCTTGTCTCTCTCATTCTTCGTCAAGTCCGGGCTGATCTCCTCGAATGAGGCGCCGCGGTCCTTCGTGCGCAGCACCTTCTGCGTGCCGTAATAGATCACACCCGGTTTCTGTGGCGACGCTGTGACCGGTGCATTCCAGTTGGATCGGTAGCGAAAGTCCTTCGATTCCCTGCCGTACACATACTCAGGATACGGCTTGATCTCGCGGACGAGCTCGTTGTCCGCGTTGTATTCGGTCAGCGTGCCGCCGATCGTAGTCGCGTAGACCAGCGTCGGATCATCCGGATCGAACGCGATGTGCGCGCTTTCGCCACCGCCTACCGCGAAGAAGTCGTCGCTGCCGATACCTCCGTCGTACGTCTCGCTGAGAATTGCAA
>JAFDBP010000123.1 GCA_019313245.1 Deltaproteobacteria bacterium
AGATCGCCGTGTGGGTTCTACTGCTGATCGGCGGCTTCCTCTACCGCTTTTGCAACGGCTGACCGACCGTGGCGGATTCTCCGGCCCCCCAACTCGCGCTGCTGCGCTATTCGGGTGAAATCGGAACCAAGGCGCGCGCGACGCGCTCGCAATTCGTCCAGCGCCTGGTCGCGAATCTGCGAGATGCCCTGCTCTCGGAGGGTCTCGAGCCCCGCATTCGCGACACCCACAACCGGATCTTCGTCGAGCTTCCGGACGCGGCCTCCGCAGCGGTCCTGACCCGGGTCTTCGGCATCCAGTCGATCTCCCTCGTCGAGCGGCGCGCCGCAGACAGCATCGAGCGGCTCGTCGACGCGGGGGAAACATTGTTCGCCGGCCGCGTGACCGGCAAGCGCTTCGCGGTCCGGGCGCGGCGGGTCGGAGAGCGCTCGAAGATCGCACTGCGGCCGCCGGACATCGAACGCGAGTTGGGCGCCCGCCTGCTCGAACACTCGGCGGGAGTCGACCTGAACGATCCCGAGGTCACGGTTTCGATCGAACTGATTGGAGACGACGCCTATTTCTTCCCCGAGCGCATCGCGTGCTGCGGAGGCCTTCCGCTCGGAGCCAGCGGGCGCGCCATCGCGTTGATGTCGGGCGGCTTCGACTCCGCGGTCGCGGCCTGGCAGTTGTTGAAGCGCGGCGTTCGGATCGATTACGCGTTCTGCAATCTGGGCGGCGAAACTCACCAGCTGGGTGTGCTTCGGGTCGCCAAAGTGCTCGCCGACCGTTGGTCGTACGGAGACCAGCCGCGCCTGCACGCCATCGACTTCGGGGCCCTGACCGAGGAACTTCGCGCCCGCACCCAGACGCGCTACTGGCAGATCCTGCTGAAGCGCGCGATGGTGCGCGCGGCCGAACTCCTGGTTCGCGAGCGCCGCGCGTCGGCGATCATCACCGGCGAAGCGGTGGGCCAGGTGTCCTCGCAGACACTGCCCAACCTCGCGGTGATCTCGCGCGCCGCGACCGCAACCATCCTGCGCCCACTGGTCGGCGCCAACAAGGATGAAATCATCGATACGGCCCGCCTCATCGGCACCTACGACCTCTCCAAGATCGTGGGCGAATATTGCGCGATCGTGCCGACCCGCCCCGCGACCGCGGCGGCCCTCGCAGCCGTCGAGGCGGAAGAAGCCAAGATCGACCTGTCGATCGTCGACGCCGCGGTAGCGGCGCGAAGCGTCTTCAAGCTGCGCGAGCTCGACGTGGAGGCGCTGGGGATTCCCAATCTCGAGGTCGATCGCATCCCGGCGGGCGCCACCGTGATCGATCTGCGCACGAAACCGGAATATCAGAGTTGGCACTGGCCCGATGCGCTGCTGCTCGACTTCGGTCGGGCACTCAAGACCTACGCGAGTTTCGACCGCAACCAGACCTACGTGCTCTACTGCGAGATCGGACTCAAGAGCGCACACCTCGCCGAGTTCATGCGAAAAGAGGGGCTGCGCGCGTTTCACGTTCCCGGCGGCTTGAAGACGCTGAAGAAGATGGCCGCCCGCGATGCGGCCGACTGACGGATTCAGTCGGGAGTTTCGGCCGCGATCTTCTGAAGAAACCGCAACGCAATCGCGTTGAAGGCCTCGCTCTCGTCGATATTGGCCATGTGACCCGCTCCCGCGATCGTCTCGCGCTGCGCGCGAGGCAGGCGCGCCGCCATCAGATCCGCGGCGCGCGTGAAGGCGTCGTCCTTTTCGCCGACGGCGACCAGCGCCGGGCAATCGATCCCGGCCAGTTGGTCGATGATCGGCGGCACCCGGGCGGCGATCTGCCGCTGGAAGTGCACGAGGCCCACGGCATCCTGACGTGCGATCGCGCGGATCGCGGCCTGTGCAGAGGCGAGATCCGGGCGCAGGCCGATCAGGGTCGGAGCGGCTGCGCTCTGCGCAAAGGCGGAAGCCCCCTCGCTCTCGATCAGCGACGCCGACCGCTCGGTCAATTCCGACCAGCGCGCCAGGGCTTCGGGGTTCTTGAAGCCCGGCCCGGTGGCGAGCAGGATCAGTCCGCGCACGCGCTCGGGGTGCCGGTGCGCGAAGTGCAGCGACGCCAAGCCCCCAAACGAGACCCCTCCCACCACGGCCCGCCGACCGGGCGCCGCCCAATCGAGTACGCGGCCGAGATCGTCGATCACGCGATCGAAGCGGTAGGCGGCGGGATCGCCGGGGGATTCGGAGCGGCCGTGCCCGCGATAATCCCAGAGGATCAGCTGTGCACCCGCAGCTGCGAAAGGCTCGACCTGCGGGCGAAAATTCTCGCAGGTGGTGCACAACCCGTTCGACAGGATCACGGGGATCCCGGAGCCGTGGGATTCCGCGTAGAGAGCGACGCCGTCTTCGGCAATCAAGCTGGCCATTGAAATCCCGCGTTCGATCGCAGAACCGCTGCGATCCGCTAGTCGGCCCCGGGCACCTCCGCCGCCTCGATGCAAGCGCGCAGCGATGACGCCATCTGTTCGATCTGGTCTCGCATCGGCGAGCGAATCGCAAACTCCGGAACCAGCGCCTTCGTCCGCCCAACCATCCTCAGCGTCACCTGCGTCCCGCTGCCTCGCTTCGCGAACGAAACCGTGCCCGAGAGTTCCTGCCAGACGTTTCCATCGCAGACCTTCTCGAACGAGATGTGACCGTTGGGGAGGTAGTGGAAGTGAAAGGTCGCGACACCTTCCCTGCCGAGCGCGTTGTAGTGGGTCCGCGTGGTTCGCCGGTTGCCCTCGCGCTCTACGATCTCGGTCTCGGAATCCGCGAACAGGCTCAGCAGGGTTTCGTCGAGGGACGCGACGCGGGAACTGAAGTCCGGTGGTCGATCGACCTCGAATGTCTTCTCAAGTCGCACGACAGAACCTCCCCTTCGTGTTCGCCGCTAGCGGATCTCGAACGCGAACGGCGGCACCAGTGCGGGCGCCTCCAGCGGAGCCGCCTCGAACCAGCTCTGCACCCGTTCGGCGAGACCCATCAGCGACGAAGCCGGTATGGCTTGGAGCGATATTCGCCTCAGCGTGTCGGCCAGCTGATCGACGAGCGAACCCGCCTCGGGATAGGGCACCAGCGCGACGTCCGCGTCCGCGTCCAGGCCCAGTTCCCGCTTGGCGCGAACGACCGCCTGGCTGAGCCCGCCGAGTTCGTCGATCAGGCCGCGCTCGAAGGCCTGTTCTCCCGTCCAGACGCGGCCCTGCGCGACTCCATCGACCTGCTGCAGATCGAGTTCGCGTCCCGCCGCGACCCGTTCGATGAAGAGTCGGTAGATCGCTTCGACCTCGCGATCGAGAAGCGCAGCGGTTTCCGGCGAGAGCGGCTCCGAGGCGATCTGGATGCCCGCGTGCGCGCCGCGCGTCATCGTCTCCACGTGGACGTCGAGCTTGTCGAGAAGCCCCTTCAACACCGGCCTGAGCGCGAAGACGCCGATCGAACCCGTCACGCTCGCGGCTGGCGCGAGGATCGCGTCCGCTCCGGCGGCGACGTAGTAGCCGCCCGACGCCGCGACGTTCGAAAACGAGGCGATCAGCGGCTTCTCGCTCTGCTTCGCGAGTTCCACCGCTCTCCAGATGATGTCCGCCGCGAGCACCGATCCGCCGGGGCTGTCGATGCGGAAGATGATCGCGTCGATTTCGGGATCGTCGGCCGCCGCTTCGAGCGCGTCTGCCACGCTGTCCGATGCCATCACGGGGTTTCCGCGGGAGGTCGACCTGCCGTCGCCGACCACCACGTTGCCGCTGCCGTAGACCAGCGCGAACTGGGCGACGGGTTCGAAACCCAGACTCGCGGGGTCGATTCGCGCGTAGTCGGCTGCCTCCACGATCGGCCCCTCGAGCGATTCGAGAAGGTCGTCGAAGAACGCGATCTCGTCGGCGAGACCGCTCGCGACCATGTCCCGGGGCGTCATCGGGGCGGTATCGATCACGGCCCGCACGGCCGCGGGGGTCAGCTTTCGGCCCTCCGCAATCCCCGAGACGAACTGGTGGTCGATGGAATCGAGCAGCGAATTCGCGGCCTCGCGATAGGCATCCGACATCTCGTCGCCGGTCAAGGTCTCGACGGCATTCTTGTAGCGGCCGGCGCGCGCGACATCGAACTCGATGCCGAATTTCTTCCACATCTGACCGAGAAAGAAATACTCCCCCGCGAGGCCGACGACGCCCGCGAAACCGGCCGGGGATATCTCGACTTCACTCGCCGCGCTCGCCACGTAGTACTCGAGGTTGGCGCCAAAGCCGGCGACTTCGAGATACGCGACCGGGTGGCGACCCGCTGCTTCGAGTCGCCGAATCGCGCCTCGCAGCTCCTGGGCCTGTCCCCAGCCGATGGCGAGATTCCGAATGCGCAGCACCACCGTCGAAATGCGGTCGTCGCGCTCGGCTTTCTTCATTTCGGAGAGCAGCGACGCAAACGACATCTCCGCATCCGTCAGAAGGTGCGCCAGCAGCGAGGGATCCCGCGACTCGACGTAACGACCCTCGATCGGCAGGACCAGAACGCTGCCGTGCTCGATCGACGGGCCCTCGCGACCCACCAGAAGCCACAGCGCAATCAGGCCGACCGCCGCTGCAATGATCCAGATTCGAAGTTTGCGCATCGCGAAGACCTCTAAAAAAGATCGGTGAGGCAGAGGGGCCCGTCTCGCCCCGCGGTGGATTCTTCATCAGATCCGGCGGGATCCTAATCTCCTTTGAGCGAATGGCCAAGCGAGGCGCCGACGCTGCGATCCGGTGGATCCATCAGCCGGACGGACAATCCAAATCCCGACGGGCCGCGCCGACGGGACTTCGGTAACCTTCCCCAATTGCCTCACAGCGACCCAGACATACTCATGAACGAAGCGGCTCGATTCCGCGCGCTGCTGGAGAACGACCCGACCGACCACCGGAGCTGGGCGGAGCTGGGGCGCATCCTGATGAAGATGGGCAGGCCGGCCGAAGCCGTCGAGCCCCTGCAACGCGCCGTCGAACTCGAGCCGGAAGACACCGCGGCTCACCGCGACCTGGGCCGCTCGCTGCTCGATTCGGACAACCCGACAATGGCCGCCGAAATCTTCGCCCGAGCGATCGGACTGGCCGAGGCGGCGGGTGACATCCAAACGGGTCACGAGATCCACTCCTTCCTGCGGCAAGCCGAAAAGAGACTCGATCAACGCTGAAGCAGACGGTCGATTTGGGATTCGAGAATGTCCGACGCGCGCACACTCTACCGAGAAGGCTTCAAACACTTCGCCGAAGACCGCATCGACGAAGCCATCGATTGCTACCGGCGCGCGGTGGAAGCGGAGCCCGACCTGGCCATCGCCTGGAACGGCTTGTCGATGACGCTGAAGCGCAAGGGCGATCTCGACGGTGCGATCGAAGCCGGCTTGAAGATCGCCGAACTCGAACCCGACGATCCGCTGAGTCACACCAACCTGTCGATTCTCTATCAGTCGAAGGGCATGATTCAGGAAGCCGAGGACGAGAAGGCGCGCGCGATGCAGCTGCAGATGAAGGCGGAGAGCGAGCCGAAGGTCGACTGATCGGAAAAGGCCGCGTGGACAAGACACCGAAGTCCGTTCAATTGACCGAAGCGCTGCACGCGTACCTCGTCTCCCACGGAACGCCCCCGGACGAGATTCAGCGCGAATTGATCGACGAGACCCACGCGCTCGGGAACGTCGCGATCATGCAGATCGCACCGGAGCAGGGCGCCTTCATGACGCTGCTCGCGCGGATTCTCGGCGCCCGACGCGCGATCGAAATCGGCACCTTCACGGGTTACTCGGCGCTGTGTCTGGCGCGCGGACTCCCCGACGACGGAAAACTCATCTGCTGCGACGTGAGCGAAGAGTGGACGAGTGTCGGGCGACGCTACTGGGAGCGAGCCGGAGTCGCCCACAAGATCGACCTGCGCATCGCCCCCGCGCTCGAAACACTCGCCGGTCTCGCCCGCGAGCCGCAATTCGACCTCGCGTTCATCGACGCCGACAAGTCGGCTTACATCGCCTATTTCGAAGCGCTGTTGCCGCTGATGCGCGCGGGAGGGGTCATCCTGGTCGACAACGTGCTGTGGAAGGGCGCGGTCATCGACCCGGAAGCCGACGACGCGAACACACTGGCGATCCGAAAGTTCAACGACTTCGCAGCCGCCGACCGCCGCGTCGAATGCGTGATGCTGCCGATCGCGGACGGCTTGACGCTGCTGCGCAAACCCTGAGCGGGATCACGCTCCGCGCGAAAGCCCCGCGCACGCGGCGAGTGCCGCCTCGAAATCGGCGGGGTCCGGACTGCTCGCCTCGATCTCGCCCCAACGCGCGTGCGCCGCGTGGAGCATCTGGCGCGGCACCGCGATCGGATCGCTCGCGGGGCCATAGGTGCGATCTCCGAGGACCGGAAAACCGAGGTGGGCCAGCGAGACGCGAATCTGGTGCAGAAAGCCGGTCCTGGGCCTCACCTCGACGAGCGTCGCGCCGCCGAAGACCTCGAGCGAGCGCCAGCGCAGCACGCCGATGTGGACGCCGCGCGCCCGCGCGAGTTCCTCTGCGGCGACCACGCGCACCCGCGCGGGACGGTGGCGAGCCGTGACCAATCCGACTTCGAGGCTGCCCTCGCCTTCGAGCTCGCCGATGACGAGCGCGCGATAGACCTTTTCGACGAGGTGCTCGCGAAAGGCCCCTCGCAGGCGCTGCCAGGCCTGCTCTTCGGTGGCGAACAGCAGCACGCCCGAAGTATCGACGTCGAGCCGGTGGACGACCCCGCTGCGCAAACCGCCCTCGCCCACAGCGTGGATCTCGGGAAAGCGGCCGATCAGCGCGTTCAACACGGTGTCGGTCTCTTCCTCCCGCAGCGGGTGCACGGGCGTTCCGGCGGGCTTGTCGACCGCGAGCCAGCCGCTGCCGCGCGCGAGCAGCTCGAGCGGCTGATCGGAAGCGGGCAGCGCCCGCTGGTCTTCGGGCCTCGCGAACGGAGTCACCTCGATCACGGGCCCGGGTTGAAGGTTCAGACCCTTGGCGTCTTCGTTCACACTGCGGCCCCCGACGCTCACCGCGCCGCGCGCGAGCAAGCGGCGCACCTGCGAACGCGAAAGCCTCAGATGCTCGGCGAGAAACCGGTCGAGGCGCTGGCCGCGATCTTCTTCTCGGACGGGCAGGGATTGGCGGGGTTCGGTCATGGGGCGAGCTTAGACGCTCCGAAGCCGCGTGGGCAAAGCCGCGCCGGTTGACAGCACGAGACTGCGAGCGCGATGCTCTCGACCCGATCCGGAGACCGACGTGAAGCGCACGGACCAAAAACGCATCGCGGTGATGGATACCACCCTGCGAGATGGGGAGCAGACCCCCGACCTATCGTATTTCCCCGCGGAGAAGCTGCAGCTGGCTCGGCTGCTGCTCACCGAAGTGGGGGTCGACCGCATCGAAATCGCTTCGACCCGCGTCTCGGAGGGCGAACGCGAAGCGGCGCGCCTCGTGGTGGATTGGGCGCGGAAGAAGCGCATGCTGCCGCGCGTCGAGATGCTCGGCTACTGCGATGGCAGCACGTCGGTCAACTGGATCGCGGGGACCGGCGGAAGGGTGATGAACCTGCTCACAAAGGGTTCCGAGCGCCACTGCCGCGTCCAGCTCGGCCAGACGCCCAAAGAGCACCGCAAAGCCGTCACCCAGACCTTCCGCGCCGCAAAGCGCAAGCGGATCAAGGTCAACGCCTATCTCGAAGACTGGTCGAACGGCGTGCGCGATTCCTTCGATTACGTCTTTGCGATGGTGGAATTGCTGCGCGAGCTCGGCGCTGCGCGAATCTATCTCGCGGACACGCTGGGCATCATGTCACCGGCCGACGTGACCCGCTACGTCGACCTGATGGTGTCGACCTGGCCGGGCGTCGTATTCGAATTTCACGCGCACAACGATTACGGGCTCGCGGCCGCAAACGTGCTGGCGAGTGTTCGCGCGGGCGCCCGGGGCGCGCACACCAGCGTGAACGGCCTCGGCGAGCGAGCGGGCAACGCGAGGCTCGCGGAGGTCGTCGCCGCGATCCACGACCACACCGAGTTCAAGACGGGAGTCGAGGAGACCCGCCTCGCATCGCTGTCGCGGCTGGTCGAGACCTTCAGCGGCAAGGATGTCGCCGACAACACGCCGATCGTCGGCCGCGATGTCTACACCCAGACCGCGGGCATCCACGCCGACGGCGATGCGAAGGGAGAACTCTACGCGAGCCGACTGCTGCCGGCCCGCTTCGGCGAACGGCGGCGCTACGCGCTCGGCAAGTTGGCCGGCAGGGCGTCGCTCGAGCACAACCTCAAAGCGCTCGGCATCGCGCTCGGAACCGAAGAAAAGTCGCTCGTCCTGCAGCGGATCGTCGAACTCGGCGAACACAAGAATCGGATCAACGTCGAGGATCTGCCCTACATCATCGCGGACGTGCTCAAATCGCCCGCCGATCAGCGCGTGCGGGTCGTCTCCTACCGGGTCGTCGTCGGCACGAACGAAACCCCGCAGGCGGAGATCGTGCTCGCGTACCGAAACAAGAAGTCGACCGCCAAGGCCAGCGGCGGCGGCGGCTACGACGCGTTCATGAACGCCATCCGCAAGGCCGCGAAGAAACTCCAGCTCGAAGTTCCGCGCCTGGCGGACTTCCGCGTGCGCATCCCACCGGGAGGGCGCACGACGGCGCTCGTGGAAACCGTGATCACCTGGAAAACGGATGACGACAGCCAGGAGAACCTCACGACCCTCGGCGTCGATTCGGATCAGCTCGCCGCGGCGGTGATCGCGACCGAGAAGATGCTCAACGCAGTCGTCCTGCGCAAAAAGCCGAGCGCCAAGAAGAGCTGAGATCGGCTCGATACTCAAACCACTGCGCTTCGACCCAACGCGAACCGCTTTCAGAAACAACCTGCAGTGCAGGCTCTGCGCCCAAACCGTTTGAGGCGTTGGTGGATGGGTTCGGTGGCGGGAGGCCATCGGGCTCAAACCCCATGTCGCCCGATGGCCTCCCGCCACCGAATCCGAGTGACGCTTTGCCGGTTCGAGACGCCAAGCACTGGGGTTTTTCCTTACGCGCTGCCAATCGGTCTCGTTGGGGAGCCGGGGGGAAGGGGTGTGAGCGACATGGGGTTTGCGCGAATGCCCCTTCCCCCCGGCTCCCCAACGCGCGCCACCCTCGGGTTCGAATGGATTTCGAGCGCCAAAACACACGGTGTGTCCCCAGAGGGGATCGGGACGCGCCGGCTCGGGCGTGGTCGGGGGCTGGTATGCTTGGCGGCTGTATGAGATCCCGGTTTTCCGCCTTCGATCCGATCCTCGCGTGCGCGGCATTCGCGCTTTGCGCGGCCTGTGCATCGACTCCGGAGGTCGATCCCGTCTATCGGCCCACGGAGAATGTGCTCGAGGTCATCGCCGTGCTGCGCGCGCACATCGAAGACGACACCTACCGCTTCGAACCCGCGCGCGACTTCACGGGCAGAAACGTCTACCGCAGCTCACTGCTACGACTGGAAAACCTCGAAGAGTTGCACGCGGACGCGCTGCGGGCGGGTCATATGGATGGCGTGATGGCGTTTGCCAAGGCCCGATCACTCGAGCGCCTGCGCGCCTACGATCTCGCGGCCGAAAGCTACCGGCTCGCAGCGGACATCAGCGAAGACCTGAGGTTGCCCGCGCTGGAGAGCGCCGACATCTGCGACGTGCTCTACGAGGCCGCCGAGATGACCCGGGAACTCGAGCCACAGGACGAGGCGGACTTCGACTCCGAAGCGACGGGCGCCGGCCAGCTCGTCGAACTCGATCCGGATTCGGTGCTCGCGGAGTTCGAAGCGCGCACCGCGCTGCTCGACGGTCTCGCCGCGATTGCCGAGGGCACCCACTACGGGCCGATCGTCCGGGAAGAAATCGAGCGCGCAGACGTGGCGCGCGCCAACTACTTCGTGGGGATCCGCAAGACCGATGTCAACGGCGACGTGCGCGCGATTGGCGAGTTGCAGCGCGTCACCTTCAATCACCCGGACAGCAAGAATTTCAACCGCCACCTGATCGAGCTCGCCGACCTCTACGCAGAACTCGCGGTGGAGTACTCGACCCAATACCCGCCGGAGAGCCTCTACTTCGACCCGGTGCGCTTCCAGGAGCTGGTCGAGGGCGCGTCGCGGCTGTACGAGATGGTGGCCAGCCGCGATGGAACGCCCGAAAAGATCGAGGCTTCGCGCCGCCTCGAGGCATTCCTCGCCTACTCGATTCGGATCGATCGTGATCGCTTCACGCCCTGATCGAAAATGGATCGCCGCACTGATCGGCGTGCTAGCCGTCGCATGCCTGAGCGGCTGTCGCTCGCCCGGCGCGCGGCCGATCGGCCGGGCGATCGATTCGAACGTGCGCTTTTCGACCCGCATCCCCGACGTCGCCGACTACGCGGCTGCCGAGTTGGCGACTGCAGCACTGGTCTCCGACGACGAGCGGGCCGAGCGCCTGCTCGGTCGCTTGCGCGCGATCGACACCGTGCTCGAAGCGGCGGGCGAACTCCCCACCGGTCTCGTTCCCGTTGCGACCGATCTCGTCAACGCAACCACCGACTCCGCGTACGCCTACCGCGATGCGACCCGCGAACTGCTCGAGAGCGACGACCTCGACCCGACCTTGCGCGAGCGGCTGACGCAGACCGACGAGAACAACCCCCTCTCACTCGCATCCGCGCGGATACGCGACGCCTGGGTGATCACCTTCGGGCGCGCCTTCAACGCCCTCGCCGAGCCGATCGGCAAGTCGATCATGACGATGAGCCTCGCGCCCTACCGCCTGGCGAGATCCGTGCTCAGCTACGCGATCCAGGTCTACAACCAGGAGAAGCTGCCGCTGCAACGCCGGCAGGCACTCGCCCACTGGAAGGAATTCGTCGCCCGCTATCCGGACGCTCCGGAAGTCGCCGAATTGGAGCCCCTGATCGAGCGGGGAGACATCAAGCTCGCGGAGACGCTCTACACGCGCGCCGTGCGCAGCGCGCAGCGAGCGCTCGATACCAACCAGACGAGGCAGGCGCTCGTCTACGCGGATCGCGCCCTGGACTACAAGCCCGAAGACCCCGTGGCGACCGCACTTCGCGACGAAGCCGACCGCAGGCTCGTCTACGAGCGCAAGCAGCGAAGTCGAAGCCTCGAGATCGCTCGGGAGATGGCGCCGGTTTCAGCCGGCGCGCTACAGCTCTCGGTTGCGATGCTCGACCCGGGCGGCGACGTCGTGACGGCCGCGAACGAACTGCTCCAGGCGGAACCGGAAGGGCCCTACAGCGACGAAGCGCACTTCGCCGCGGCCATCGCACTCGGCGAGCGGGGCGAAGAATTGCAGATGTGGCAGGCCCTCGGCGAAATCGCCGAGGAGGACGCCGACCAGTCCAACATGGTCAGGCACGCGCGCTCGCTGATCGGCGATCCGGCGAGCAACCCCTACCTCGCGTTCAGCAAGGCGCGCAGCCAGGATCGCAAAAATAGGGCCAAGTGGGTCCTGCTCGGGCCGTGGGCGCGCGGGCCCGCCGACCGCCGCCTGCCGGGGCCACTGGAATGGGCGATCGACCTTCCGGCGATCGGGCAGACCGTGATCGCGTTTCCGATGCGCTTGCTGCAGCTGCCCTGGATGAGGTCTCTGCCGACGGCGCGCCTGGCAGCCGTCTACGGGCGCCGCTACCTCGATCGAAATCCCGACGGCGAGCGGGCCGCAGAAGTGCGCGACTGGCTGTCGGCCTTCGAGAACAAGCGGAACAACCACATCGCGGTGTACAACCTCGCGCTGCAGGATCCCAATTACGACGCCGACGAACTCGCCGAGTTGAGGGAAAGAGCCGCCGAGCAAGCGGAGGCATTCGCGAGCCGCGAAGACCGCCGGGACACACGCATCGCGATGTATCGACGAGTCGCCCGGGAATATCCGGATACCCGAGCAGGAATGCGCGCGGGCGATGCCGTGCGCGCCGAAGTCACCCACGCCACCCCCCAACAGATTCGCATCTCTCGGGGCTTCATCGTCGAAAATCCCGAATTTGCCGGCCCCCGGGGCCTCGCGCTCGAGGCGGAATTGCTCGACGGCGATCCCGTCAACGGGGAGCTGCACCCGGCCGGAATCGTCTTGATCGGGGGGCGCACCATCAAGCTGCTGTTCATCGGCCCGAGCGGCGACGAAGAGGACCCACCGATCGAGGTCTACCAGAAGCTCTCGGACGAGCGTTTCGCGCGAATGGTCGCCAAGCTCGAAGAGACCTCGTTTCGCAATTCCCTGCTCGACCCCGACGACGTCATCGTCGCCGACGCAAATCGCGACGTCGTGTTCGAGCGTGCCCGCGTCGGGCTCTCGGATGACGTCGACAACCGACCTGCGGCGGAGTCCACCTACACCTACCGCGGGATGCGCGAGCGCTACGGCATGGTTCGCTCGCGAGAGTCGATTCTGCCGTTCTCGTTGGTCCTGCAGGGATCTCTCTCGGACCTGAGCCTCGGCGCGTTCCCGCGCATCAACGCTCCGCGAGAAACTCCCGACGCGTTCCTGTATCGCTGAGCGTCACGCTTCGACGGCGCGCGACGCGTAGGCCCGGTCGAGGAGTTCGACCGGATGCACCACCGCCGCTCTCAGCCCGGCGGCGGCGACTCCGCTGCGCAGCTGCATCAGGCAGCCCGGATTTCCGCTCGCGACGTAGTCGGGATCGGCGGCGCCGAGCGACTGCAGCTTTCGATCGAGAACTGCGCGCGACATCGCGCGATGGGTCAGGTTGTAGATTCCCGCCGCGCCGCAACACGCGGCCGGATCGTCGTGGGCTCGAAGCTCGATACCCGGGATCTGCTCGAGCAACCTGCGCGGCGCCGCATCGACCCGCTGACCGTGGACGAGGTGACAGGGGTCGTCGTAACACACCGTCGACTCCACCCGCCCCTCGGGCGGGCGCAGCCCGACCGTGTCGAGAAACTCGCATACATCGCGCACCCGATCGGACAGCGCAGCGCCCTCGCCCCCGAGCCACTCCCGCAACTCCCGCAACACGGCTCCGCAACCGGCCGAATTGAGGATGACGGCGTCGAAGTCGGCCGCCGCAAAAGCCTCGAGGTTGCGGCGCGCGAGTTGGCGAGCGAAGTCGAGGTCACCGGTGTGCGCGTGCAGCGCGCCGCAGCAGCCCTGCGATTCGGGAATCACCACTTCGAAGCCATTGCGGGACAACACGCGAACCGTGGCCGCGTTGATGGCGCCGAAGAACTCGGGCATCACGCAACCGACGAATAGCGCGACGCGGCCGCGCTTTTCGCCGAGTGCGGGCGTAAATGCCGGCAACGGCCTGCGCTCGGCCGCGGGCGGCACGCGGGGAGCCAACGCGCTGAGTTCGCGCCACGCCTCCGGCAACAATCCGGCCGCGAGCCGATCGAGCTGCAAGCGCTGAACGACGCGCAGCAGCGAAATCGCCAACGACAAGCGCCGCGGGTTCGCGACCAGCCCGCGCAGCGTCCAGCGCTCCAATCGGAGCGCCCAGCCCCGCCGCAAGCCGGAGCGATCGATTTCCGCTCTCGCGCGTTCGATCATCGACCCGAACTTGACGCCCGACGGGCAAGCGGTCTCACAGGCGCGACAGCCCAGGCAGAGATAGGCCTCGTGCGAAATCACCTCGCCCAGCGCGGCGCGGTTTTCGGCGACCGCCCGCAGCAGGTAGATGCGCCCGCGCGGAGAGGAACTCTCGCGTCCGGTTTCCCGATAGGTCGGGCAGACCTGAAGGCACAGGCCGCAGTGAACGCAGTCGAGCGTTCGCTCGTAGATGGCCGGCCAGTGTTCTCCCGTCATCGCGCTTCCACCACTCGCGGATCCGCACCTCGATTGCGCGCGATTCGTTCGACGCTCAATTGCGGCCCGCAAAGCGACCCGGATTCAACACGCCCGTCGGATCGAAACGCCGCTTCAGCGCGCGCGCGATCGCTCCGCTCGCGCCCAGGTCGCCAAACATGTCCCGGCCCGCCTTGACCGAACTCGGCGCCGCTTCGCAGACGTGGCTGCCGCCCGCGGCGAGGGCGGCGGATTCGACGGCGCGAAAGATTCTCTCCACGTCGGCGTCATGCGGCGAATCGCCGAGCGAAAAACCCGCGTAGACGAGCTGAAGCCTCGGATACGCGAGCAGCGATGCGCCGCCGGCGCGGAGTTCGAGCAGTGTCGATTCGAGTCGCGAGGGGAGCGCACCGAGGCGGAAGCGCAGCCCGAGCGGGGCGGGCACTTCGAGCTGAAGCGCGCAGATCTGCTCGACGGCCGCGCAATCCGTTTCGCTCGCGCCGTATTCGTCGCGCAGCCGCGCGAGGTCGCGCTCGACCGTCGGCGCGTCGCCGGAGAGTTCGACCACCACCCGCCAGGCGTCGGCAGCGGTCGTCGCGATGGCAGCGGCGCGACTGGACGCGCAGCGCGCGGCCGCGATCGCCGCCGCGCAGGC
>JAFDBP010000124.1 GCA_019313245.1 Deltaproteobacteria bacterium
CGACGCAATCCAAAGCGCCGCAAAACAGGTGACCCGGCCAACTGGGCCCCCGCCCAGTAAAGCCGATGCAAACCGAAGCGCTCCGATACAGGCCAACCCCGCCAACTGGGCCCCCGCCGGTGGCACGTAGCGAATCCACCAGGCAGGTCTGCGCGGGCAAGTGGTGAGTAGCGAACCCACCAGGCAGGTCTGCGCGGGCAGGTTACCACTCGAGCTTCAGCATCCCCCGCATCGCCTCTTCGAACGCGGCGTCGTCCAGGTTGCCGCGCGCCTGCAGAACCAACTCGGCGTCCTTTCCGACCGGCCAGCGCAACCTCTGCTGCGCGCCCTCGATGGCGTCCGCAATCGCGACACCGACGATCTCCGGACCGGGCCGCTCTCCACCGATCAACGCCTCGTCTGCGCCGGCCCAGGCGCGTTGAAGTTCGTCGTAGGGCGCGTCATCCACGCCGTAGCGGCTCGCGTTGTCGCGAAACGACGACTTCACGAAACCCGGTTCGATTGCGATCACGCGAATTCCGAAATGCCCCAGTTCGAGGTGCAGCGCCTCGGACAGCGCCTCGAGCGCAAATTTGCTCGCCGAGTAGAAGCCCATCAGGGGCGCCGCCACGCGCCCCGCCATCGACGACACGTTTGCGATCACACCGCTCTTCCGCGCGCGCATCTTCGGCGCGAGCGCCTGGATCATCCGCGCAGCGCCAAAGAAATTGGTCTCGAACATGCGCCGGACCGCCTCGAGCGGGACCTTCTCGATGGGACCGTGCGCGCTCCAACCGGCGTTGTTCACCAGTACGTCCACGTCCCCCGCCTGCGCGACAGCCGCCCGCACCGACTCGTCGCTGTCGACGTCGAGGGCGAGTTTCGAAGCGACGTCGAGATCGGCCAGGGTCTCGGGGCGGCGTGCGGTCGCCACCACCTCGTGACCTCGGCGCGCCAATTCGATCGCAGTCTCCCGGCCGAATCCGCTCGAACAGCCGGTGATCAAGACCCTCATGCCACCTCCAACCGCTCGCAATCGAGCGCGCTCGGACCAATACCATCTCGCGCGAATCGGCGCGACGATCTCGCCCAAACGAGCCGATCAGGTCGCGAATCGGGCTGCGGGAGCCCGCCACCCATCCGATTGGGAGGGTAAAGGCTTGACAGAAAGACCCGATCCACGAGTGGGGCTGAAGCAAAGCTGGACTTATCCCGTGTCGCTGAAACCGAAGATCCTGCCGATCATGCCGCCAAGAACCGCTCGCCCCGCGCGCTCGCTCGCCACTTGGAAGCAGAAGCCGCACCCACCAGTTTGAAAAATCGTTGAGTAGCGAGGTCAACCGTCCGAAGATACCCGTGAGGGGAAGGGTCCGTGTCGGAATCACTGTTCGAATTCGTCGCTGAAAAGCTGCTGGAGAAGACCGACCTCGAAAATCTCGAGGCTCGCGGCACGATCCGCCTGGCTCTGAAGTCTTCGGGTTTGACGGCCCGTGAGGTCACGCGGGAGCAGATGATCGTCGTGATCAAACAGGTCATGCCACGTGAACTGCGTGTGCGGGGCGTAGAAGACCCGGATGGCGCGTGTGAAGCCCTCGCCCAGGCCGTGAAGGGATTCGAACACGAAGGCGCTGATTCGGACGGCACATCGCCCGAGGACGTGTTCCGCCGGCTCTCCCGAAGCTGAATCGCCTCTCCCAAACTCCGAGCGCAACATCTCGCAACTGCCGAAAATGCGCACTCGAATAAATTCGTTCGAGACCCGCCAACCCGGCGCTAGACTGCGCTTCGCGCCTGCGATCTTCGCGCTCGCCCATCCGGCTCCCGGATTGATTCGGATGCGCTCGGTTCGAAATGGAAGGCTCCGGTGAACGACGAGAGAAACGCCGAAAACAGCACCCGCCTGCCAGCTGAATCTCCGGCCGCGTTGCTCGAACGGGGCGACGCCTTCGAGCAACGCCACATCGGCCCGAGTGACGGCGAAATCGCCGAGATGCTTCGACGCCTCGATTACGCGGACCTCGACGCACTCGCCGATGACACCGTCCCGGCGGCAATCCGTCTCGATGAACCGCTGAAATTGACCGGCCTGCAAGGCCCGCCACCGGGCGAGTTCGAATTGCTCGAAAGGTTGCGCGAGATCGCAGCCGAAAACCGCGTGGTCCGGTCGTGCATCGGGATGGGTTATTCGGACGCAATCGTTCCAGCGGTGATCCAGCGCAACATTCTCGAAAATCCGGGCTGGTACACCCAGTACACCCCCTACCAGGCCGAAATCTCGCAGGGCCGCCTCGAGGCGCTGCTGAACTTCCAGACGCTGATCGCAGACCTCACGGCACTGCCGATCGCCAACGCGTCGCTGCTCGACGAAGCCTCGGCCGCCGCCGAAGCGCTCGGGATGTGCGTTTCGATCGCGCGGGGTCGCAAGCGCGGCTTCTTCGCGGCAGCGGATTGTCACCCGCAGACGCTCGGGGTGTTGCAAACGCGCGCGCACGCGCTCGGGATCGAACTGCGGGTGGGGCCGGTCGGCGCGATCGATTTCGAAAGCCAGGATCTCTGCGGAATCCTGCTCCAGTATCCCTCCACCGACGGCCGCATCGAAGACCACCGCGCGCTCGCCGATCGCGCCCACGCGGCGGGCGCGGCCGTTGTCGTCGCCACGGACCCGCTCGCCCTCACACTGCTCGTGCCGCCCGGCGAATTCGGAGCCGACATCGCGATCGGCTCGGCCCAGAGGCTGGGGGTCCCGATGGGCTTTGGCGGACCGCACGCGGCATTTCTCGCAACCACGCAGGAGAACGTGCGCCGAATCCCGGGCCGCATCGTCGGCGTGTCGATGGACGCGCACGGCGAACCCGTCTACCGGCTCGCCATCCAGACCCGCGAGCAACACATCCGCCGCGACAAGGCGACCAGCAACATCTGCACCGCGCAGGTTTTGCTCGCGATCATGGCGAGCATGTACGCCGTCTACCACGGGCCCGATGGGCTGCGGCGGATTGCCCGACGCATCCGCGCCCTCACCCTCGCGCTGGCGGCCGGACTCCGGGCGGTCGGCTGCAAGCTCGGCGATGGAGCCTACTTCGACACCCTGCGCGTCACACCCGACGGCAAGGGGTCTGCGCAGGTGCTCGCCGCCGCGCTCGAGCGCGGCTTCAACCTGCGCGACTTCGGAGATGGCAGCCTCGGAGTATCGCTCGACGAGACGACTACGCCATCCGATGTCGAGAAGTTGATTGCAGCCTTCTCGGCGGATGCGAGTTCGAGCGTCGACATCAAAGCGCTCGTCGAAAACGAAACCCTCGAACTACCCATCGAGTTCACGCGCACGAGCGAGTTCCTCACGCACCCCATCTTCCACTGCTGCCGCTCCGAACACGAGATGCTGCGCTACATCCACCGCCTCGAATCGCGCGATCTCTCGCTCACCACGTCGATGATCCCGCTCGGCTCGTGCACGATGAAGCTCAACGCCACGAGCGAGATGCTGCCGATCACCTGGCCGGAGTTCGGCCGCATCCATCCCTACGCGCCCGCCGACCAGGTGCGCGGTTACGCGAAGATGCTCGACGAACTCGCGACCTGGCTCGCGGACATCACGGGGCTGCCCGCGGTATCGCTGCAGCCCAACGCGGGCTCGCAGGGCGAGTACGCGGGCCTGCTCGCCATCCGCCGCTACCACGATTCGCGCGGCGAGTTGGAGCGCAACGTCTGTCTGATCCCGGGGTCCGCCCACGGCACCAACGCCGCGAGTGCGGTGATCGCGGGCTTTCGCTGCGTGGCGGTCAAGACCGACGCCGACGGAAACATCGACGTCGACGATCTGCGGGCGCGAGCCGACGAGCACGGCGAAGCGCTCGGTGCGCTCATGCTCACCTATCCCTCGACCCACGGCGTCTTCGAAGAGCGGGTGAAGGAAGTCTGCGATCTGATCCACGAGCGCGGCGGCCAGGTCTACCTCGACGGCGCCAACCTGAACGCCCAGCTCGGGCTGACCTCGCCCGCGGCGATCGGCGCGGACGTCTGTCACATGAATCTCCACAAGACCTTCTGCATTCCCCACGGTGGCGGAGGGCCGGGCATGGGACCGATCGCGTCCGCCGAACACCTGCGCGCGTTTCTGCCCGGCCACCCGATCGACGGCGAAGGTGCGGTCTCCGCGGCCCCGTACGGCAGCGCG
The DNA here is from genome assembly GCA_019313245.1 of Deltaproteobacteria bacterium. Taxonomy (GTDB): domain Bacteria; phylum Myxococcota_A; class UBA9160; order UBA9160; family SMWR01; genus JACZVU01. The sequence goes on from JAFDBP010000124.1 coordinate 4,157, forward strand.
AGCATCCTGCCGATCAGCTGGGTCTACATCGCGCTGATGGGTGCGGCCGGCCTGACGCGCGCGACCCACGTCGCGATCCTCAACGCCAACTACATGGCGGCGCGGCTCGCGGAGCACTACGACGTGCTCTACCGGGGCGCGACGGGGCGGGTCGCCCACGAGTTCATCATCGACTGCCGCCATTTCGAGACTTCGGCGGCGATCGGCGTCGAGGATCTCGCCAAGCGACTGATGGACTTCGGTTTCCACGCACCCACGATGAGCTTTCCGGTGCCGGGCACGCTGATGATCGAGCCGACCGAGTGCGAATCGAAGGCCGAACTCGACCGCTTCTGCGACGCGCTGATCGAAATCCGCCACGAAATTGCAGAGATCGAAAACGGCACGCTCGATCGGATCGACAATCCACTCAAGGGCGCACCCCACACCGCAGCGGAAGTTTCAGCCGACGAATGGGATCACGCCTACTCGCGCGAGCGCGCCGCGTATCCGCTCGATTGGGTGCGCGCGCACAAGTTCTGGCCCGCGGTCGGCCGGATCGACAACGCCTACGGCGA
>JAFDBP010000125.1 GCA_019313245.1 Deltaproteobacteria bacterium
GCGCCTCTTTCTCTCCTCGCTCACCGCCCTCCAGCCGCGTCAGTCGCCGCGAATGTTCGATCGCCTCCTGGTATTTACCCGTCTCGGCGTATAGCTGAACCAGTGCCCGCAGCGATTTCAGATCGCGCTTGTCAGCGGCCATCACGTCTTCGTGACAAGCGATCGCCCGCTCCTTGAAGCCGCCCTGGCGAAAGTCTTCGCCGAGGTCTGCGAGCGCCGTCAAGCGCTGCTCTTTGCTCAGATCTTCTCGAAGCAACAGATTCTGGTGTACGCGTATGGCGCGACCGACCTCGCCCTGCATACGATACAGACGCGCCAGGGCCAGATAGGATTCGATCCCATCGGCGTCGATGCGCACTGCCCGGACCAGGGCATCCTCTGCCCGATCCAGATCCTGATCCAGTACGGAAAGCAGCGCGGAACACATCTCTGAATCGAGATCCCGCGGACCGCGTGCGCCCCCCCCGAACGCTCGCGCAAACCAATTCATCCGTTCTACGACCCCCGCTCCAGTCCTTCAGTCGACGCCGAGTCGGCGACCGATACCTGCTGGTCGGACAACGGCAGACTTCGGAGCTGATGAACTTCGGCTTGGAGGCTCTCGACGAGCTTGCGGTAGCGCCGGGCAACGAGCCGGATCCGGGCGCCGCGCACGGACGCGACGATCGCCGTCAGAGCGACACCGGAACCGAACGCCACCAACAAGACCAGCCAGAGTGCGCGCGCCGTGAATTCGCCGGCCGGGTGGTGGACCACCACTGCCTGACCGTTGCTGGCCGCGAACTTCCAGCCCAGAACGAGCAGGGCCACGAAAACAGCGACCGTTAGCAATCGACGCACGAGCCTCATCGAAACCTCTCGCCGGTCGGACTCGGCGCTCAGGCCGAGCCTTCACCCGGGTTGGGGTCAGGTTCTGGCGCGCGAGTCGCGTCCGAACCATGCCCGTCGACCATCTCCTTGAGTTCCTTTCCGACCTTGAAGAAAGGTGTCCGCTTGGCGGAAATGTGCACCGGAGCGCCCGTCTTCGGATTTCTGCCTTCACGAGCCTCGCGAATCTTGACCTGGAAACTTCCAAAGCCCCGAATCTCGATGCGCTCACCCGACTTGAGGGCCTGCGCCATCGATTCGAAGATCGTGTTGACGACGATCTCCGTGTCGCGCTTTGAAATATGAGGCGTCGCCTCGGCAACTGTTTCAATCAACCCGCTCTTTGTCATTCCCTTCCCCGACGGTTCACCTGACATGGCGCCCGTTCCTGGCGCTGTGCGGGCCATCATCTGGCCCGCACAGCACTCGAATTTCGGGTTTCGACGATCGCCCAGTCCGATCGCCGAAGTCCATCACCTTACTCTCCACTCTCCTCGGTCTTTTCTTCAGCCTTGCCTCCGGCCTTTTCTGCGAGCTTCTCTGCGAGAAGATCCCCCAGAGTCGTCGTCTGCTTCTGCGCCTGCTGTGATGCCAGCTTCTTCAAGGCATCGCGCTGCTCGCGGTCTGTGAGCGCCTTGATGGAGAGAGAGATCTTCTGCTCGACGGGATCCACCTTGGTGATGATGGCGGTGACAGACTCTCCCTCCTTCACCACGTCAGCCGGATTTTCGACCCTCTCCGACGACAACTCGGAGCTGTAGATCAAACCATCGATGCCCTCTTCGAGGCGAACGAACGCACCGAAGTCGGCAACGCTCGTCACTTCCGCGGTGATCTCGCTGCCCACCGGATACTTCTTGATGATCTCATCCCAGGGGTTCTTCTCGAGCTGCTTGATCCCAAGGGAGAACTTCTCGTTCTCCTTGTCGATCTTGAGCACGACGGCCTCGACCGTGTCGCCCTTCTTGAACTTCTCACCCGGGTGCTTGATCTGCTCGGTCCACGAAATATCCGACACGTGAACGAGTCCATCGATCCCTTCCTCGAGACCCACGAAGATGCCGAAGTTCGTGATGTTGCGGATCGTTCCGCTCACCCGAGTCGAGATCGGATACTTCTCCTCGATCACGCTCCACGGATTCGGCTCGATCTGCTTCATTCCGAGCGAGATCTTCCGGTCCTTTTCGGAAACGTCGAGCACGACCGATTCCACGACATCGCCGACCGAAACCACCTTCGAGGGGTGCTTGATTCGCTTGGTCCACGAAATCTCCGAAACGTGGATCAACCCCTCGATGCCGGGTTCGAGTTCGACGAATGCGCCGTACTCGGCCAACGAAACCACCTTCCCCTCGATGCGCTTGCCGAGCGGATAACGCATGCTCGCGTCGATCCACGGATCGGGCTGGATCTGCTTCAGTCCGAGCGAGACCCGCTCGGAGTCGGCGTCGAACTTCAGCACCTTCACCTTGATCTCGTCACCCACCTGAAAGAGGTCGCCGGGATGGTTCACGCGCCCCCACGACATGTCGGTCACGTGCAGCAACCCGTCGATCCCGCCGAGATCGATGAACGCACCGTAATCGGTCAGGTTCTTGATCACACCGTCGACGATCTGGCCGGGCGCGAGCGTCCCGAGCGTGTCCTCGCGCAGCTGTTTGAGCTCGGTTTCGAGTAGCGCGCGGCGCGAAAGTACGATGTTCCCGCGGCGCTTGTTGAACTTGATGACCTTGAACTTGAGGCGCTGGTTGACGATGTGCTCGAGATTTCGCACCGGGCGCAGGTCGACCTGCGAACCGGGGAGAAACGCCTTGACGCCGATGTCGACGGCCAGCCCGCCCTTCACCCGCGCGACGACGACACCCTCGACGGGCTCCTCGGCTTTGTAGGCCTTACTGATGTCGTCCCACACCTTGAGCCGGTCCGCCTTCTCCTTGGACAGGACGATTCGGCCGTTCGCGTCTTCCGCCTCTTCGAGCAGAACGTCGATCTTGTCACCGACCTGGATATGGAGGGTTCCGTCGTCATCCATGAACTCCCAGGTGGGAATCAGGCCTTCCGATTTGAATCCGATGTCGATCTGAACGTGATCGTCGTCGATGGAGAGAATGGTTCCCGTGACGACTTCGCCCTCCTTGAGCGCCTCGCTCGTCGATTCGAATAGCGCGGCGAAACTTTCGCCAGTTGGATTAGAGGTTGCTTCATTCATCAGCTTTGTTTTCGCTCTCTTGCCTCGACCTTGGATCTGTCATGGGTCGTGGATTGGTGGTTTCGTTCGATGCATGACCTTCATGCATCGATGTTGCAGCCGGCGCCGAACGCATCACGAGAGCGAGCGCATCGCGCGCCCCCGAGATCCAACGCTCGACCCCTTCTGGGTCATTCGCTTCGATTGCTTGCTCCAACTCGCGAAGCGCCTCGCCCACCGCCGCCAGAGGCGCACCGAGCGCCTTGCGGTTTGCGGTCAAGATGTCGCTCCAGAGTTCGGGATCACTTTCCGCAATGCGGGTAAAGTCGCGGAATCCTCCGCCCGTGAGATCGCCCGAACCTTCGGGCGCACGCGCCAACGCGGCCGCGAAAGCAAAGGCGAGCACGTGGGGTGCGTGACTCGTCCAGGCCACCTGCTCGTCGTGCATCGCGGGCTCGCGCATCACCACGCGCGCTCCGAGCGCCTGCCAGAACGCGCACACGCGCTGCTGCGCTTCGGGTTGGCCGGTATCGGCGACGGTGCAGGTCGAGTCCGCGAAGAGATCGGCGCTAGCGGATTGGATACCGCGCTCGTGACTCCCAGCCATCGGATGCGAGCCGACATAACAGACACCCGCGGGCAGCAGACCGGTGAGCGTCTCCGCGAGTTGCGCCTTGACGCTCCCGACGTCGGTCACGATCGCGCCCGGACACAGCGCGGGGGCCAGCTGTCGTAGCACATCGGGCATCGCAAAGACCGGCGTCGAGAGCACGACGAGATCGGCGCGGGCCGCGGCCTCCGCCGCACTTCCGACCTCGTCGACCCATCCCCGGTCGAGCGCGAAGTCTCGCGCGTCGCTGCTCCGGCTGGCGCCGCTCACATGACGGGCGACACCGCAACGGCGAGCTGCCGCGGCGACCGATCCACCGAGCAGTCCGAGCCCGATCACCGCAATCCGCTCGAAGAGAGGCTTCACAAACTCCCCTCCCGCATCTTTCGCAACGTCTTGACCAGGCGTTCGTTCTCCTCCGGAAGCCCGATGCTGATCCGGATGTGATCCGGCATCCCAAAACCGCTCAGCGACCTGACGATGATGCCCTCTCGCAGCAGGCGCTCTGCGGTTTCGGGCCCCGCCTTCGCGAGCACGAAATTGGCATCCGTCGGCCACGTTTCCACTCCGAGTGCGCCGAGTTCCCTGCGGAGGTAGTCGATGCCCTCGGAGTTCGTCGCACGCGCGCGCGCGGCGTGCTCGACATCATCGAGTGCAGCCAGCGCGGCGACTTCCGCCAGACGACTGACGTTGAAGGGATGCCTCGCCTGCTGGAGGTAACCGGCGAGCTCGGGGTCGGCGATTCCGTAGCCGATCCTCAAGCCCGCGAGCCCGAAGATCTTCGAGAAAGTGCGCAGCGCGATCGTTCCCGGCCGACGCCGAATCCACGCCAGCGAATCCGGAAAATCGGGGCGCCGGACGAATTCGAAATACGCCTCGTCGACCGCCAGCACGACGCGATCCGGCAGCGACTCGACGAAGCGGTCGAAGGCTTCCGCACCGATGCTGGTTCCGGTCGGATTGTTCGGATTGCAGACGAAGATCAGGCGCGTGCGGTCCGTGACGGCCGCAGACATCTTCGGCAGGTCGTGGCACAGATCGCCCGTCAGAGGCACCCGAACCGACGTCGCGCCCATTCCCTGCGCGACGATCGGGTACATCGCAAACGAAGGCCAGGCGAAGATCACCTCGTCGCCGGGCCCGAGCAGCACCTTGGCGAGAAGTTCGAGGATCTCGTCTGCGCCGGCGCCGAAGACGAGCTGCTCGGGATCCACTTCGAGTTGGCTCGAAAGTCGCTCGCGCAGCGCGTAGCTCGCGCCGTCGGGATAGCGGTGGACGCCCTCGAGGGCTTCGCGAATTGCGGCCAGCGCCTTCGCGGAGGGGCCGATCGGACTCTCGTTGGAGGCGAGTTTGATGCAGTCCTCGATGCCGAGTTCGCGCTCGAGTTCTTCGATCGGCTTGCCGGGCTGATAGGGCTCGAGCCCGAGAATATGGGGCTTGACGATCTCCTTCAGAGCCATCCGCTAACTCCGACCCCTTTCGATTTCGGCCCTCGGAAACGAGCCCAACACGCGGTGCGAATGGGCGATCTTGGCCACGACCGAGAGCGCTCTCTTGACCCGCGATTCCTGGCAGTGGCCCTCCAGGTCGAGAAAGAAGAGATACTCCCAGGGCTTGCCCCGAATGGGTCGCAATTGAATCGAAGTGAGGTTGATCCCCTCGTCGGCGAAGGGTTGCAGCAGCCGATGCAGGCCGCCCGGCACGTCCTTGCGAATCGTGAACACCGCCATGGTCAGGTCGTTGCCGGTCGGCTCGGGCTGCTGTTTGCCGATCACCAGGAACCGGGTCGTGTTGTCCCGCCGATCCTCGATCGCAGCCTCGATCGTCCGCAGCCCGTTGCGTTCGACCGCGCTCGCACTGCAGATCGCGGCGATGGAACCGTCCTTTGCGGCCAGTTGTGCGGCTGCCGTGGTGCTGACGGTTTCCATACGCTCCACGCCGGGAAGGTTGTGATCGAGCCAGTAGCGGCATTGAGCGAGGGGTTGCGGATTCGAAGCCACCCGCTCGACGTCCTCGATCCGGCCGCTGAGAGAAGCCAGGTGATTCGAGATCCGCAGCAGCACTTCACCGCAGATCCACACGTCGCTCTCCGCCAGGGCGTCGAGCGTCCGGGTCACGACCCCTTCCGTCGTATTTTCGACGGGAACGATCCCGAGGTTCGCGGCTCCGCGCTCCACGGCCGCGAAGACATCGCCGATGCTCGGAAGCGGCTCGAGCGCCGCGAGCCGGCCGAATTTCAGGTTGGCGGCCTCGTGACTGAAGGTTCCTTCGGGCCCCATGTAGGCAATCGAAAGAGCGTCCTCGAGTGAGCGGGTCGCGGAAATGATCTCTCGAAATACCGGGGCCAGTCCATCATTCGGAAACGGACCGGGATTGCTCTCGACGAGACCGCTCACGATCCGCTTCTCGCGCGCCTCTTCGTAGACGGAGACGCCGCGGGACTGCTTGTGGCGGCCCACCTCGAGCACCCATTTCGCGCGCTGGTTCAGCTGCTCGAGGATGGCTCGATCCACCGCATCGATCTTCTCGCGCAGGCGCGCGAGTTCCGACTTGGCATCGGAAGCTCCTGACTCGGGGTTCGACTGTTCCGGCTCGGCCATGTACTTCCCGTTGAGCAACCGATCGAAGCGCATTCGCGACGATCGGCAGACTAGTTGGCGCGGGGGTTGGCGTTCGGAAGGTCCGCGGGTGCCAAATATCCCGCTAACCCCCTGAAAAACCTTGCGCAAGGTAGTTTAGGCCCCGAGCCCGCGCAATTCTCCAAAACGGGAATTGCCTCGGAATTGCAAGGGGTTATCGGAATTTCCCCACTCCGCTTCCCACCCACACCCCGGTTCGCTCCCCTAAGTAGCTGAAAAACCGATACTTATGTGAATTCCGGGAGGCGAAAACCGATCAAGCCGAGCGGCCCGATGGTCGATGCATCAGCAACCGGCAACCCCGAAAGGCCCATGCCCGAAATCGACCCGCAATCCGAGCATCTGACGATCAACAGCCTGGTCACGAAGATCGTTCTGATGGTCTTCGCGGGGAGCTTCGCGGCCGCCATGCTCGTGAGCTGGGCGGCGATCAAACCCACCCAGGAATTCATCGCCCAATCCATCGAGGAGCAATATCCCGCAGCCGTGCAGCGCGCTGCGGAAAGCGCGACGGCCTGGCTCTCGGCGGGCCGCGAAGAGCTGGCGCGGTTGACCTCGCCTCCGTGGGATGAGTCGAGTGAATCGGCGCTGCAAGATCTGCTGGCCGAGAGTCGCTACTTCGAGGGCTTCGCCATCTGTGACGACCGCGCCGGGCTCTCCGACGGTGTCGGTTCGGTGCCCATCTGCCCACCCGCAACCGAGAACTCCGAGCCGAAGAGCGAGTGGATTGCGACCTCCCTCGCCAACGGAGTCATGGTGACGGCGGCTTCGGTGTCGATTTCGCGAGAAGGCGCTTCCCCCAGGTCTGCGATCGGCGTCTTCGACCGAGAACAGCTCGGATCGCTACTCGCCGAATACTCGCCAGATCGCAGAGGAAGCATGCTCCTCACGCTGGGAACCGGCGGTGTGCTCGCGGGCAGCGGGCCCGACCCGTTGAGCCAGGCCGAGCCTCCAGATCCCAACGAAGCCGGCCGCGGCGTCCGCGAATCGACCGACTCGCCCTGGCGTCACACGATCCATGCAGCGCATCCGCTGGGAGAATCCGGTTGGTTCGCGGCCTTCGAGATTCCCTTCGGTGAGGCGTATGCATCGCTGCTCGTCTTGATTCGCCGAGTGTTGCTGATCGACCTGATCGCGATCCTGGCGCTCTGTTTCGTCTCGTATCGGATCACCTCCGCCGTGCTGACTCCGATCGAATCTCTATCGATGGGTGCTCGCCGGGTCGCGGAGGGACAATTCGAGTTCGAGATTCCCGACCCCGGCACCCGCGACGAACTCGGAGTGCTCATCAACGCGTTCAATCGCATGCTGCAACGAATCCGCACGTCGCAGGAGGAAATCCAGGAGAGCAACGAAAACCTCAGAACCCACAACGTCAAGCTCCAGCAGGCGAACGAACTCCTCGAGCAACTCTCGATCACCGACGGGCTCACCAAGCTGCACAATCACCGGTTCTTCCAGGACCAGCTCACTCGCGAAATCAGACGCGCAGAACGCGCATCGAGTCCGCTCTCCCTCCTGCTGGTCGACATCGACGATTTCAAATCACTCAACGACCGATTCGGACATGCGTCGGGCGATGAACTCCTGCACGGACTCGCTCTGATCATGAATGCGGCTGTCCGCTCGAGCGATCTGTTGGCGCGATACGGGGGTGAGGAGTTCGCGGTGCTCGCTCCCGGCACCGATCAGGACGGCGCCTACCAACTCGCGGAGAAACTTCGCACGGCAATCGCCGAATCCTCGTTCATTCTCGGTGAGACGATGCGCATCACCCGCGTCACGGTCTCGGTGGGTGTGGCCCAGTTCGCGGGCAATCGGAAGGAATTCTTCGAGCAGGCGGACCGCGCTCTGTACCGCGCCAAGGCCGCGGGCAAGAACTGCGTCATGGTCGGCGAAGGCGACTCAATCGCATAGGCGGTACCGATCGCCAGGTGCGTCGAGCGCCAGAGCATGCAATTCTCCGCCCCATGGCGTCAGTTCTCGGACTCTCCGGTGGAATCGCGACGGGAAAGAGCACCGTCGCGCGCTTTCTCAGCGCGCTCGGCGCCAGCGTGATCGATGCGGATGCGATCGTCCACGAGTTGCAGGCGCCCGGCACTCCCCTGCTCGACGAAATCGCCGAGGCGTTCGGTTCCGAGCTGATCGATGCGGAAGGCGGGCTCGATCGCAACGCCCTGGGTGCGATCGTCTTCAGCGATCCCGCGGCCCGCAAACGGCTGGAGGCAATCGTCCACCCCGCGGTGCTCGCCACCATGGCCGATCGCGTCGCCAGCGCCCAGGCGACGGACACGCCACTGATCGTGTTGGACATCCCGCTTCTCTTCGAGCGAGGCGAAAACGGCTCGCGCCGGGGGCCCACCTCATCCTTCGATGCGACGGTCCTCGTCTACGCACCGGAGCAGCTGCAGATCGAGCGACTGATGGAGCGAGACGGTTGCGATCGAGAAGCGGCGCTCCAGCGCATCCGCGCGCAAATGCCGATCGAGAGCAAGAAGTCCATGGCCGACATCGTGATCGACAATTCGGGCAGCCTGGAAGCCACCCGGAATCAGACGCAGATGCTCTTCGAGCGCTTCAGCGCAGTGCGCCCTTGAGTTTCGCAACGAACTCGGACACGGAAATCACGGCGGGCCCGGGCGTCTCGGCCGCTTCGATCAGGTCGACCAGCGCACTCCACACCACGGCTCCGTCGGCAAAACGTCCGACCTCGGCAACCTGCTCGGGCGTCGAGATGCCAAATCCCACGCAGACCGGAATCCCGGAAATCTCTCGGATCTTCGAAACGGCTTCCTCCAGACCCGCCGCCATCTCCTTCCGCGCGCCGGTCACACCGGTGAGTGACACATAGTAGAGAAATCCACGGGCCCTCTCGACGAGCATTTCCATGCGGGATTCCGGGGTCGTGGGCGAAGCCAGCAGAATCGGATCGATCCCGCTCTCGATCAGGGAATCGAAAAAGAGCTGACCCTCCTCCGGCGGCAGGTCCACCGTAATCACGCCGTCGACGCCGACCTCCTTCGCGGCCGCCGCAAAGTTTCGCTCTCCCATCGCCAGAAAGACGTTTGCATACCCCATCAGCACGAGCGGTTGCTCGACTTTGGGCCGTAGATTCTGGATCAGCTTCAACACGCCGCGCAGCGTGGTCCCCGAACGCAGTGCGCGCTCGCTCGAGCGCTGAATGGTCGGCCCTTCTGCGGAGGGATCCGAAAAGGGAACGCCGACTTCGATCAGGTCTGCGCCCGCCTCGGCCATAGCCAGCACCAGGGCTTCGGTGGTCGGGAGATTCGGATCGCCGGCGGTCAGAAAGGGGATCAGCGCGCGTTCCCCACGCCCTCTCAATTGCGCAAAGCGATCTGCGATGCGGCCCATCAGTGCGAGCCCGATTTTCGCGCCGCGAGCAGGTCGCGGACCTGGGGCGCATCCTTGTCGCCGCGCCCGGACAAGTTGATCAATACGATGGCGTCTCGGGCGAGCCCGGGTGCAATCGTTCGCGCATAGGCGACGGCGTGCGCCGATTCGAGGGCTGGAATGATGCCCTCCATCCGCGACAGATAGACGAAACTATCGAGCGCCGATTCGTCGTCGGCGGTCTCGTAGGTGGCGCGCCCGCTGTCTCGAAGATACGCGTGCTCGGGTCCGACGCCCGGATAATCGAGCCCCGCCGACACCGAATGAGCCTCGAAGATCTGACCGTCGTCGTCGGACAGAACGAGACTGCGCATTCCGTGCAACACGCCCGACGAGCCCGCACTCAGCGCGGCGCCATGGCGCCCCGATTCGAGCCCTTCGCCAGCCGCTTCGACGCCGATCATCTGGACCCCCTCGTCCTCGATGAACGGGTGAAACAGACCCATCGCGTTCGAGCCGCCGCCCACGCACGCGATCAGCACGTCGGGCAGCCGCCCCTCGACGTCGAGCATCTGCTGGCGCGCCTCGATTCCGATCACGCGCTGGAAATCGCGCACGATCGTCGGATACGGGTGCGGGCCCATCACCGAACCGATGCAGTAGTAGGTGTTCCGAATGTTCGTCGCCCAATCGCGCATCGCCTCGTTGATGGCATCCTTGAGCGTCTTCGATCCACTCGACACCGGATTGACGCGGGCTCCGAGCAACTCCATCCGAAAGACGTTGAGCGCCTGGCGCTCGATGTCCTCCTCGCCCATGTAGACTTCGCATTCCAGATCCAGCAGCGCGCAGGCCGTCGCCGTCGCAACGCCGTGCTGGCCGGCGCCCGTCTCCGCGATCACGCGCCGCTTCCCCATGTAGCGCGCGAGCAGACACTGTCCGACGACGTTGTTGATCTTGTGGGCACCCGTGTGCGCGAGGTCTTCGCGTTTCAGGTAGATCTTGGCGCCGCCGAGATCGTCCGTCATGCGCCGCGCAAAGGTCAGAGCCGTCGGGCGTCCCGCATAGGTAGCCAGCAAACCGTCGAGTTCGGCGCGAAATTCACCGCTCTGGGAGATCTTCGGGTAGGCCTCTTCGAGCTCCTGAAGCGCTGCGATCAGCACCTCGGGCACGTAGCGCCCACCGTACTCGCCAAAATGACCCGGAATCTCTGCCACTTTCATTCCTCTTCGCTCTCGGCCTTTCGAACCGCCGCGATGAAGGCCGCCATCTTGGCTTCCTCCTTGCGATTTCCGTCGCCCTCGACGCCCGATGCGACGTCGACGCCCCACGGAAGCAGATCGCCGAGGCCTCGAATTGCATCGCCGACGTTCTCCGCGTTGAGGCCTCCGGCGATGATGACGTCGTGGCCCCTCTCGATCAGCACGCCCGCACCGCTCCAATCCCAGGCCACGCCGCTGCCGCCTCCTGCGCTCGGGTGGTCGAGTAGCAACATCGTCCCGGGATATTCTTCGGCCGCTTCGACATCCGCTCCGCGAAGCGCCTTGATGACCGGGAGGTCGACCGCCTCGACCTGCTCCTCGGTTTCGTCTCCGTGAAATTGAATCCGCTCGAGCTCGACCCGGCGCAACACGCGGGTGATTTCATCGTCTTCCGCATCCTGGAATACGGCGACCCTTTCGACCTGCCCCTCGACCCGCTCCGAAATGGCCACAGCCGTCTTCAGATCCAGCATGCGCGGTGAGCCCGGCACAAAATTCAACCCGATCAGATCTGCGCCCGCATCGACTGCAGCTTGCGCGTCGTCGGGATCCGTGATCCCGCAGATCTTGACCCGAATGCTCCCTGTCACAATCGCCTCCGTAGTTCGCGCAATGCGAGGCCGGGGTCCGGCTCTCGCATCAGCGCTTCTCCCACCAAGAATGCGTCGGCTCCAGCAGACTCGAGCCTGGCGACGTCTTTCGCCGTAAAGATGCCAGATTCTGCAACAACCACGACTCCATCCGGTGCCCGGCCCGCGAGCCGCTCGCTGATCCCGAGATCGACCTCGAAGGTACCAAGATCCCGGTTGTTGACGCCGATCAGGTTCGCGCCGCTCTCGATTGCGATCTCGAACTCGCGGTCGTCGTGAACCTCGACCAACGCGTCGAGGCCGAGCGAACCGGCCCGCTCCCGGAGTCGTCGAATCTCGGCTGCCGAATCGGCGCCCGGAAATGCCGCGACGATCAGCAAAACCGCATCCGCGCCGGCCACGCGCGCCTCGTCGATCTGATAGGCGTCCACCACGAAATCCTTGCGCAGCAGCGGCAGCGGCACCGCGCGTCGCACCATTTCCAGATAGGCCAACTCGCCGCCGAAATAGTGATTGTCGGTCAGCACCGAGATGGCGGCCGCTCCCCCTTCCAGGTAGGCCCTGGCACAGCGGACCGGCTCGAAATCGGCCTGAATCACGCCGCGGCTCGGCGAGCGCGGTTTGATTTCGGCGATGATCCGCGGCCTGGATCCCCGTGTGAGCGCCGCGCGGAAACCGCGCGTCGGCTCATCGCAGACCTCTGCGTCCGAAGCCAGGCGGTCCGGCGCGAGCCGCTGCTTGGCATCCGAAACCTCCGCTCGCTTCCGAACCAGGATTTTCTCGAGGATGCTCATTCCCCGACATCCACTCCCGCATTGGACGCCTCGATCAACATCGAGAGACGCTCTCGGGCTGCACCCGAATCGATGCTGCGCCGGGCGAGTTCGACACCCGCTTCGAGCGATTCGGCCGCACCGGCGATCCAGATCGCCGCGCCGGCATTGAGCAACACGATGTCTCGCCTGGCGCCGCTCTCGCCTTCGAGCAGGCTGCGCACGATTGCGGCGTTTTCATCGGCACTGCCCCCGCGAAGCGCCCCCTGAAGCGGGGGCGGAAACCCGAGACCCGCGGGATTGATCGAAATCGGCGAAATGGACCCATCGGCGAGCAACACCGCCTCGGTTCGCCCGCGCGTCGTGATCTCGTCCAGGCCATCCGAACCGTGTACCACGAGGGCTCGGACCGCACCCAACTCGCCCAATGCCTCGGCGAGCGGCTCGACCAATTCAGCCGCGTAGACGCCGACCAGCTGCCGCCGAACGCCCGCCGGATTGAGCAGCGGGCCCAGGCAGTTCATCAGCGTCCGAACGCCGAGTTCCCGGCGCACCGGCGCAATCAGCTTCATCGCCGGATGGGCGCGCGGGGCAAAGAACGTCACGACGCCGACCTCGGCGAGGATGCGCGCCGACTCCTCCACCGCGAGGTCCACGCGCACGCCGAGACTCTCGAGCACGTCGACGCTGCCCGATTTGCTGCTCGCCGCGCGATTTCCGTGTTTCGCGACCGGCACGCCGGCACCCGCAACGACGAACGCGGCCGTGGTCGATATGTTGAACGTCTGCGCGCCGTCGCCGCCCGTTCCGCAGGTGTCGATCGCGTTGGGGTCGACGCCCTCGGCCATCACGGCTCGACTGCGCAGCGCCTTGGCGGCGGTCACGATCTCGCCCACCGTCTCGCCCTTGCAGCGCAGTGCGATGAGCAGACCCGCCATCTGGGCGTCCGACGCCTTTCCATCCATGATTTCGGCGAATGCCGCCTCGAGGATCGGACCGGGCACCTCGCTGCCTTCCATCGCAGCGGTAATCGCCAAACGAATACTCACGCGGTCGCCCCGGGCGAACAGCGCTGCAGAAAACTGCCGAGCACCGTCTTGCCGACACGCGTCAGGATCGACTCCGGGTGAAACTGCACGCCCTCGATCGGAAATTCTCGATGTCGAACCGCCATGATTTCACCGTCATCGCTGTGGGCGGTAATCAGCAGCTCTTCGGGGCAGGTATCCCTTTCGATCACCAGCGAATGGTAACGGGTTGCTTCGAAAGGTGAATCGAGCCCCCGAAGGACCCCGCTCCCGTCGTGCTCGATCGAGGAAACCTTGCCGTGCATGATCGATCGCGCGCGAACGACCTGCCCGCCAAAGGCGATGCCGATCGATTGGTGGCCGAGGCAGACGCCCAGCAGCGGAATGCCGCGCTGCGCACAGGCCGAAACCATTGCGACGGAAATCCCCGCGCCCTTGGGCTCACCGGGACCGGGCGAAATCACCACGCCGGCGGGATCTCGCTCGAGCAGCGCGTCGACCGTCTCGACATCGTTTCGAACCACCTCGACCTCTGCGCCGAGTTCACCCAGATACTGGACGAGGTTGAAGGTGAAGGAATCGTAATTGTCGATCATCAAGAGCCGCACCGGCGTCTGGGCTTTGGCAGATTGGGCCGCCATCAATCGATTCCCTCTCGCGCCATGTCGATGGCTTCGACGAGAGCCTGCACCTTCGTCATGGTTTCTTCGAACTCGTAATCCGGATCGGAGTCCGCGACGATCCCGGCTCCCGTGCGCATGAAGATCTCAGCGTTCTTCACCAGCATCGTGCGGATCGCGATCGCGGTATCCATATTGCCCGAATAGTCGATGTAGCCCACGCAACCGCCGTAGTGTCCGCGCCGGAGCGTCTCGAGTTCGTCGATGATCTCCATCGCCCGCACCTTCGGTGCGCCCGACAGGGTACCCGCCGGGAACGTCGCTCGGAGGAGATCCAACCAGTCGAGGCCGGGCCGCAATTCACCCTGAACATTGGACACGATATGCATCAGATGCGAGTAGCGCTCGATGATCGCGAATTCACTCACCTGAACGCTGCCCACGCGCGCAACCCGCCCCACGTCGTTGCGGCCGAGGTCGACGAGCATCAGGTGCTCCGCGCGCTCCTTCTCGTCGGCGAGCAGGCCCGCCTCGATCGCCTCGTCTTCTTCGGGCGTAGCGCCGCGACGCCGGGTCCCGGCGATCGGCCGCACGTCGATCTTGTTGCCCGTGAGTCTCACGAGCGCTTCGGGCGACGAGCCGATCATCACCGCCCCGTCGCAGCGCATGAAGAACAGATAGGGACTCGGATTGATCGATCGCAGATGCCGGTAGATGGTGAACGGATCCACCTGCAGGGGTACGCGAAACTGTTGTGAGAGCACGACCTGAAAGACATCTCCGGCCTCGATGTACTCCTTGGCTCGCTTGACGATCTCGTGGAACGCTTCGCGGGTAGAGGATCTGTGCAGCTCCATCGAAGCGCGCAAAGCCTCTCGCTCCGCCTCGGCCGGCAGCGGTTCGCGCAATTTCTGCACCACGGCGTCCACATCCGACACCGCCGCCTCGTAGATCGCCGCGCGATCGTCACCGGACCGCACCTCGACGTGACGCACCACGAAGGCCGTATGTCGCACATTGTCGTGTATCACCACGATTTCGGGAAAGACGAACCAGAGGTCCGGCAAGCCGACCTCATCGGGATTGGTGTCGGGGATCCTTTCGACGAAGCGAACCCAGTCGTAGCTCACGAACCCGACCGCGCCGCCCAGGAATGGCGGCAAAGCGCCCGCCATCTCCGGAATCGCCGCGTCGATTGCAGCCAGCTTGTCTCTCAGATAGACGAGGGGGTCGCCCTCGATCTCGAAACTCTGGCTCTCTCCCGACTCGCTCCACTCGACCGTCTGCCCGCGAGAGCGGAAGATCGCGCGCGCGCCGCGTCCCATGAAGCTGTAGCGGGCCCACTTTTCGGCGCCCGCGACCGACTCGAAGAGAAAGCTCGTCTCGCCGTCGTCGAGGCGTTTGAAGAGCGACAGTGCGGTGTCGAGATCGGCGCGAATCTCGCGCACGACGGGGATCCAGTTCCCGCGCTTTGCGAGTTCTTCGAACGATTCTCGGGACGGGCGGTGCAACTCGGCCTCTCGACGGGCAGACGATCGCCCCGGGATAGAAAAGCGGTTTAAAAACGCGTTGTTATCAAACGCACTAGATATCGTCAAGCAAGCTGAATTGAGCCAGCCCCGACTCCCTGGATGTCGACGGATCGTTTCCGAGCCCGACGACGCGGTAGACGACACCGACCTCGAAACCGGTGTCGCGGTTCTGGCGAGCTTCGACACCCACCGCCCAGCAATCGCACTGGCTGAGGTATTCGATACCCAGCCGATGCGTCAGCGAGAAGGAACGCTCGAACGCATAGGCGCCCCGGTAGCGAGCCAGCCAGTTCGAACTCAACCGGTAGGCCACGGTACCGCCGATCTGATTGATTCGATTGAAGTCCTTTCGAAAATTGTCGTACCGCTCGTTGATCTCGAGAAAGTTCTCGAAGAACTGCGGGATGGTTCGCAGGTAGCGGTAGCGAAGTCGAAGCGCCAGCCGCTCGCCTCGCCACACGCCTTCCGCGAGCGCCTCTTCGAGTCTCGATTCTTCGGGATCGAAACCCGCGTTGAAGCGCACCTCGGTGAATTCGCCCAGATGCGCCATCCCGTCGACGATCACGTTTCCGAATTGCCCGCCGTCGGAAAAGTCGTACTGCGACAAGACGACGAATTCGGCGAGTAGCTGTGGGCCCTGTTCACCGGTTGCCCGGCGATAGAATCGGTTGCCCACCCCCCAGGTGAGTCCGTTGAAATCTTCGAGCCGATCCGCGCCATCCCTCGTCACGTTGTCGAGATCGAGCTGGCGAATGCGCGTCTGTGGCACGGCGGTTTGGGGCGTGAATAGCGGAATGTCGTCGAAGCTCGGCGTCTCCAGGATCGCGTACCCCACTCTCGGTTCCACGATGTGGGTAACCCCCTTGCCGAGGTTGCCGTGCATGCGCGTGCGCAGATCTACGCGGCCCGTGAGCGAGCCCCAATTTTCCTGATCGCGCACCCGAGAGTCGTAGAACGTGTGTCGCCAGCCGACCTCGGGATACACCTCGAGGTAGTTCCCGAGCCGCCCGGGCAACGCGAGTCTCGGATTCAGCTTGATGCGATGGCCGCGGTCCGCGAGCGGCTCGCCCTCGTCGAAGCGGCCGTTGCCCTCCGTCCCGCCCGTATTCGGAAAGTCGTCGCCGTGGGGGTCCACCAGGGAGACCGCATTGCGGCCCTGCCGCTCCTGCTCGTTGGGAAGTGCGTCGATCCCGACGTCGTAGAAGAGCCCATCCGCCGACAATGTCGGAGTCGGAAGAAGTGGAATATCCGACCCGTCGGACAACATCGTGATTCGGTCGAATGATCGACTGGTCTTCTCGTACCGACCGAAATAGGTGTATTCGACGTCGAACGAGGGGACCAACTGTTCGAGCCAGGGCGCTCGCGTCGGCAGCATGATGTACTCGGCGTCCGGCAGGCGCTGCAGCAGGTAGTCGTCGCGATCCTGGTCGTCCGGATTCTGCAGGTCGTCGGCGTGGTGCACCGCCGCGACGAAGCCGTAATCGCCGGACTCGTTGAAGTGCTTGGTCGCGAAGGCATTCGAAGTCAGAAAGCGATCGAATCGCGAATGCGGCAGATCGCGGAAGTCCGAGGGGTAGGCGTTGTCGGAAACGACCTCGAACTCGGACTTGAGCCTCCAACCGTGCGGCAGGTAGAAGTCCTGCTTCCCTTTCGCGATCCAGCGCTCGCGGTCAAAGGGATACCTGACGGTATTTTCCTCGACTTTGTCGTCGCGAATGAACGAGAGAAAGACCTCGCCCGACGAGTGTTCTCCGACGAGGTACTCCGCCGCGACGTCCCCTTTCACGCCGCGCTTCGAAAGCCAGCTCGGCGTCAGCGTCAGGTTGACGTTGGGCGCCGCGGCCCAGAAGAACGGCAGGCCCACCTCGTAGCCGGTTCGACTGCGGTAGCCGAATTCTGGAAACAGGAAGCCCGAATCGCGTTCGGTCTTGATCGGATAGAGCATCCAGGGCATCCAGAGGATCGGAACGCCGAGAATGTTCATCGTCGTATTGCGCGCGACCGCGTAGCCCTCGACCTCGAGATCGGCGCTCGACGCGCGAATCTCCCACGGGTCCGCGCCGTCATCCGGGCAGCGGCAGGTGGTGAACCGCCCCCTCTCGAAGGTGTAGGTGCGATCCCCGGTCTTGACGATCTCCTCTCCCTCCATCCGGAAACGGTTCTCGGAGGCGTCGAAGCGCGCCCTCAACAGCACGCCCTGCAGGGTGGTGATGCTGAACTCGACGAAACTCGAGAAGATGGTGTCGGCGCCGTTGGAGAAGACCACGTTGCCGCTCGCGACACCGCGACCGCCGCGGCGGCTGAAGCTGATCCAATCGGCCGAAAGCGTCTTGCCGTCCTGAACCAGACGCACGTTTCCGCGCGCCACGTACACGTCGCGCGCGCGCTCGTATTCGAGGGTGTCGGCGGTGAGTTGGAAGGGGGCGTCGTCGAACGAGATGTCGAGAGCCGCCGACGCGCCGCCCGATACGAGCAGCGCTGCCACCAGCAACCAGACGATCTCGACTCTGCGATCCACGCATCCCCCCAGCCAAGCCGGAGAATCCACGCTAACAGAGCCCGAACCCGAGCCGCAGCCCCCAGCCCGAAGAACCCTCCGGGAGCGGAGGCCACCATCGCCGGTCGGAGCGAGCCGTTCCGAGCGGAGTGATCGGCGATGATTTGCGCTTAAGCGGGCTCGAGGCAGGCCGAGAGGGCGTCCAGATCCTTGGCGTAGAGACAGTCGTCGACCAATCGAATCGCCTTGCTGTCGAAGATCTGGTGCAGGGCCCGGTGGGCTTCCAGCATCGAGAGGCCGCAGTCGCTCGCGAGCTCTCGGAGCGTGCTCTCGATCCGGTACCCGCCCTCCGAATGCGGCTCCGCTTTGCGGATCAGGTTCCGCACCATCGGCCGAAGCAGGTCGTCGACCCCCAGCACGGCGAGCCTTCGCTCGGCTTCGATCAACCGCGAAACGAGCACCCGAATCATCCGGATCGCGATCTCGGGCTCGCCCATGCACATCGCCTCGAGGGTCTCGCGGTCGAGCTCCAGCACCCGCGTGTTACAGACCGCGACGGCCCGGTTGACGCAGGGCTTGCCGAGCACCACCCCGAGCTCCCCGAAGAAATCGCCGGCCCCGAGCCGGGCCACGACGCGCTTGCCGCTCTGCACGGTTCGCGACAGCTCGATCTCTCCGCTCTGGATGACGTAGAGCTTGTCGCCGGCGTCGCCCTCGTCGAAGACGGTTTCGCCGGCCTGGAAGGTGCGCTGATAGGAGCCTCGAACCCGGACCGCGGTATCGTCGTTTCGGGCCAAAATCGCCCTCCGCCTGAAGCTGCGTCAAGAGCGGTTTCGACGCTTCTCGCGTCGAGCTTGAGGGCTCTGGCGGGGCGTTTTTCGGGATCTGCGCCGGCCTACAGGGCCGGCTCTTGCGCCTCGGAGGAGCCGAGGAAGGGCGCCACCAGGCGCTCCAGCTCCTCCACCTCGATCAAGCCGACGTGGAGCGAGTCGATGTTGCCCTCGGTGTCGATGATCGCGAGGGTCGGGAACCCCATCACGCCGAACTCGCGCGCCAGGCCCTCGTCGCCGATCGCGATCGAGTACTCGACGCCCTTTTCCTCGATCCACGGAGCCACCACCGAGGCGCCCTCGACGTCGACCGCGACGCCGATCACCGCCACGTCGTCGGCCGCTCGATGGATCTCCCAGAACGCATTGAGCTCGGGAACCTGGTAGATGCACGGAACGCACCAGGTCGCCCAGAAGTCGATCACGATGGGCTTGCCGAGATGGTCGGCCAGCGCGATCGGCCGGCCGTCGACCCCCTTCAGTTCGAAACGCGGAGCGGGCCGCCTGGATTTCTCGCCATCGCCTGCGAGTCCCGCCGCGCCGGATTCGCCACCCTCCTGTGCACCGCAGCCCAGCACTGGGAGCAAAACCACCCAGCAGACCAGGACCGCCATGCGCGCAACCGCGCGAACGCTTCGTCGGCTCATTGAATCATCCGCTCCGCAGCCGAGACCCACTCGTTCATGAATCGGAACTGGCTGTTGAGAGCAGTCAGTTGATCGGTCACGAGCAGGATCCCGACGGCGACGAGAATCCCACCCGAGGCGATTTCCAATTTGCGGAAGTGTCGCTTGATGCGCGAGAACGCCTGGAAGAAGTAATCGATGCTCCAGCCCGCGAGCATGAACGGAATCGCGAGGCCGGCCGAGTAGATCGTGAGCAGCAGCATCCCCTGCAGCGCCGTGTCGCTACTGCCTGCAAGCGTCAGGATCATCGCGAGCGGCGGCCCGATGCACGGCGACCACCCGAGCGCAAAGCCGGCCCCCACGAAGAACGAACTCAGCGCACTGCTCTGCTTGAATTTCAAGTTCATGCGCGTGTCGCGATAGAGGGTCTTGATGGGAATCAGGCCGGTCATGTGAAGACCGAGCAAGATGATGAAGACGCCCGCGATCTGCACGAAGCCGAAGCGGAAGCCCAGGATCTCCGCCTGCCAGGTGCGCAAGACGTGCCCGATCGCAAACGCACCGACACCCATCAACACGAATACGCAGGAGAACCCGATCACGAATGCGCCGCAGGCGAGCATCACGCGCCGCCGAATCACGGCGCTGCTTTCGCCCTCCTGCATTTCCTCGACCGAGATCCCCGAAACCAGCGAGAGGTAGGCGGGCATCAGCGGCAAGACGCAAGGCGAAAGCACGGAGATCAGGCCAGCCGCAAATGCCAGGTAGATGTGGGAGCCGAAGTCAGTCATGAGCCAGTCGGGGAGAATCGCGGTTTGAGATCAGGCGCGCCAGCCATCTCGCATCAATCGGCCAGCCCTCTTCGCTCCTTCACCTCCCGTTCCAGCAGCCCCCGACCGACCGGGCCCCAGGTGGCACCGCATCGCCCCAAACGAGCAACACGGCCACCCGGCCCGTCCAGCAGTCCCCTTCACAAAGAAGCGCCCCAACCGACCGCAGCTCGGCCAACTGGGCCCCCGCCCGGCAAAGCCTCCTCACAAGGAAGCACCCCA
>JAFDBP010000126.1 GCA_019313245.1 Deltaproteobacteria bacterium
AAGGACCGGCTCGGCTACCTGCCGGAGGAGAAGGGCCTCTACAAGAAGATGAAGACAGCCGAGATCGTGGCCTACTTCGGCAAGCTCAAGGGCATGGACCGCAGCACCGCCAACGACATCCCGCCGTTCCAACACAAGGGTTTTGAGCCCGGCTTTTCCCAGATATCCTGCGGCTGTCAATCCGTTGTGTCCGCCGCCGACGATGATGGCATCATAGTCTTCATTCATAAGACACCCCGATTATGTTAGAGGTTGTAACTCAACAGGGCTGACCTGGCCTGAAATATCTGGTTTAGATCGAAAGTGGTAAAAAGCCAACTGAGGAGATCTGGACCAATCGTTTCGAGATAGGTGATTAGTGGCCCCACACGGGCACCACGTCTTCCGTCGCCAAGTACCCGGAATTGCTAAGCGCAAGGCGGGCGAAGCTCGCCAGCGAGCCCGGTCTCGTGCTCCAGAAAAAGCGAACGCCCTCGGCTGGTTGGGTCGGGGGCGTTCTGTTTGGGTGCTCTTAGTCGTTGGTTCTAGGTTTGATGAGGTACACGGCTGAGCTCGCAGGTGCTCGCCGTCAGCTGAGTCTGGATCAGATCGAGGGAGTAGCAAGGAGAGGGTTTTGACTCCTCGTTGCGGAGGAGCCGTTGGGCAGTTTGGACACGATGGACACCCGATCGGGAAACGTCTCCTATGCATCCTTCATCGCTTGGTGGGGTTGGCGGTCCTGTTAGCGTTCGAAGAGCATGTCGGTTCGGATGATGTACTTGACTCCCGAAACGATTTCCTCCGAGCTGTGCAGGCAGTGTAGCGGATGCATCCCGTGTGGGAAGCAAAGTGCGCCACCCGCAGGTGTCCTGACGTTGATCCACTCCACTTCGTCCTGATTGCGTGCGGGCCGAGACGGGTCGTTCTTGTCCACCCAGAACTGTGTGTCGCCGCCTTCGAACTCATCACTCAAGAAGAATAGGACGGTCATCTGGCTGAAGCGGTCCGGATACGCATCGGCAATCAGCTCTCGATCCACAACGCGACTCCCCGGCCAGGCGCCGTCCGTGTGCGGCCGAAAGAAATCACCCGGTTGGTAGCGATAGAATCGAAACCGAGCATTCAGACCCAGGGGCTTCTTGTCGTCGAAAATTTCCCGGTCGTCGGTCACGAAGTCCACACAGCGGCGCCAGAGGATGCCATCGGTCTGCTCGTCCACTACCCAGGTCACATTGTGGTTGTGGCGAACACTCCTCGGGAGTGAAACTGCCGCATCGGGGAGATACCCCAGGGATTCAGTGCACTCGATGAAGCGACGGCACTCGTCGGGCGACAAGGCGTTCAGTAGTTGAAATGCCCCGGGGATTCCATCGACCTCGACACGCTGCATCGCGGCTCGCGGCCCTTCCTCTAGCCCGATCGGATTCGCGCTCTCATTCGCCCAGGTAGGCAGGCCAGGGTGCTCGGCTCCGGGCTCTTTGGCGACTACGTAGAAGTCTTTGGGTCTATTCATCGAGATGATCGATCCTACCCTCTTGCGGCTCGTACCGGGCCGTGTCGATTGACCGAGAACCTCCTCGAAGTCACTTTCCCCCAGTATTGACCGAAACGCATCGATATGCCCGCTTCCGGCGAAATTCCTCAATGAAATCTACCCCAGCATCTCCTCGCCAACGTGGGGGGGGAGGAAGCGAAGCTTCCGAGTAGCTCGCGGCCGAGCTTCGCTCGGCAAGCGCAAAGCGCATGCCGCGAAGCGGCGCGCGCCAGCGAGCCCGGTCTCGTGCTCCAACAGAAGTGAACGCCTCCGGCCCGTTGGGTCGGGGGCGTTTTCTTCTTGTGTGCTTGTACCCTGCAATGGACAACCAACGTGCAGCCGATCTGTCGCCCCACGAGCGCGCATCTTTTTTCAATGTCGAGTTGAACGTTGACTCGTTGGTTTCGTTCTCTGGTTCTTGCGCATCCGGCAATTCTTGAGGAATGCCAGTCCCACTCCTAAGGCAACGAGTTGAACAACCGCACTGGGCTCGGGCGTCGGGGTTGGCGTTGGCGTCGCAGTTGGCGTCGCCGTAGGTGTCGCGGCGGGCGTGAGGATCAGGCCAAGGGTCGGAGGGGACCAGTCGAAGTCGAGCACCAGCCACTCGAAGGGGCCGGGCCGGAAGGGCACATCGAAGCCGGACAGGGCGGAAAGATCACCGCTCCCGAACAGGTAGTTCGTCCCGAAGATGCCATCGAAGGTGAAAGTGTCCATCGTGACGGGATCCATCAATTCTATGTCATGCACGTACACCGGAGCGGGTGCGAACCGAAGGTGGTTCGGATCGCTATCGACGAGTGGATCTCCCTCGATCGTTCGCACTAGAAGCGAGTCGAGATAGAAGCCGGCGATCGTCTTGGTACCCGCGATGCCGCCGATTGTGACGGTAAACTGGTCCGGGACGAGTGAGCCATCCGCATCCATCACCAGCGTCGCCGGGTAGCCCGGGTCATAGCCGGGATCTCCGGGTGCCCAGTAACGCACGCCCACCGTCAAGGCCATTGCACTGGATATGGACGTGATCTGGGAGCCGGTATCGAGGAGGAAGGTGCCCGTTGCCTCGCTGCCGTCCAGGCTAACCGTGATTCCCGGTGGCGTGTCGGGCAGCGGAAACACGCCCTCAAGGGCCGCCAAGGGGTCGGGACCAATGAATGGGTTCGCATTCAGCGTGGGTCCGGAGGCGCCCGCTGGGGTCGTCTGCGTGAAGCGATCGAAGGACTTGAGGGAGAGTTCGACGTGAAAATCCGAAGTAAGAATGCCAGGGCCAGTCTCCGGAGGCGCCGCAGGGTCATACACGTGAGTATGGATCGTGTCGGCAGGCGTCAATTCAAAGAATGAAACTTCGGCCAGCTTGGGATTGATCACCGACACGCGCCCCGCCATGGCCGGCATTCCCGCGATGCCCAGCTGGGTAAAGTCGGAGATAAAGGGCACGGCCGAACCGGGCGGACCGAGTTGCAGCCGCAGCCCCGGGTTCTGTCGCGGGTAGTCAGCGTCGGCCGTGTAGGGATTGGGCGGGTCTTGCGTGAAACTTCCCAGGCTCATGTGAAGGTCGTCGGAGACCTCGAAAGTCGTACTCCCACCGACCCCGACGTCCGAAAAGACGAGTTCGGTACCGGAAAACTGTGCGACCGGAAGTGAGAGCGCCTGCGCAGGACCCTCGAAGATGATTACGCCGCTCGCGCCAGTGTCGTAGATCATCCTCAAGTTGGTCAGAGGGAACGCGAAAGAATCAAAGCCGGAGTACGGTGCTGCGCCCGCCGTCGAACGCAAGACGACGTTGACTTCCGGTAGACCGATCGAGTTGGGCAGCACGCCTGCGATGTCCAGTGCCTGCGCCCGACCGGCAACTAGCATCCCGATCGCGGCGATTACAAATGACGCAAATCGATGGCGGACGGCTCGGTGGCCGATGCCACCGGCTGCGCTGGGGCGTCGCGTCTGGATCGTTGTCATCATAGGCGTGCCGTCTCCTCTGGCGCCGAAGGCCGCCCGATGGTCGACGATCGCTCGAGTGAAGCCTGCCAACCGATGAAGATGACGTGCTACTTGCGGTGCTTTATCTTTGCCGGGCCGCGATGAGCGCGCGTCTTGGCGATAGCGCCTGGAATCGCGCTCGAAGCAGCCAAGGACCACCCACCGTCGACCCTCGCGCTGACGTGCCAATGACCATCGACATGACGATAGTACTTGCCGGCTTCGAAGAAGATGCCAGGCATCCCGACGACCACACGCACGCCCCGTTCCGAGTCGAATACAATTTCGACCTTCTCGGATTCTTGATGCTTCGTCTTGTTTCGATAGCCGTGGGCCGGCGCATGACTGGGCGGATCTGCCAGCCCCAATGAGGGTGCAGCCACGGTGATGGAAAGGATTGCGAAGAGAGCGAGTCGCAGAAACATGTCGAGACCTCCAGACGCCGTTGGATGTCACCTCTCTTTCGGTCGCCTAACGGTCGAACCTGAGCACACGCACCTTCGACGCATGTCGCGAGTGTGAGCGCGATCACGATCTTCCCACTCTGGCAGAGTCCCGCTGCTCGGCAGAAACACGAGGTATCATGCGTTGCGAATCCCCCCAAGATTCCGATGACCTGCACGTCAACTAGAGAGAAGTACCGCTTGAGTGATGTCAGCCTACGGTTGCCCGTGCCTCCATCGCTCCCAGGGTTATTTTCTCCGGCGCTTCCCCCACTATTGACCGAAACGACCCGATATGACCGCTTCGGTCGAAATCCCTCAATGAAATCAACGCCAGCATCTCCTTGCCAACGTAGGTGTCGCCGGTTCGCGGCCGAGCTTCGCTCGGCAAGCGCAAAGCGCACGCCGCGCAGCGGCGCGCGCCAGCGAGCCCGGTCTCGTGCTCCAGAAAAAGTGAATGTCCCCGGCCCGTTGGGTCGGGGGTGTTTTCGTCGTCGGTGTCATCGCTCAAGAGAGGGGCCGTATAGCGCCGTTTGGGCGCCGGTGGGGTGCCGAAATCGGCGAAACTCAGGTCGGTTCTTCGTCTTGCATCGAATGCGCGTACGTTTTCAGCGTCAGCATCACGACGGGCATTTCAATGATCACCGCCCAGAAGGTCCGACTCCGAATCACGCAGAGGACTGCCGCCGCGCTACGTCCTCGTGTCCAGCGCCAGGTTCGCAACGAGGTGTGCTCCGATGCGACCCACCGCCGCGCTAGTCGAAGCGCCAGAGTCCGGCATCGCGTGCCACGCGATAGGCGGCCTCCATTTCCCCCGCGGTCGGGCGCCGCCGGATCTCCGCGTGCTTTGGACGGCCGTCGCTGCCGATTGCGCCGACCTCGTATTCGGGTCGGTATTGACCCATGAGGTTCAGGTAGGTGTCGGGCGAGATCTCGTCGGCGAGCCAGCGCGCGATCGCGGCCGTCTCGTCCGTTTGTCCGGGCATCACGAGGTGGCGCACGAGCAGCCCGCGGCGCGCTACACCGTCGGCGCCGAAGCGCAGGTCGCCGACCTGACGGTGCATCTCGCGGATTGCCGCGCGTGCGGCCTCGGGGTAGTTCTTCGCGCGGCTGTAGGTGCGCGCGCTTTCTCGGCTCCAGAATTTGAAGTCCGGCATGTAGATATCGACCAAACCATCCATCAAGCGAAGCGACTGCGGCCCGTCGAACGCGCTCGTGTTGTATACGATCGGCACGCGCAATCCGCGCGGTACCGCCGAGGCGATCGCCTCCACGACCTGCGGCGCCACGTGTTCGGGTGTCACGAAGTTCACGTTGTGGCAACCGCTCTCTTGAAGTGCGAGCATGAGGTCGGCGATGCGCTCCCCGTCCATCTCCGGACCGCTCGCGCGCTGGCTGATGTCCCAGTTCTGGCAGAACACGCAGCGCAGATTGCAGAGCGCAAAGAAGATTGTGCCGCTACCCCGCGTGCCCCGCAGGCAGTGCTCCTCGCCGAAGTGCGCGAAGGCCGATGAGACGATCGCGTGGCGCCCGGTGTGGCAGACGCGGCGTTCGTCGTACATCCGGTTCACCCCGCAATTACGCGGGCAGATACGGCATTCCGCGAGCTCTGCGAGGCCGGCCGCGACCCTCGCGGGCAGCAGTCCCCGCCGCCAGGTCTCGAGGTAGACGGGTTCAAAATCCTCGCAGACGAAGCGGGGATCTGGCGGCAAGCTTCGGACGATCGACCGCAAAACGGCCCCCGGTGAAGGTTGTTCTCGCGGGATTCAATATGCGCGGCGCCTCCGCGCGCGGCAAGCCTGCAGGATCTACCGAAATCGGGCATATCGCGAAATCGGGTTGGCGCCTGAAATCCTTCTATTTGGGGCTTCTGGGTTTCTGGGCGAGCGGGTGTGACGTGACACCCAATTTAGGGCGACTGATTTTGAGAATCCTCTGTTTCCGGGCTGGCCCCACTCGGTCGCTTCGATTTGAGTAGGGGCCTAGAAGCGAAAACAAACGACATGGTTGTATTGGACGGCGTACATGTAGGGCAGATCTTCCAGCGCAGCCTTCAACTTCCCAAGCCTCCGTTCGGCCACCTCTGGTGGTACCGGCCGCCTGTGCCGCGCTTCTGGTCCCACTTGAACGAGCGCAATATTTTTTCGGGTGCTGATCCACTTTGACACAAATAGTTCGTGTATCCGCAGATCCTGCGCGATCCAATCGAGGTCCGCCTCGAAGGCGTCTCGAAGCGCCCCGTTCCCATCGGGGTCTAAACCGACAATCAAATCGATGGGGAACACCCAGCCCTCGGGGCAGGGGCGATCGCCCCTGGCGTCGCTCGAAGGCCCGGCCAACACGAGCAGAGCTGTAACAAGGACTGACAGGAACAGGCGCATGAGTGCCTCCTTGGCGAGAACACCCCATTGTCGCAATTTGCCCGCTTTCTGTTGAGGATATTGTGGTGACTCTTGCACAATGAGGCGCGTTTGCTCGGCTTCTAATTACTTTTTCTCCATGATTTCGGGGCTTAGATTTTCGGGTGAGCGGGTTCCAATCTCGGATCAGCGCCTCCGCACGCGGGACAGGCCCAGCAGGGCCACGATTCCGACGCCCAGCATCAGCAGCCCCATAGGCTCGGGCAGGAAGAACACTTTCAGGTTCCACATCCAGGCGGGGCTCCAGACGTTCTCGATCGGTTTCACGCTCGGGTCCAAGGGCACCGCAAAGGTCCAAGTGAGCCTCGGGCGGACCATGGAAACGACCCGAGTGACACCCTTCAGGTATTGCTTGTTCGTCTGGGTGGTGGTGCTGAGCGTACTGAGCGTCTTGTTCCAATTCCAGTTCCAGTCGTAGTGAAGCACCGTGAGGTCGATACCGCCGAGGCTCGTGTCATAGCCCTGTGCCTGAGGTGTAATGGGTCTCGAGTGATTCCACGGCCCGCTGTGGGCCGAGGCAAACCCGGTCGTCCACGGGTGAATCAGATTGAGGTAATGCTGGCTTCGTTTGAGGTAGCTGGCGTTCCCGTACGGCGTGCGGACGGTCCCGTTGAGCGTCGTGGGGGTGGTCGCTTTGGCCCTGCCTTTCTCGGTCAACAGCCACCAGACACCCAGGTACATCGCCGTGGTTCCGGGCTCACTTGCGAAGGTGTTCGGGGTGCAGTCGTACATCCCGTCATCGAAGCAGAGGTAGTAGCCGTACCCCTGGTAGAGGACCGGGCTGAAGTAGTCGATGTTCTGCTTCCAGCCCGCTTCCGGCGCAAAGAACAGCCTGAAGGTGCCGCCGAAACGGTTCGGTCCCGGCGTGACGTTGATCGACCCGCCTCGACTGATGTCGTACCGACCGGAGAAGGTGGTGGTCGGGGTGAGTGGCAAGCCAACCCCGTAGTTCGGCGTCGGATTTCCCCCCGTGGTTGGGAAGACCAGGCGCAGCTGCGAAGCCGTCGAGCCGAAGTTCGGCTGGAACTTCCCGGGGCCGTTGTAGCCGATGTAGTAGTAGGTCGTGGTGTAGCCTGGCCACGCGGTCCTCGGAGTGAGCGTGCCCACGTCGCTGAAGGTGAGGAAAGACTGCGGAAGCGTGAACGCCCCGCCGATCGGGTTGCCGGGTGCCACCACGGCCGTCGGGGGCGGGTAGAGGTATTCCCCCTTCTTGGTTCTCACGGTGTAGGGCTGGAGGTAGCCCTGGTCCACGCCGGCGCCACCCGGCGTGGTCACGGGGGGGTTGGGGTACTTGTACCAACGCTGCTCCACCCGAAACAGCGCCGTGTCCGCCAGCGCGGTGTCGGGGGCCAGGAGGCTGCCTGCCGCCACGGCGTATGCGATGAACGCGAAGATGACCCGAAGCGATCGGAACGGTCTCATCGCTGTCTTCCCGTCGCTCTGTCAATCCCGACGCTGCCGCGCGCGCAATTCCGGAAAGGGCGTCTTCACCTCACCAGATCAGTTTAGGCACCTGGCACGCATGCCTGGAGCGGGGAATTGCCCGTTCTCGCGGCCACACCGTCGTAGGTAGATTAAGGCTCTTTCCGCGTTCCAATGTCAAGCGCATGCTTCTTTCGCATGATCGATGTGATGCCTCGCCGGAGAGTGGGAAGACCAACAGATTCCTGGAATTGAGCTTTCTCCCACGATTTGGCCGAAATGCATCGTTATGACCGCTCTGGTCGGGATTCCCGCTCGCACATCGAGGACACAAAAGATCGTCGAAGATTTGAAAGTTCCCGCGGGGACAAGCCATCCGGGGTATACTTCGCGGTCGACGGTTCCAACATCGGAAGTCTCTGTCCGTTTAGAGCTTCGCACGCGAGGAGGAGCAGTCGTGTGGAACCTGGCGATCCTCCGTTCCTTCGTAGAATCCCTCGTCGTTCTTACGCTTACCGTGACAGTTTGGTCCGGTATTGCCCGGGCTGGGCCGACGCCCAGCCCTACCGCGACGTCGGCTGTGACGCCCACCGCCACCCCGCTAGAGACCTCGACGTCGACGCCAACGCCGACGAAGACGGCCACTCCAACTGGAACGCCGATCCCACCGCCACCCACGCCGACTTCCACGGCAACCCCAATACCTTCATCGACAGCGACTGCGACGGCATCACCGACATCGACGCCGAGCGCGAGCGCCAGAATCGATCTGATCTGGGTCGAGAACAGTACAGACACAATTGGCCCTGACTTACCCGATGGGAGCGAGATCACCCTGCAGGTGATCCTCACCGCGGGCTCCGGCGGCTCGCTGGGTGCCGGCGTCAGCGTCGACTACAGCGGCGTCGTGGGCCTCTCGGTCGTTTCATTTGCAAGCACGGAGGGTGGCCCACTGCCGCTGATGCTTGGAACGACGACCGACACGGGATCTCGGGTGGAGAACATCAACTCCGGCGCGTTCCCTGCCGCCTACCTGGGTACGGGCTTGTCGGCGGGCCAGAGCCACCAGCTCGGAACGGTCACCTTCTCCAAGGGTGCCCATGTCGGAAATGGCACGTTCGAGATTCGATCCGATGCGGCTGGCCCGACCGATGACGTCCTCGACCTCAACGGCAAAGTCATTACCGGTACGACCGCGTTCCAGAGCGCTTACCTGGTTGAAGTGGGCGCGGCACCGACGCCAACTCACACACCCGGTCCAACATCGATAGCAACACCCACAGCAACACCGAGCGGGATGCCCACTCTGACGCCAACCCCGGCGCCAACTCACACACCCGGTCCAACACCGATAGCAACGCCCACAGCAACGCCGAGCGGGATACCCACTCTGACGCCAACTCCGACGCCGACTGTGACGCCAATCCAATCACCCACACCCACACCCGTGCCCACGGCCCCTTCCACATGGCCGCCGCGGCAGAGGGGAGCCCCTCCTCTTGACCTCAGCTGCCTCTGCGAAATCGAGAACGTCAACCCGAATCAGGTCGTCCTCAAGAATGTGGGGAGCGGAGGAAGAGGATCGGAAACCACCCGGACGCTGGTGATGAACCTCACCGCCGTGGATTCTTCGGGAGCCAACTGCGAGCCCGGAGAGTCTTCGCCGCCGACGCCGATCGACCTCGAAATGGTCGACGACGATGGTGATGTGCTCGTCGATGACTCCAAGCTCGTCACTTGCTCCGGCGGAGGCATCACGACCACCGTGAAGTGGGACGTCTTGTTCCAGGGGCCGCTGAACTGCGAGAACGGAGCGGTGCCTCCGCCGAAACCGGGGTTCAGCACCGGTACGATTGCGATCACCGGGGCGGCGCCGCTGCGTCCGTACTACTACGAGAGCACCCGCATCAAGTGTTTCGAGTAGCGACACAGAACTGACGGGCGAGGCGAGCGGAATGCGGCGGGGACGCTCGTGGAGCGGATTTCCGGTCTCTGCTCGGTCGCTGAGTTCTCGAGTCCATTGCAATCCAACCGCGAAACAAACGGATTCGAGTCCCATTGGGGACACCACAACGCATTTCGCTCGTGAAAAGATGCGGGGCGTTCATCGGCTGGAGGCCGGGAGCAGCTCGAGCGACTCGTTCGCTCGGAGCATCGCGCGCGCACAATGATCCCCGCCCGCGCGGATCAGCGCCACCGCATGCGGGACAGGCCCAGCAGGGCCGCGATCCCGGCGCCCAGCATCAGCATCCCCGTGGGCTCGGGCAGGAAGAAGACCCTCATCGTGTGCAGCCGGGCGGCCTGCCAGATGTTGGTGATCGGATCCGCGCTCGAGCCCACCGGCACGTTGTAATCGTGAACGAGTCTCGGGCGGACCATCGATACGACGCGAGTGACGCCCTTCAGGACCTGCGTGAACGGGGTGCTGGTGGTGGTGGTGATCGTGCTGAGCGTCTTGTTGAAAACCCAATTGTAGTTTCTTTTCTTCACCGAGAGGGTGACATCGCCGAGGCTGATGTCGTAGCCCTGCGCCTGGGGTGTAATGGGCTCGGGGTTGAAGAAGCGCCACGCAGATCCCTTCGCGTTGTGGACCTTGGCAAATCCGGTCGTCCACGGGTGAATCAGGTTCAGGTATCGCCGCATCCCCGTGATGAAGCTGGCGTTCCCGTACGGCGTGGGAGCGGCCCCAGAAGGCGTCGTCGGGGTGGTGGCCTTGGCGGTATTGGCTTTGGTCTGCGCGCCGGTTCCGGTTCCCGTGACGTTCAACCGGTACCACGTGGCCTCCAAGTACGCCGTGGTGTCACCGATATCACTTGCGAAGGTACTCGGGGCACAGCCGAACTTCCCCTCATCGAAACAGAGGTAGTTGCCATACGCCTTGTAGTAGGCCGGCCAGAAGTAGTAGATGTACTGATCGAAGCCCGCGTTCGGTCCGTAGAAGATTTTCATCGTGCCGCCAAAGCGTCTCGGTCCCGGCGTGACGGTAATCGAGCCACCTCGGCTCAGGTCGTATCGACCGTCGAAGGTGGTGGTCGGGGTGACCGGGTCGCCGTCCCCGTAATTGCCGCTGATCCACTTTCGATGGGTTGAGGTGTAGGTCGGATACGGGTTTCCCATCGTGGTCGGGAAGACGATTCGGGTCGGACCCGTTGCCCCGTGGTTCGGTCCGAATCCCCCAGGGCCGTTGTAATAACTCACGTAGAAGTACGTGGTGTAGCCCGGCCAAACAGGAAAAGAGCCACCAATCGTAAATGTGTAGATGACGTTGATGAACCCCGTCGGAAGCGTGAACGCCCCACCGATCGGGTTGCCGGGCTCCACGATGGCCGTCGCGGGCGGTCTCAAGTAGAGCTTATGGGGAGTGTCCACGTAGTACGGGTGGATGTAGGCCTGGTACGTGCCGGCGCCACCAGGCGTTGTCATGGGCGGATTGGGGGAATCGTACCAACGCTGCTCCACCCGGAATAGCGCCATGTCCGCCTGCGCCGACCCGATGACTAGCAGGCTGCCAGCCGCCACGGCGCATGCGACGAATGCGAGGATGACCTGACGCGATTGGAACGGCCTCATCGCTGTCTTCTCGTCGATCTGTCAATCCCGACGCTGCCGCGCACGCAATCCCGGGAAGGGCTTGTTGTACTTCACCAGATCATGTCAGACGCCTGGCCCGCATCCCTGGATGGGGTGATTCTCCCTTCTTGCGGCTACGCCGTCGTACGTATATTAACGCAATTCCTCCGATCCGATGTCAAGCACAACCTTCCCCAACCTGATCTGCGCCCGGACAGCGTGAACCCCAGCCACTCGAGGGTCAGACCCCATCGAGGCGTCGGCCCTGATCGCGGTAGGCTCCATCGAAACGCCGTGCTGGGGCGCGACGTCGAGGTGGTGAGCGACCTGGTTGATGTCGAATTCGCCTAGACTGACTCCGATCCTCGGCCAGTCGATACGGGCAGTTCGTATTGCCAACTCACGGCTCGTCTTTCGGAAAATTGAAGAAAGGGAATACCGGCAGAAAACCGTTTTCGGCGACGTTCAGGAAGCCGATCTGGACGCCGTTGATCTTCTTCGTGATGTTGACGAAACCGACCTGGACGTTCGACTCGCTCGAAATTCCGATACCGCTGAGATCGAAGTTGCTCTTCTGGTCGACCAGGTTGATGAATCCGATGTTGGCGCCGCTCTCCTGTGTCTTGATGCTGTTGATGAATGCCGCATTGACGCTCGAATCGATGCCGGAGTGAACGTTCACGAAACCGCTGGCAAGACCCGACGATGGGCCCGTCACCCTTTCGACCCCCCAGATCATGCTGAACCCGGATCGGCGTTCGGCTTCACTGAAGGACGCGATTCCCAGGTCGAATCCCCCGACGCTCGCGTTCTTGGCGTGAAAAAGAGCGAGGCGAAAGCCATCGACGTTGTCGGCTTTCGGAGCCTGTACCCCCGGAAAAGAAAACTGAAAAGAGGTCTGCGCCGCGGCTGGCGTCGCGATCAGGCAGAGTAGCAGAAGAAAGGATCCGGCCATTTCTCGCATGGTTGTTCTCCTTGAAATCGAATCAAAGGTTGGAGTTCGCAGTTTACTCGGCCACGAGCGTCTACCGGCAGCATGACGTTCATTCGCTTCAACCACCGGAATATAACCCTGTGTCTGGTTTGGGAAACCCTAACGGTTCAGTTGGGTCGAGGGAGTTTTCGTTGTCTGGACCGGTGAATGCAGGAAGGTCAGGTGCCATGCGCGGCGGGCGAGCGCGCTTGCCCGCCGTTCTCGCTCGAATGACGAGCCCTGAGCTTCCTGCATTCATCAGCCAGGTCGGGTTCGAGCTTTGTGATCCGATCGCAGATGAAGGCGATGTGTTCTGTTCCAGCGGCCTGGAATACGCCAAGCGCTCTGACGAACTTGGAATCCGTTG
>JAFDBP010000127.1 GCA_019313245.1 Deltaproteobacteria bacterium
CGCCGATCACGGGAAGGTCGTGCACTTCGAATACAACAAGGCGGGTGACGAGGTCTGGGCCGCCGTCTGGGACAAAGAAGGTGAGTTGATCATCTACGACGACAAGACGCTGAAGGAGAAGACCCGGATCAAGGGCGATTGGCTGGTCACGCCGACGGGCAAGTGGAACGTGTACAACACGGTTCACGACGTCTACTAAACAGACCCCAATGCGCGAACCCGCCCGGCTTCGTGCCGGGCGGGTTCACGCCCCGAGCCGCAACTGGCGGACGCTAGGAGGTTCCATGGATTCCAAGAGCATTTTTGACCGCAGACTGATCCACGCGTTTCTCGGCCTCTCCGCACTGGGCGCTGTACTTCTCGCGCTCGCGTTATTGTTGGCGAAATCGGCGTTCGCCGATGAAGGGCACGATTTTGTAGGCTATCAAAAGTGCAAGACCTGCCATCAGAAGGAGGCGATCGGCAATCAATTTGGTGTCTGGCTCGAATCCAGGCACGCGAAGGCCTACGAGACGCTCGGAACAGAAAAGGCGAAGAAGTGGGGCGCCGAGGCCGGCGTAGACAATCCACAAACCGATGACCGTTGCATCAAGTGTCATTCGACCGCTCACGGCGTTCCGAATGAGCGGGTGTCGAACAAATTCGACCGGACGGCCGGCGTGCAATGCGAATCTTGTCACGGTGCGGGTAAGGACTACAGGAAGAAGAAGATCATGATGGACCGCGAAAAGGCGATCGCGAAGGGCCTGATCATACCGACCGCCGAGCTCTGCACGGGTTGCCACAATGACGAAAGCCCCGCATGGGATGAAAAAGCCTACACGCTGGCCGATGGAAGCACGTCCGGATTCGATTTCGAGCAGGCCGTGAAAAAGATCGCCCACCCGATTCCCGAAGGCTACGATCCGGCTGCTACTGGAGAGGCGGACTGAGAATGACGGGTGACGATCACGATTTGGATGGCGATCGTCACCCTCCCATTCAGCTCACGATCTGGTCAGTCATCGCGCTCGCGGTCGTGGTCATCGCCGGACTCTTTACCGTCCGACTCGAGCACCAGCCCGAGACGACGCGCGACTATCCACCTCGGCCGCAGATCGCGGATGGCGAGGCGATCCTGCTGCCCGCCCCCGAAGTGGCCGATGACTATCTGCCCTGCAACGACTGCCATGACGAGGTGACTCGAGAGCAGGGGCCGGTCCCGCGCGAGCTCGAATTCGAACACGAAGACACGAAACTCGAGCACGGAAACCTCTGGTGCCGGCACTGTCACGACGCCGTGGATCCGAACAACCTCCGCCTGGCCGATGCGTCGCTGGTTCCCTTCGAAGACTCCTGGAAGCTCTGCACCCAATGTCATGGCAAGAAGCTTCCGGAATGGCGCGCGGGTGTTCACGGGAAGGTGACCGGAAACTGGCGAGGCGATCGGGAGTACGTGACCTGCGTCTTCTGTCACGAGCCCCACACGCCGCCGTTCGTGCCGATCGAAGGCGAGCCGAGACCCAGGCGGCCCGAAGAAATCGTGCTGCGCACAAGCCTCCCGGGAGAACAGTAGATTGGGCATTTTCAGACGGAACAAACAAGCGACTGGGCAAGCAAAGGGCTCGCAGAAGGGCAGCTCGCGCCGCGACTTCCTCAAGACCGCCGCGACCGTCGGCGCGGGGACCGCGGTCGGCGCACCCGCCATCGCAAGTGCGCTGGAATTCGACTTCGAGACCTTCATGCAGAAGAACTTCCGCGAGCTCTCGGACGAAGAGCTGAAGGGAGTTATCGAGCGGCTGGAACGCAAATACTCCGAGAAATACGGCAAGGACGTCAGCGTATCCGCCATCGGCCCGATGGACGGCGTGCTCTACGGCTACGGGCTGGACATCTCGCGCTGCATTGGCTGCCGGAAATGCGTGTACGCGTGCGTGGACGAGAACAACCAGTCGCGAGACCCCGAAATCCATTGGATCCGGGTGCTCGAATTCGAACGCTCCGAGGCGTTGCGCACGATCAATCTCGAGGAAGGCAACCCCTATTACGAGCACGAGAAGGTCCCCGCAGAGGGGAAGTTCTACGTTCCGATCGCCTGCCAGCACTGCGAGGATTCGCCGTGTTCCACGGTCTGCCCAACCGGTGCGACCTGGCAGGAGCCCGACGGAATCGTCGTGATCGACTACGACTGGTGCATCGGGTGTCGCTATTGCATGGCGGCGTGTCCCTACGGAGCGCGCCACTTCAACTGGGGCGAGCCGAATCTTCCGGCCGAAGAAGTCAACCCGGACATGCACATCCTCGGCAACAAGCCGCGCGCGCGCGGCGTGGTCGAGAAGTGCTCGTTCTGCATCCAGCGGGTGCGCAAGGGTCGCCTGCCCGCGTGCCACGAGGCCTGCCCAGTCGGCGCGCGCAAATTCGGTAACCTGCTCGACCCGAACAGCGAAATTCGATACCTGCTCGAACACAAGAGGACCTTCGTGCTGAAGGCAGAACTCGAGACCAACCCGAAATTCTTCTATTTCTGGGGAACCGAGGGGCGGAGTTGAGGCATCAGCGAAAATCCGTTCGAACTGCGCGGCTGCGTGGAGCAGCGAGCTGATGCACGACCTGCATCTCTTCACGCATTTCATCAAGGGAAGCCTTCTCGCCGTGGCCAGCGGCAGCAGGGGCTACTACATCTGGCTGTTGGCACTGGTAATTCTGATCGCACTCGGGGCGAACGCATATGGCAATCAGCTCACCCACGGACTGATCACCTCGCACATGCGCGATCAGGTTTCCTGGGGCTTCTACATCGGAAACTTCGCGTTCCTGGTCGGAGTGGCGGCAGCGGCTGTCGTTCTGGTCGTCCCCGCCTACGTCTACAATTGGGGCCCGATCCGCGACGTGGTCTTGATCGGCGAGTTGGCCTCGGTTGCGGCTATCATCATGTGCATGCTCTTCGTCACAGTCGATCTCGGCCGGCCCGAGTTCGTCTGGCATCTCATACCGATCATCGGAACCCCCAATTTCCCACACTCTCTGCTGACCTGGGACATCCTGGTCCTGAATGTGTATTTCCTGATCAACTGGTTCATCGCCACCTACATCCTGTTCATGACCTTCTCGAACCGGAAGTACAACCCGCGGCTCGTGCTGCCGCTCATCTTCCTCTCGATTCCGTTCGCGATCGGGATCCATACCGTGACGGCCTTTCTGTTCACGGGCCTCAAATCCCGCGCCTTCTGGCACACCGCATTGTTGGCTCCCCGTTTCATCGCGGGCGCATTCTGCTCCGGACCCGCGCTGATCTTCCTGATCTTCCGGGTCCTGCGGAAGGTCCACCGCATGGAGATCACGGAAACCGCGCTCTTCAAGATCGGCGAATTGCTCGCCTACGCGATGGCGATCAACCTCTTCTTCGTCGCGTCGGAGGTCTTCACCGAATTCTACGGACAGACGAGCCACTCCGTTCACGCCCACTTCCAATGGTTCGGGCTCCACGGGCTGTCGAGCATCTCCATCTACACCTGGGTCGCGCTCTGCTGCAACGTATTGGCCCTGATCATCTTCATGGTGCCGAAATTCAGGCTCAACCTGAACATCCTCACCCTGGGTTGCGTGTTCTCGTTTTGCGGGATCTACATCGAAAAGGGCATGGGCCTGCTGCTGCCGGGATTCACCCCGGATGCGCTGGGTGAAATCTACGAGTACACCCCCAGCCTGAACGAGGTGACGGTCGGCGTCGGCATCTGGGCCGTGGGGGCGCTGTTGTTCACCTTGATGGCGCGGGTCGCCATCGCCATCACGGCTGGCGACCTGCGGATCAGGCGAGCCTGAGCTGACGGATCGAACGCTACTGGCTGCTCGCCTGCGCGAAGCGGCGAACGAAGGCCACCATGTGCCAGATCTTGTCCTCCGTCCAGGCGTGATCGGACCCGGGGCCGAATGCGGGCATCGCGCAGCGATCGCCACCGCCCTTCAGGATCTGGTAGAAGAGCTGCCCGTCGGTTCGGCTCGCCATGTATTTTGCATCCGTAAAGTTCGCGGGCTTGACGATCTGATCCGAAGCCTCTGCGTCGGAGCCTTTTCCGGTTCCGTCGATCCCGTGACAGCGCGAGCACTTCCCCTTGAATTGCCGTTCGTAATAACGGATTTCGCTCTCTTCCAGCGTCACCGGGTTTGGCCTGGATTTGACTTCTTCGGGTACGTCGTCTCGAGCAGAGACGCTGGTACACGCAATTCCGGTGAACCCAATGATCAGACCGATCGCTGCGAGGCATTCGACGATGCTGAGCTTCGACATGGGGAATCCTCCAAGATTCGCCGGCACTCAGTCGAGCGCTCGGGTCTTGTTGGCGGCGTTGTACTTCCCGACGGGCATCGCGTAGGGAAGCCGCTGGATCTCGGCGAGCGTGGTGGAATCGTACACCACGACGGCTCCTTCCTCGTGCCAGATGCTCACGAGGGCCTTGCTGCCATCGGCTGTAAATTCGACGTGCATCGATTTCTTGCCCGCCTCCGGGACCAGCGTGCGGTCGACGAGTTCGAGCGTGCGCTTGTCGACCAGCTGGATCGTCTCGGTGTTGGAGTCGATCCAGAGGTAGGGCGTACCCGGATGGGTGCGCGTGAAGTAGCCGGAGCCGACCAGCGGCAGCTGCGCGACGACTTCGAACGCGTCCATGTCGATGATCGAGAGCCGTGGAACACCCATGTGATTGAACGCCGCGTGAAGTGTGCCATTGCGGCTGAAGAAGCTCGCAGAAAACAGGTGAGGCAGGCCCTCGGCCTCCAATGCGGCGAGAATCTCGTTTCGCTCGAAGTCGTAGAGGATCAGCCGGCTGCCCTTGCGAGAACTCGCGACCAGGCGGGTCGTGCCCGGGATGAAGATGAAATCCTCGAAGGGCTCGGAAAGCTCGACGAGCTCGAGTTTCCATTCGGGATCGCTGGCGAAATAGAGCTGCGGCAGATCGCGAAGCGTGACCATGAAACGTCGACTGCGGGGGACCTGATAGACGGCGCTCGGCTGACCGGGGAGTGGAAGGATTGCCTTGGGTCGCAGGCGGCCGTCGAGGACGACGAGCCCCTGCGGCAACTGGTTTGCCGCGACGACGAATTTTCCATCGCTCGAGACGGCAATGTTACGGGTGTTGACGCCGACCTTCACGCGTGTGCGAAGTGCGCCGCGATCGAGATCGTAATCGACGAGCGTTCCGTCGCGGGTTGCGACCAACGCCTGATGCAGCCCCCGGTCGAACTTGATGCCGCCGTGAATGCGGCCGACCTCGAAGCGATCGAGTTCGCGCATGCTGCCGCCATCGAGAACCGAGACGCTTCCCGAGCCGCGCTCGACGACGAGGATCAACTCCTCGCGTTTCACCGCGCCGGAAATCGCATTGCCCTTGGCCTCCTCTTCGACGCGACTCGCCTCGATATCCGCGAGCGACCAATGGATCTCTTCTTCGGATTGGCGAAAGAATTCGATCAATCGGCGCGCCTCGGCGCTACTGAGCTGGTCGGAGAACGCGGGCATTTGCGTGGCGGGCAGACCTTCGAGGATCGCCGTGACGAGCGCTTCGTCCGGCTTGCGCGCGAGAGTCGCCTGGATCAGGGGAGGTCCGTAGCCGCCGTAGCGCCTCGCACCGTGGCACCGGGCACATTTCAGTGCGTAGGTCACCGCCGCATCGAATCCGACCGCGGCCGGCTCCTCGGCGGCCTGCGCCCAGGCCGGCAGCAGCGACAATGCGAGAACCCCGGCAATCCAACCGCTCAGCTGCACGCTACGCTCCTTTTCCGCTGCCATCGCACTTTCTGCCATCGCGCCCGCGGGGTCAATAGGCAGGCCAGTAAGGATTGGCGCCAGGACTGTGTAAGCTCGGACGCAGCATGATCCGACGGAATTCAGGAAACCCCAGATGCTACCGGTAACCGATCTCATCGAAGTCGCACTCGGCCGCTCGGCGGTCGGCGATCTGAGCGCTCGCGCACCGCGACGCTTCGAAGCGGTGACCCGAGACACCCCGGTCGTAATCTGGAACGTCTGCATGCACTGCAACATGCATTGCCCACACTGCTACGCGGCAGCGGTCGCCGAGCCCTCGCCAACCGATCTGAGCCACGAGGAGGGCATCGATCTGCTCGACCAGCTCGCGGATGCGGGCGTGCGGGTGGTGATCTTCAGCGGCGGCGAGCCGCTGCTGCGCGCCGATGTTTTCGAACTGATCGCGCACGCGAAGCGGCGCGGCATCAGCCCGCAGCTGTCGACCAACGGCGTCTTGATCGACGAGGATGTTGCGAAGCGGTTGGCCGACGCCGGGATCGCCTACGTGGGCGTCAGCATCGATGGCATCGAGAGTTTCAACGACGCCTACCGCGGCTTGAACGGTGGCTTCGATGCGGCGCTGCGCGGACTGGATAATGCGAAGGCCGCGGGCATGAATACGGGGCTTCGCATGACGCTCTCGAAGCGCAATTTCGATCAGCTCGAAGCGATGATCGATGTGGCGCGAAACGCGCGGGTCAACCGCTTCTACGTTTCTCATCTCGTCTACTCCGGGCGCGGCTACCAGGTGGCGCACGAAGATCTGAACCGCGAACAACAGCGCGCCGCCCTGGATTGGCTATTCGAGAAGGCCGAAGCCCTGCTCGATCCCGATTCCGATTTCAAGATCGTCACGGGATCGAACGACTCGGACGGCGTCTACCTGCTGCACTGGATCCGCGCGCGCCACGGCGAAGCGGCGGGCGCGAGGGTTCGCGAATTGCTGCGCAAGCGGGGCGGCAATTCCGCCGGAGAGCGCATCCTCAACATCGATTCGCGCGGGCGTGTGCACCCGGATCAATTCTGGCGCGCCGCGGTGTTGGGCGACATCCGCGAGCAGAGCTTCGCGTCCATCCTCTCGCATCCGCTGCGCGATCAGTTGCGGCGACGGCTCGAATATCTCACGGGCCGTTGTGGGAGCTGCTCTGAGCGCGAGCTCTGCCGCGGCTCTCACCGCGAGCGCGCGCTCGCATTGCATCGCGACCCGTGGGCGTCCGATCCCGCATGCGTGATGGAAGACGGCGAGATTGGCATCGCGAGATCGACGGGCCTGGAGGTCGCCCTATGACGCAGCCGCTGCGCGGAATCGCATTGGCGTTGTTCGTTGTTTTCGCCTCCGCACTGGTTGCTTCGGCCGAGCCCGGCGGCATCGGCTCCCGCGTATTCGTCGTGGAACGCGCGTCCGAAAGCCTTGCCGTCTACGACTTCGTCGCGCGCAAGTTGCTGCCCGCGCGGATCACCGGACTCGGCAACCTGCGTCATGCGACGATGATCTTCTCGCCCGATCTGCGTTACGGCTATCTCGCCACTCGCAACGGTCAGGTCAGCCGGATCGATCTCGCCAAGCTCGAGCGCACGGGCGTCGTCTTCACCTCAGAAAACTCGATCGACAACGCCATCAGCCAGGACGGCCGCGTGATCGCGACCGCGGAATACGCGCCCGGAGGACTCACGCTGCTCGATGCCGAAAGCATGGAGATCTTGAAGAAGCATCCCGCGAATTTTGAAAAAGATGGCGAACGGTTCGCATCGCGCGTAACGGGTGTGGTCGATGCGCCCGGCAACCGATTCGCCTGCGTGTTGATCGAAGCCGCGGAGATCTGGCTCGTCGACGCCTCGAAGCCCGAGTTCCCGATCGAACACCGGATCAAGACCCACCAGAACAACCCCTACGATGCGATGATCACGCCGGACGGGCGCTACTACGTGGTTGGACACATGAAGAGCGACCGCGTTTCCGTCCTCGACCTCACCCAGCCGGAAGGTGGCATCCGCGAGGTATCGCTGCGCGATCCGAAACGCGATTACGACAAGGCGATGCCCGTCAAATTGCCGCATCTCGCCTCGTGGGCGGTGGCGGGAAGATCGATCTTCGTACCGCTCGTCGGAGAAGATCGGCTCGCAGTGCTGGATCGCACGACCTGGAATTTCGTGCGATCGATCCCGCTGCGCGGCCACCCCGTTTACGCGGTGCGCTCCCCGACCGAGCGCGAAGTCTGGGTGAGCTTTTCCGGCGACGAGGACGACGCCTACGTGCAGGTGATCGACGTGGAGCAGCTCGCGGTCGTCGATACCCTGCGCCTCGGCAGGCGCATCTACCACATGGATTTCACCCCGCGCGGATCTCACGTGCTCGTGAGCGCCAATGCGGACGATAAACTCCTGCTCGTCAACGCTTCGACCCGAGAGATCGAAGACGCGGTGGAGGTTGCTTCACCCTCGGGAATCTTCGGCGCCTGGCGGGCATTTCGAATTGGCCTTTGAACAGCGCTCTCGCGCGTATCGGATGAGGTGATCGCAGGATGCCGCTGTCGACAGAAGATCGCAACGCGCTGATTCGCGCGATCCAGGCTGGGGTTCCGTTCGAGGCGCGCCCGTTTCGGGCGATCGCCGAGGATCTCGGCTCGACCGAGAGCGCGATCATCGATGCGTTGTGCGAACTCGAGCGCGAAAAGATTCTGCGCGAAATCTCCGCGGTGCTCGAGGGCACACTGCTCGGTTATCAAAGCGCGCTCGCGACCGGCACGATTGCCGATGACCGCATCGAGGCCGTTGCGGAAGTCGTCAGTGCGC